>CAYZVY010000014.1:0-36856 GCA_964481675.1 uncultured Verrucomicrobiota bacterium
CGACGAGGACGAGGAAGACGACGAGGACGAGGTGGTGATTCCGGTCATCCAGCCTGAGGCGGATGAGGAAGAGGACGAGGAAGACGACGAGGACGAGGTCATCCGCGAGGCGGAAATCCAGCAGCATTTGCAGTCGTATCAGAAAGAATTGATCAAGCAGGGGCTTCCGCCGCTGCCGATTCCCCTGACCGCCCAGACGGATGCCGAGCTGGTTAAGGAGGGTGTGCTGCCCGCCCTGGCCCCCGCCAAGGAAGACGCGGATTGAGCCGGGGATTGTCATGAGCGGCGCGGTGGTCCTGCTGTCGGGCGGCCTCGATTCCAGCGTGCTGCTGCACGAGGTGCGGCGGCGGAGCGGGGCGGGCTTCCTGTATGCCCTGTCCTTTTATTACGGCCAGAAGCACGCCCGCGAGCTGGAGATGGCGGGGGTCCAGGCGCGGCTGGCCGGGGCCGAGCACCGGCAGGTGGATATTTCCTTTTTCAAGGAGCTGACCCGCGGCGGATCGGCCCTGACGGACGAGGCCATTCCTGTGCCGGACCTGGCGGGATTGACGGAGGCGCAGAAGAAGCAGCCGCCCACCTATGTGCCGAACCGGAACATGATGCTGCTGTCGCTGGCGGCGGCGTTTGGCGAATCGGCCGGCTGCCGGGATGTGTTTTACGGGGCGCAGAAGCAGGACCGGTACGGATACTGGGACTGCACGCCCGAGTTCATCGAGCGGATCAACGCGGTCCTGGCGCTGAACCGGGTGAAGCCCGTCCGGGTGCAGGCGCCGTTTGCGACCCTGTCGAAGGCGGACATCGTGCGCCTGGGCGTGGAGCTGAAAGTCGATTTCTCCCGCACCTGGTCCTGCTACCGCGGCGTGCCGCCGGCCTGCGGGACCTGCCCCACCTGCGTCGAGCGGGCCGAGGCCTTCCGGAAGGCGGGGTTGAAGGACCCGGCGGCGCGGGAATAATGGGGGAATAGGTCCTATAGGTCTTATAGGACCTATTTTTTTTATCTCATATTCAACAGCTCGATGACGCTTGTTGCATGTTCCTTTTTAAAGGTGCGGGCGGGCAGGTCGCCTTCCTTGCGGACGCGGGAGATCAGGGTGTAGGGGGCGCCGATGTCGGGGAAGCGGAACGACTTGGGCCTGGCCGCCAGCTTGCGGATGGCCTTGAGCGCGGCGGCGCGGATGAGTTGCCGGGCCCTGGCGGGCGACAGGTGGATCGCGCCCAGCTTGGCTTTCCGGTATTCGAACTGGTCAAGGTCGTCGAGCCCGTCCGGCAGGGTCCCCTGTTTGACGGTGGCGGTGACCACCCCCGGGGTGAGTTCCTCGGCTTCCCGCGCGAACGCCTCCTCGCCGCAGGCCAGGATGCAGGGCACGCCCAGCTCCATGGCGCACAGGGCGCCCTGCCCGTATTCGCCCACCGAGATCCCGTTGATCGAGACGTCGATCATGTTGAACCAGCCGGTGTGGGTGATGTGGGAGAAGGGCGTGCCGGCCTTGGCGTGCTGGCCGACCACGCCGAAGCCGTCGAAGGAGGCATCCAGCCCGAACGGGTAGGGGTTCCGGCCCCAGCCGCGCTGGAGCCTGGCCCGCGGGTCGAGTAATTCCGGATCAATGCCGCCGGCGCCGTGGCCGTCGGCCACGACGATTTCCTTGGCGCCGCCGGCGAAGAGGCCGGCGCAGGCCGCGTTGATCTCCCCGGTCAGCAGTCGCTGGCCCTTGTCGTAAAACCGGCCGGCGGGAAGGACCCAGTCGTCGTGGTTCAGAATGCCCGCCACGCCCTCCATGTCCGTCATCAGGAATATTTTCATGCCTCCCTCATACCAAAGGCCGACCGGTCTGACAAGCCTGCGCAATTCCGCTTGAAACGGTTTGGCAGTCCGCCCACAATGGAAGTTTTCAAGGAGGGGCATGAGCATCGAGTCCTGGCTGATACCCGACTGCATCACCGTGTCGCCGGCGCTTTACCTGGCCGCCGTCTCGGCTGCCGTCCTGCTGACGGGCTTCAGCAAGGGCGGGTTCGGCGGCGGGCTGGGCGTGCTGGCAACCCCGCTGCTGATGCTGGTGCTGCCGGCCAACGTGGCGTTGGCCATGATGCTGCCGATCCTGATCGTGTGCGACCTGTTCACCCTCCGCCAGTTCCCGGGCGAGTGGGATCCGCGCAGCTTCTGGCATATCGCGGGCGGCACCACGGCGGGGATTGCGGCCGGCACCGTGTTCCTGGTTTACTTCGGGCGCCCCGGCGTGGACGGCGACCGCTGGCTGAAGTTCATCGTGGGCGGGGTTTCCCTGGCCTTCTGCCTGCTCAAGTTCTGGCGCGTCCTGCGGCCGGAAGCCGCCGGACCGGCCCGCCCCCCCGGCCTTCCCGCAAGCTCGCTCATCGGCCTCGTCTGCGGCATCACCACCATGCTGGCCCACGCGGCCGGGCAGATCGTGAGCCTCTATTTCCTGTCGCAGCGCCTGGACCGGCGCGTGTTCGTGGGCACCACGGCGCGCTACTACCTCACGTTCAACACGCTCAAGATCCCGTTCTTCTTCCTGGCCGGCGCGCTCAGCGCCCGCCCCTACATCACGTTCGATACGCTGAAATGGGAACTGTGGCTGATCCCCCTGTGCGCGCTCGGCGTGGCCGCGGGCGCGTGGCTGAACCGGCGGATGACGGGCGCCGTTTTCACCGCGGCGGTCTATGCCCTTCTCTTCCTCACGGCGGTACGCATGATCATGCAGGCGATGGCGAAAGGAGCGGCATCATGAAGGCGAAGGCAGCAAAACGGGAACCGGATTTCGAGACCGCCTGCGGCTGGTGGGCCGATCTTCCCAACATCTTCACCACGCTGGGCTGGACGGAGCACCTGTTCCGCTTCAACATCCTGTGGAACGGGACCCTGCTGGCGCAGCCCGACCTGAACCGGCGGACCACGGCCTGGGCGGGCCAGGGGCTGCAGGTCGCCATCGCGCCCCACTACACGGACTGGATGCCGGCCACGGGCGTGGAGCATTCCAGTTACGCCTACCTGCTGCACGACGACGGCCTCTGCCGCCAGGGCTGGGAGCCGGGCGCCGCGCCCGTGCTGTGGACCGACATTCCCAAGGACGGCCTGGTCCACCGCATCCGGGCCTTCGCCCATGTTCCGGGAGGCGAAATCAAAAAGGGGACGGAGCCGCTCTTCGCCTGGGTCCGCCTGTCCGTGCAGGACGCGTGCGCCGCGCTGCCGCTGGAGCCGTCGACCGGATTCAACCTGGTCCTGCAGGCCCCGCACGCGACCCCCGGCATGAGCACCCGCCGGAACGTCGTGTTCCACCGCGAGGGCGGCCGCCATGTGTATCCGCGCGCCCTGGCGCCGGAAGAGGGCGCTGATTTCCTGAAATCGGGACTGCGGCTCGTCGAGCCCGACGGCCGCATCCGCCTGGGCGTGCCGGGCGGCCAGGCCGGCTGGGAGGGGCGGTCCTGGTTCACCCCGGCGCCGGAGGGCCAGGCGGATTACCGGCTGCACCTGCGGCTGCCGGCCCGCAAGGGGGCGTTCGTCGACGTGCTGATCCCCATGCTGCCGTGCGCGCCGGCCGCGTTCGAGGCCGAGCTCGCGCTGGGCTACGACGGGGCCCTCGCGCAGGCGAACCTGTTTTGGAAACAGGTCTCGGCGTCGCCGGTCCGGTTCGAGACGCCCGAGGCGGCGGTGAACGACACGCTCCGGCAGAGCCTGCGGTTCAGCCACATGCTGTCGGAGATGAATCCCGCCACCGGCAAGGTGTGCAAGATCACGGGCTCCTGGGCCTACACGGACCTGTGGACCACGCCCCTGGCCATGGAGCTGGTCATGCTGATGGACCTGTTCGGCCGGCACGACACCGTGGCGCGCTGGCTGGATATTTTCCGCGACGAGCAGGGAACCGTGGCGCCGCCCGGCGCCGCCTTCGCGCCGCATCCGGGATTCTTCAGCTCGCCTCCCCTGTACAAGTCGATCGACTGGATTTCCGACAACGGGGCGGTTCTGTGGAGCGTGGCCATGCACGCGCTGCTGTCGGGGGACCGATCCTTCGGGGAGCAAAACGCCGATGCCCTGGTGAAATCCTGCGAGTGGATCCGCGACATGCGCGCGGTGACGGGGCATGGGGGGGTGGAGGGGGTTCTGCCGCCGGGCGTGGCCACGGACAGCCGGACGACGATCCAGGCGACCTGGTCGAACGGCTGGAACTACCTGGGAATGCGGGCCGCCGTCCGGGTCTTGCGGCGGATGGGTCATCCCCGGGCGGAGGAGCTTGCGGCGGAGGCGGCGGCCTACAAGGCCGATTTTGTGAAAGCCTTCCGCCGTCTGGGTCGGACGGCGCCGGTATGGAAGGACAAGGGCGGCCGGAAGCGGAGGCTGGTTCCCGCCGCGTTTTCGGGGGAGTCGTCGGCCGAAAAGCGGCATGCCTTCACCCTGGACGCCGGATCGCTCTTCCTGGTGTTCGCGGGGCTGATGGAGGCGGCCGACCCCCTGATGACCGATTTGGCCGACTGGTTCCGGGAGGGGCCCCAGACCGCGTTTTACCGGCGGGACTCCAACTGCTGGCAGGTTCCGGTGCTGGACCACGAGATGTCGAGCTGTGAGCCCTGTTATTCGTGGAACCTCCTGCACACGTGGCAGTTAGGCGACAGAGAGCGCTTCCTGGAAGGGCTGTATAGTCTGTTTGCGGGCAGCGTTTCGCGCCAGACGCGGATTTCGTGCGAGACGCGGGGCGGCATCACGGGGACCCTGTTTTCGGCTACATTGGCCTTGTATGGCGCCCGGCTGTCGGTAATCGACGATCAATGGCGGGAGGGGGAGTTGCATCTGTTGAGGTTGGCGCCGGGGGCCTGGTTCAAGCCGGGCGATCGCTGCCGGTTTGACGCCATGCCGACGGAATACGGGCCGGTGACACTGCGGACAGCCCGTTCGGCGGACGGGAAAACGCTTGAAATCATATGGAAACCCGTGTTCCGGGACGCGGCGCCGAAGGTTATCTTGCGCAGACCTCCGGTGGCGGGGTTGCGGACCCTGCTTGTGAACGGAAAGCTGGCCAAAACCGTGTCCGGACTGGTTATACTGGACTAGCGAGAGTATTCACGGACTCTCTTTCCCAGTTGCAGGGTCGCTGCAGGCATCTGAATGCGCCCATGATGGGATAAAGACGCTTTGAAGCAATCGATTGATCAATTCTTATAAGTATATGCATTATACACGTGTAATATCCGAATTCGACTGATTAAGCGGGAAAAGACTTAAAAATTAGATTTTATATTGGTGTTCATAAGGTTGTCATATTAGAATATTACTTTTTTCAGGAGGGACTATTCCGTTTTGAACAGTTCTATTCTAGTCGCTCATACTCGGAAACCGGTCGTGTTTCCGTTTTCAATTTCTTTTTTATCCCGTCGGTTTATTGACTTCCCCTCGTGTTAATTGGAGAGAGACCATGAAAATGTTCCTAAATGATGCCCGGATGCGACTGATGACGATTCCCCGCCTCCTTCTAGTCATGGCCCTGGGGGTCCTGGCAGGCTGGGCCCTGCCGGTGCACGCCCTTACGATCCAGCGGGCGAACACCACCAATATGCTGGACAAGGGTGCGGCCTGGACGGGGGGCACGGCGCCCACCTCGGCGGATATCGCCATGTGGGATGCGACGTGTGCCTTGGCGGCCAACTGCACGACGGGTTCGTCGGCAAGCGTGAATCTTTATTGGAATGGTATTCTTTACGGCACGGGCAATCCGGGCGCCACCGTTACCATCACCTTTAAGACAGGCAACGCGTTGCATTTGGGATCGGCCGGCATTGACTGGTCGTGGGCGACCGGCACGCGGAGCCTGGTTGTGAATATGCCCGTGGTGCTGACCAACGGGCAGGCCTGGATCGTGGGTGGCAACCGGAGCCTGACCCTGACGAATTCCGTGAATATGGGGACGAATAACCTGGATTTCACCGGCGGCGGAACAAGCCTGTTGACCGGCCCGATTTCGGGCAACGGCCCCCTGATGATCAGCAACACCACGGGCATCCTGTCCCTGAGCGGGGTGAATAGCAACTTTTTCGGGACCATTACCAATTTCGCGGGCACGATCAAGGTGGGCCATCTCTTTGGTCTTGGCGCGACCGGGACCGTCACCACGATCGCCGACGGCGCCTCGCTGGACGTGAATATCGCGAACGTGGGCGAACCCGTCTTCCTGGCCGGCAAGGGCGTGAACAATGGCGGCGCGCTGCTTAACAGCAGCGCGACGGCCGCCAGCCTGGTGACAAACCCCCTGACGCTGACCGCCGACAGCTATATCGGCGTGTCGGCCGCCGGCAGCCTGACCCTGAACGGCCCCGTGACCGGGCCTTTCGCCATCACAAAAGTGGGAACCGGGACGGGCAAGCTGGTCCTGACGAGCGCGCTGAACGATTATTCCGGCGGCCTGACGATCTCGAACGGCATGGTGGCGGCCTCGAACGCCTGCATCCCGAACCTGGGCGCGCTCACCATTATCGGCTCCACCCAGGCTGTTTTCGAAGCCATGAACACCCCGTTCACCCGCGCGCTCGGGACGGGCGACGGGCAGGTGCAGTTGCCGGCCGGCATGAGCGGCTTCAACGGCGGCATCGCGGCGGGCGGCACCTACAACCTGGGCGGCAGCGGGGCCGAAATCACATGGGGCGATGCCACATTCAACCCCCAGGTTCTGATGTTGAACAACGTCTCGGCTGTGGGCCCGCTGTTTTTCCTGAACGCCATCAACCTTGGCGACACCGTCCGCCGTGTGCAGGTCGATAGCACAACCATGCCGGTCACGCTGGCGGGCAACCTGTCGGGAACGGGCGGCGGCGGCCTGGAGAAGGTGGGCCCGGGTACGCTGTACCTGAACGGGGCCAACACCTTTGACGGCCCCCTGCGCCTCCTGGGCGGGAACGTCATCTGCAGCAACGCCTACTCGCTGCCCGGCGGCATCGGGGCGAGCGGGGGAACCGGCAACCTCACGATCAACAGCAATGCGGTGCTGGGGCTGGCGAACGGGGACTTCCTGCGGCCGCTGGGCACGGGCGCGGGCGAGGTGCAGTGGCTCGGCAACGGCGGGTTCGCCGCGGTCGGCCTCGACCGGATCGTCAACCTCGGGGGGGCGTCCGCTGGCGTCACGTGGAACACGGGCGGTTTTGTTCCCCTGACCAACGTGCTGATCCTGTCGGCGACCTATTCCAGCAACGCCGTTAATTTTCAGAACCCTGTCAATCTGAACTCGGGCAGCCGCACCGTGCAGGTCGACAATGGAACCGCCGTGATCGATGCGAGGCTGTCCGGCGAGATTTCGAACGGCACCCTGGTCAAGACGGGCGCCGGCACGCTGGCGCTGAGCAACCCCGGCGGCAACACCTACGCGGGAGGCACGGTCATTGCCGCGGGCGGCGTGAGCTTCGCGAGCGGCGGTTTCGGCACGGGCTCGATTGTGCTGGGCGCGGCGGCCACGATCCAGTGGCTGGCGGGGAACACCGACGACATCACCCCGCGGCTCACGAACGGCACGTTCGTGGTCACCCTGGACAGCAACAGCAACGACGTCAACTTCGCGGCCGCCATTGCGGGCACCTCGGGCGGCATGACCAAGGCGGGGCTGGGCGCGCTGACGCTCGGCGCCACCAACATGTATGCGGGTATCACCACCGTCTCGGGCGGCACGCTGCGCTACGGGATTGACAACGCCCTCGGCACGAACGCCGTCACCGTGAACGGCGCCGGCGCCGTTCTCGACCTGCAAAGTTATACCGACACGGTGGGCACGGTGACCCTGACGGCGGGCTCGATCCTGGGATCCGGCACGCTGACCTGCACCACCAATTTCGCCTTCAACAATGCGGCGGCCGCCACGTGCAGCGTGTCGCTGGCGGGTTCAACCG
Organism: uncultured Verrucomicrobiota bacterium; assembly: GCA_964481675.1. Lineage (GTDB taxonomy): Bacteria > Verrucomicrobiota > Kiritimatiellia > CAIKKV01 > CAIKKV01 > CAIKKV01. Next base: position 7,879 of record CAYZVY010000014.1, read on the forward strand.
GTTCGTACCTGAGCAAGTCCGGCGCGGGCGTGACCACGCTCAGCCATCCGTCCAACACCTACGCGGGCAAGACGCTGATCACCGCCGGCACGCTGGAAATCGTGAACCTCGACAACCTGGGCGTGGCCAGTTCGCTCGGCCGCCAGATGTCGGTTGCGACCGGCACGATCTATATCGGCGCGACAACCGTGGCCGGCGGCCTCCGGTATATCGGAACGGCCGATTCGACGAGCGACCGGGTGATCGACCTGACCGGCACCACGGGCGGGGCCATCCTGGAAGTCACCAACACGGGAAGCCTGACGCTGACCAGCCCGATGACGGCCAGCGGCGCGGGCGCCAAGGTGCTGACGCTGACCGGCACCGCTCCGGGCGTGGGCGTCCTGCTGGGGTCCATCCCGAACAACGCGGCGGCCAGCCGGACGCACCTGACCAAGATCGGCACCGGCACCTGGGTGCTGGGCGGCACCAACAGCTACCAGGGCATCACGACCCTCAACGGCGGCGTGCTGAGCATCACGAATATCGCGAACGGCGGCACGGTCTGCAACCTCGGCCAGGCCGACCGGGGCGCGACCAACCTGGTGCTTGGCGGCGGCCAGCTGCGCTTTGCGGCGCCGGCGGGCAGCTACAGCACGGACCGCGGCTACACGCTGACGGCGGCCACGCTCAGTGCGTTCGACATCACCAACCCCCTGACAACCCTGATCCTCCTGGGCACCAACACGGCGACGACCGGCGGCTTCGTCAAGAACGGACCCGGCACGCTGACGCTGGCCGGCACCAACTACCACTCCGGCGTCTCGGCCATCAGCAACGGCACGTTCAACGTGACGGGCGTCATGACGGGCCTGTCCCCCGTGGTGGTGTATCCCGCCGGCCGCCTGAGCGGAAGCGGCCGCATCGCGGGCGCGGTCACCACGTTCGGCCTCCTGGCCGCCGGCCAGGACGGCGCCGCCGGCACGACCACGACGGTCGGCCGCCTGACCCTCAATCCGGGCGGCACCCTGGCTTTCGAGTTCAGCGCCGCCCCCACGAACGACACGCTGGTCGTCACCAATACCGCGGGGCTTACCCTCACCAACGCGGCCGGCTTCTACCTGTATACGGAAGGAACCACGAACGCCTTTTCAACCCCCGGCACGTACAACCTGATCCAGTACAGCGGAGCCCTCGTCGGGAGTGCGACGAATCTCACCGTCCTCAATCCCGAGGCCGGTCGCACCTACGCCGTGGGCGTCTCGGGCGGCTGGGTGATTCTGGCCATCGGCACCACGGCCGATCAGAATGTCTGGAACGGCGGAAGCATGACTGACGCCAACTGGCAGACGCCCGCGAACTGGACCTCGGGCGTGGCCCCGGGCGTCAACGCGGCCTTGACCTTCGCCGGCTCGACCCAGTTGGCCAACACCAACGATTATCCGGCCGGCACCCGCTTCAGTGGCCTGGTGTTTGACGCGACTGCGGGCGCTTTCTCGCTCTATGGCAACGCCCTCAAGCTGACGGGGCCCGTGATCAACAACAGCGCGCAGCCGCAGGCGGTGAACCTGCCGGTGACGCTGAACATGGGCAACCGGATCTTCGGCGGGGCGGGCGACATTGCCGTCAACGCCGCCATCGACGACAACAGCGAGACGAACGGCCTCGTCAAGACGGGCGCCGGCGTGCTGATCCTGGCGGCCGCCAACACGTTCGCGGGCTCCGTGGCGGTCGGCGAGGGCGCCGTGAATATCCGGAACAGCGCCGCGCTGGGCGCGACGACGGGCGGCGTGGCGGTGGCCGCCAACGCGGCCCTCCAGCTGCAGGGCGGCATCGCGGTGGGCGCGGAGGCCCTGTCGCTGGCGGGCACGGGCACGGCGGGCGACGGCGCCCTGCGCAATGTCCAGGACACCAACTCCTTCGCGGGCCTCATCACCCTGGCGGCGCCTACGCTGATCGAGTCGGACGCCGGCACGCTGACCCTGGACGTGGCGGCGGGCAATGCGATTACGGGGACAGCCCAGAACCTGATGTTCGGCGGCGCGGGCGCCATCGCCGTGGTCGACCCCATCGCCATCGGGGCCGGCACGCTGACCAAGAACGACGGCGGCCTGCTGACCCTGGCCGGCGTCAATACGTTCACCGGCGCGGTGACGCTGGCCGCCGGCACGCTGCGGGCGACATCCTCCGCGCAGGCCCTCGGCGCGGGCGCCTCGGCCCTCACGATCAACGGCGGCGAATTGCAGATGGCGACCGCCACCGGCCTGGCGTTCCTGCGTAACACGGTGCTGGCCAACGACGCGACCCTGGTTTCCGATTTGCCGGCCAACGGCATGGGCGTGACCAACACCCTCGGGACCCTCGCCCTGGGCGGCCAGACGCTGACGGTCAACGCGGGCGCCTCCGTCACCGGCGGCATGGCCGGCGTGATCTTCGGCGCCACTGCGCTGTCGGGTGATCCGATCTTGAACGTTCATTCCAACGGCGCCGCCCTGTCCAGCCTGACCCTGGGCGCCCTGAATGATGGCGGCGTGGTCCGCACGGTCACCAAGGAGGGCGCGGGCCAGTTGTTCCTGGGCACGGCGGCGGCCAGCATGACGAACGGCACGCTGGCGCGCGTTCTCGCCGGCCGGCTCAACGTGAACAACGCCACGGCCCTCGGGCCCGTGCCGGCCGTGGATGTGGCCGACGGCGCCGTGTTCAGCCCCGGCGCCAGCCTGACCGTCAGCACGCTGACGAGCACGGGTGCCGTGCTGAACACCGCCTCGGTGGCCCTCAATGGCGCCGTCGTGCTGACGATCGGCGACAACACCAACAACCTGTCGGCCACGTTCCCCGGCGTCATTACCGGCGTGAGCGGCGCGCTGACCAAGTCCGGGAGCGGCACCCTGACTCTCACGGCGTCCAACTCCTATGGCGGCATCACCCGCCTCAATGCCGGCACGCTGGTGGCGGGCCATCCGGGCGCCCTCGGCACCAACACCACGGCGACCGCGCTGACGCTGGCCGGCGGCACGCTTGATTTGGCGGCCGACTCCAGCATCAACGCCTATAATACCACGCTGTCGGGCGCGTCCACGATCGTGCTGGACCGGGCCACGTCCGGCCCCGGCCTGGCGCATACCCTGGGCGCCCTGGCCACCGGGGCCAACCCGCTCTACCTGGCCGTCGGCGGCAACGCGAACGACGGCCTGGGCTCCCTGACGTTCGGCGCCATTACCCTGACCAGCGGGGCGCTCTTCGATGTGCCGTCCAACATTGATCTGACCCTCGGGGGGCTGATCGGCAATTACACCTTCACTAAGTCGGGTTCCGGCCGTCTCCTGTTATACGGCACAACGGCCCGGACGACCGCCGCCACGACCCTGAATGGCGGCACGCTGGTCATCGGAGGCGTGCCCGGCGCGACCTCCGATTCGCTCGGCTCCACGGGCGCGATCATCCTGAACACCGGCACCGTCGTGTTCGCCTCGGACACCTCGGCCAAGTCCCACGTGATTAATGTGGGCGGCGATTCCCGTCTCGTATTCGATCGGGCCACCCCGGGCACCGGCATTGTCACCACGCTGAATAACCCCACTTTCGGGCCCTACCAGGTGGAGATGACCCCCGGGACGAATGTGACCGGCGGCACGAACAACCTCGCCTTCGGCACCACGACGCTGACCGGCAACCCGACCTTTAATGTCTTCGGCAACGACGCGGGCGTGCCCATGGCCGTGAGCATGGGCGGGTTGGCCGACGGCGGCATTCCCCGGATCATCACGAAGACCGGCAACGGCACCCTGTCGTTCGGCACCGCCATCTCGAGCTTCGTCAACGGCTCCCTGGTCCGCATCGTGGAAGGCCGGCTGAACTCCCTCGTCTCTCCCGCGCTGGGAGCCGTGGCCATAGTGGATGTGGCCGATGGCGCCATCTTCGGCTCGGGCGGCAGCCAGACGATCGGCGCGCTTTCCAACACGAACAGCCCGTCCGGGACGGCGAGCGTGGTGCTTGTCGCCAACACGCTGACCGTGGGCGGCACCAACAATCTCTCGTCTGAATTCTCGGGCGTCATCAGCGGCGCCGGTTCCCTGGGCAAGGGCGGCACCGGCGTCTTCACCCTCTCCGGAACGAACAACACCTACACGGGTTTCACGTCCGTGGGCGCCGGTACCCTGCGCATCCCGTCCCTCGCCAACGGCGGCGTGCCGAGCCCCATCGGGCAGTCCTCCGCCTCGTCCACCAACCTGGTTCTGTCCGGCGGCACGCTGCAGTTCACGGCCCCGGCCGGCGCGTATGACACGGACCGCGGCTTCACCCTGACCGCCGCCACCACGAGCACGTGGGACATGGTCGACGCAGGCGCGAGCCTGACAGTCTCGGGCCCCAACACGGCCACCACCGGCGGGTTGATCAAGAACGGCGCCGGCAGCCTGACCCTCGGCGGCACGAACCTGCATACCGGGGCCACGATCGTCAGCAATGGCACCCTGAAGATCACGGGCGCCCTGGCGGGGCTCACGCCCGTCGCGGTGATGAACGGCGCCGCGCTGGCCGGCAACGGCCGCATCGCGGGCACGGTTGTCCAGAACGCGGGCGCCACCGTTGCCCCCGGACTCGACGGTTCCGCCGGCGGCAGCCTGTCGGTCGGCCGCCTGACGCTCAATGCCGGCAGCCTCCTGGCTTTCGAATTTTCCGCCGCCCCGACCAACGACACCCTCGTGGTGACGAACAGCGCCGGGCTGACGCTGGGCGCCGCCGGCGTGTTCCTGTTCCAGGAAGGCACCAACGACGCCTGGACCACTCCGGGCGTCTACAACCTCATCCAGTTCACCGGCGTTTACAGCGGCAACCTTGGCGCGCTGGCCGTCCAGAACCCCGATCCCTCCAAGTTGTACAGCTTCGGCGTCCAGGGGAACTGGATCACCCTGACCATCAGCGACGCCTCCGTCTGGGACGGCGGCGGCGCGGACGACAACTGGACCACGGGCCTGAACTGGACGAACGACGCCGCGCCGGCGGCCGGCAGCGGCCTGGTGTTCGACGGCGCCAGCCGCCTCGCGCCGAATAACGATTTTGGGGACAACACCCTGTTTAGCGGCCTCGTCTTCGGCGGCTCGGCGGAACCCTTCACGGTTGGCGGCAACGCCATCACCTTGAGCGGCAGCGTGGTGAACGAGAGCGCGAACACACAGACGGTCAGCCTGGCGATCACCCTGGCGCAGGGCCATCGGCTCTTTGACGCCGAAACGCAGGACCTGATCATCGGCGGCGCCATCGGCGAAGTGACGTCCGGCCTCGGCATCGTGAAGAGCGGTCCGGCGGCCCTGATCCTGACGGGCGCCAATACCTACGGCGGCCAGACGCTGATCCAGGACGGCTCGCTGCAGGTTGGCGACGGCGGCGCAACGGGCAATTTGGGAACAAATGCGATCGTCAACAACGGCTCGCTGACCTTCAACCGCTCGGGCGCGCTTTCCTACGGCAGCGTCATCAGCGGCACCGGCTCCGTGACCGTCACCGGCAGCGGCACGATCACGTTCCAGGGCGCGGCCGCTCACTCCTATACCGGCGTCACCGCGGTCAAGGCCGGCGAGCTGCAGCTGGGCAAGACCGCGGCCGTCAATTCCGTTCCCGGCCCGCTTGAAATCGGCGACGGCCTGGGCGGCGCGGGCGCCGACACGGTCAAACTGCTGACGGCCAACCAGATTCTGGATACGGCGACGGTGCTGATCAACAGCTCCGGCCGGCTGAACCTGAACGGTTTCGCCGAAGCCTTCCGGTCGCTGGGCGACCTGGGCGCCGGCGGCGGCAGCGTGACGCTGGGCGCGGGCACCGTGACCCTGACCAACCTTGCCGGGAGCCTCTCGTTCTCCGGCGTCATCGAGGGGGCGGGCGGCCTGACCAAGGCCGGCGCGGGGACCCAGATCCTGACGGGCGCCAACATCTATGCCGGCGCCACCACGGTCAATGGCGGCGCGCTGGTCGTCAACGCGCCGGGATCGCTGGCCGCCGCGTCCGCCGTCAGCGTGAACAGCTCCGGCACGCTGGCCGGCGACGGCGCCGCGAACGGCGTTGTCACCGTCAAGAGCGGTGCCACCCTGGCCCCCGGAAACACCGGAACGGCCGGACAGGCGCTGACCGTAGGCAGTCTTGTGCTGTCCGCCGGAAGCACCAACGCCTTCGAGTTCCTGGATGCGACGACGTTCGATTCGGTTGCCGTGAACGACCTCAACGGCCTGACCATCAACGGCGGCGATATCTACCTGTATCAGCAGGGGACGACCAACGCCTGGGCGCCGACCGACGGCCTGTATAACCTGGTCGCGTTCAGCGGAACGCTGGGCGGATCCGGACTGACGGCGTTGACGGTGAAGAACCCGGCGGCCGGCAAGTCGTATACCTTCGGCGTGTCCAATGGCGTGCCCAGCCAGTTGTATGTGCTGATCAGCGGCGCGGACAAGGTGTGGACCGGCGCGGCGGACGGCCTGTGGACCGCCGACGGGAACTGGAATCCGTCCCATCCGCTCGAGAATGAACGGCTGACATTCGCCGGCGCGCTGGTCGGCAACAGCAACGATAACGCGGAAGCGACCCGGTTTGCGGGCATCGTGTTCAATTCCGGGGCCTCCGCCTTCGAGCTGGTCGGGAACGCCCTCCGCCTGCACGGCGATATCGTCAATAACAGCACGAATGTGCAGACGGTCAACCTGCCGCTCGCGCTGGATTCGGGAACCCGCCTGTTCAACGCGGCGGCGGGCGAGATCGTCCTCGGCGCGCTGGCGGCGATCGGCGAGACCAACGGCTCATGGGGCCTCGTCAAGAGCGGCTCCGGTATCCTGACGCTGACCGGCGCGTCCACCTATTCGGGACTGACGACCGTCAATGCCGGCCTGCTGCGGGTGCTTAACGGATCGGGTTCCGCCACCGGGCCGGGCGATGTGACCCTCAACAGCAGCGGCGCGCTGTCCGGCACCGGCATCATTGGCGGCCAGGTCTACAACAAGGCCGGCGGACTCGTGGCGCCGGGCCTGACCGGCACGGCGGGCGGCGTGCTGACGGTGGGAAGCCTGACCCTGTATGCCGGCGGCACCAATGCGTTCGAGTTCGCGACCGGGCCCGATGCCAACGACCGGATCGCGGTGACGGACACGGCCGGGTTGACGATCGCCGGAGGCGACGTGACGCTGACGGCAGAGGGAACGGCGACGGCCTGGACGAACGACGGCGTCTACACGCTGGTCACGTTCGAGGGCGCGCTGAGCGGAAGCCCCGCGAGCCTGACGGTGAAGAATCCGGCGGCCGGAAAGTCCTATTCGTTCGGCGTGCTGGCGGGCAGCCCGAACCAGTTGCGCGTGTCGATCGGCAGTTCGACTAAGATCTGGTCGGGCGCGTCGCCCGATGATGGGAACTGGCTGACCGAGTCCAACTGGACCGGCGGCATTCCGGCGGCCTATGACGTGCTGACCTTCGCGGGCAACGGCGGCAACTGGCTGACGTCCAACATCAACAGCAACACGGCCGGAACGGTGTTCGGCGGTCTTACGTTCAACGCCGGGGCCTCCCCGTTCCGGTTGAACGGCAACGCCGTCAATCTGTTCGGCAACCTGGCCAGCTACAGCTTGAACACGCAGACGATCAACCTTCCCCTGGCGCTTGATTCCGGCGTGCGCACGTTCAACGTGGCCAGCGGCACGGTGGTGGCGGCGGGTTCGATTGGCGAAGCCAATGGAACAGGGTCGCTGGTCAAGAATGGAGCGGGGGGGCTGACCCTGTCCGCGGCCAACACGTTCAGCGGCGGCGTGACGCTGAACGTCGGCACGCTGAACCTGGCCCATCCGGACGCGCTGGGCGCGGGCGCCTTCGTGATCAATGGCGGCACGGTTGACAATGCGTCCGGCGCGAATCTGGTTCTGGCGGGAGAATCGACCTGCGCTTGGAACTCCAATTTCACGTTCAAGGGCAGCACCAACCTCGACCTGGGCTCGGGCGGTGTGGCGTTGAACAATAACGTGACTCTGACGACAACCGCCAACAAGCTGACCGTTGGCGGTGTGATCAGCGGGCCCGGGCGTTTGACCAAGGCGGGATCTGGATATAGTCCCACGCTGGCGCTGGCCGAGTCGAACACCTTTACGGGCGGCTTCACGCTCAGCGGAGGAGCCGTGGTGGCTACCGCGCTGGCCGATGGCGGTCAACCCAGCAGCATCGGCGCCTCCGACAATTCGGCCGCAAACTTCACGCTCAGCGCCGGCCTGTTTACTTACGCGGGGAATTCCGTGGCCATTGATCGTGATCTTAACATGACGGCCAGCGTCCTGGTTGAGGTGCTTAATCCGGGGACCACGCTCACGCTGAACGGCAATCAATCCAACGGGAGCGGCGGCCTGTTCTCCCAGGGTCAGGGAAAGATCGTCCTGAACGGCACGAACTTCTGGATCGGTCCTTGCCAGATGACCGGCGGATATACTGCCCAAGGCGGGCGCATCACGCAGGGCGGCGGAACACTCGTGGTGAACGGCCTGGCGCGGGGCTCCTCGATCCAGAGTTTCGTCGGCAGCATCCTCGGCGGAACGGGCACCGTGTCGGTGTCTGGCAATGTGCTGTTCGGCGGTTCCTCGCTCGCGCCCGGCTTGGACGGCCAGGCCGGCGGTCCCTTGTCGATCACGACGGCGCAGCTGGTGCTGACCAACAACAGCACGGCCGTGTATGAGTTCAATGCCACGACCAATGACATGATCCTGGTGACCGGCAATGTGGGCGTCTACCCGGTCACACGCGCCTCCTTCGTCGAGCAGGGAAGCACCAACACCTGGAAAGTCAACGGCGTCTACAAGCTGATCCAGTATTCGGGTTCGCTGCTGGGGTCGGTGAACAACATGGCCGTGCTGAATCCGCTTCCCGATACGCTTTATACGTTCTTCACCGAAGACGGGTGGATCAAGGTGCGCATCATGGGTGCTTCCGGCGCCACGTGGGACGGCGAAGGCTCGGACGACAACTGGTCCACGATCACCAACTGGAATCCGGATGCCGCGCTGTCCCCTTATAGCGGGATCACCTTCGCGGGGACTAACCGGTTGAACCCCAACAACGACCTGGTCGGGTTCACGAACGGCGCCATCGTCTTCAGCGATTCGCCCGCTCCTGCGGGCTCCTTCACGCTGACCGGCAATGCGGTCGGCCTGGGCGGCCATGTGATCAACTACAGTGCGCTCCCGCAGACACTGGCCCTGCCGCTGGTCCTGACCTATGGCTCGCGTGCGTTCAACGCCGCGTCCAACGACCTGACGGTCAGCGGGACCATCGGGGACGGCGGGGCGGGTTACGGGATCACCAAGATCGGCGCCTATCCGCTGGTCCTGTCCGGCGCCAACGATTATGCGGGCCTCACAATCGTCAGTAACGGCGTGCTGAACGCGCAGCATGCCAGCGCCCTGGGCAGCACGGCGACGGGCACCCTCGTGGTTTCGGGAGCCACGCTCCAGCTGCAGGGCGGCATCATCATCGGGGATGAAGCGCTGACGGTGAGCGGCCTGGGCGTGGCGTCCAACGGCGCGCTGCGCAATATGCAGGATGAGAACGCCTTTGGCGGCGCCATCACGCTGGGAGGCGCTGCCCGCATCAATTCCGACGCGGGCACGCTGACCCTGAATTCGGCCTCCGCCGTCACCGGCGCCTTCGCGCTGACGATCGGCGGCGCCGGCACGACCGTGGTGGCCACCGCCATCAACACCGGCGCGGGCGCGCTGACCAAGGACGGGGCGGGCACCCTGGTGCTGGCCAACACCAATGCCTTCACCGGCGCCATCACGATCTCCGATGGCACCCTGGCTTACGGGTGCAACGACCCGCTGGGCGGCAACGCCATCACGATCGGCGGCTCTAACGCGGTCCTGGATATCGGCGGCTACAACGACACGGTCGGGACGATCTCCATCACCGCCGGCGCCATCAGCGGCTCGGGCTCGCTGGCCCTGGGTGTGCTCGACCTGAGGAACGGTGCCGGCGTTCCGGATGTGTATTGCAGCGCTGTCCTCACGGGCACGGGCCGGGTGGTCAAGAGTGGATCCGGCTACCGCGCCTTCCTGACCGCCACGAACAGCACCTACACCGGCCGCACGGAGCCGTCGGGCGGCGGCATCCTGAGCGTGGCGTATCTTGCCGATGGCGGGCAGCCCAGCAGCATCGGAGCGGCGACCGCCGACGAGGCCAACATCCAGCTGCACGGCCAGCTGGAATACACGGGTCCGTCGGTTGCGATGGATCGGAGCATGGTGATTGCGCCGAATTGCCGGATCCTGGGCATGCGGGGCTGGATGGGGCAGACGGACCAGGACGAGGGCTCGATCCTCGTGGCCAACCCGGACACCACCTTGACCCTGAACGGCGTGCTGAACAGCCTGACGAACCCCGTCGGAACGGCCAGCGGGGTCGCCTACTTCTTCAAGGGCGGGCCCGGAACCCTGGAGCTGGCGGCAGCCAATCGCTATGTCGGCTATACCATCGTCAACGAAGGCCGGCTGAAAGTGACCGGCTCGATTGCCACCACGAACGACTACTGGACCACGACGTCCCCGGTGAGCGTCCGTAGCAACGCCACCATCAGCGGAACCGGGTCGGTCGGGCCGGGCATCCGCCTGTACGCGTTCGGAGCGGTTGCGCCCGGCGCCGATGCCAGCGCGGGTGGTTTCCTGACGGCGGGCGGGTTGACGCTCTCGGCCGACAGCAAGGCCGTGTTCAAGTTCAGCAGCGCTCCGACGAACGACACGATCGTGCTGGTCGGGTCGGACAACCTGACCCTCAACGGCGGCAGCGTTTACCTGTATGAGGAAGGCACGACCAATAGCTGGACAACCGATGGAACTTACAACCTCATCCAGTATGCCGGCGCCATTCTCGGCGGCGGGCCCGGGTTGCTGTCCGTCGGCAATCCCGCGCCGGACAAGGGGTATGTGTTCGCCCTGAAGGACGGTTGGGTGACCGTGACCATCGGCGGCGGCTCCATGTGGGATGGCGGCGGCGCGGACGACAACTGGCTGACGGCCACCAACTGGACCCTGGATGCCGCTCCCTCGGCGGACGATCTCCTGGTGTTTTCCGGCGCTGTGCGCCCGACCCCGGTCAATGATTACCTGGCCGGCACGCGCTTCAGCGGCCTCTCGTTCGACGCCGCGGCCGATCCCTTCGTTCTCACCGGCAATGCGGTGAAACTGGCCGGCAACATGATCAATACGAGCACCAACCTGCAGACGATCGGCCTGGCGGTCGAACTGGATTCGAATGACCGGCTGATTTCGTCCGTGAACGGAGACACGCTTGTGACCGGCGCGATCAGCGACGGCGGCAACGGGTTCGGCATCGTCAAGTCCGGCTCCCGCAACCTGACGTTGTCCGGCGCCAACACATACGGCGGCGATACGGTGATCGCCCAGGGCCAGTTGACGCTGGGCGCGGGCGAGGTCATTCCCGACGGCGCGGGCAAGGGGCTGGTGGACCTGGTGTCCGGAACGGTGCTTGAGCTTAACGGCTTCAGCGAGACCCTGAACGGGCTGGCGGGCTCCGGGCGGATTTCCAACTCCACCGGCAGCGCCACGCTGACGATCGGCGCCGGGGATATGTCGTCCACGTCAGCGGTATGGCTGACGGATGGGGCGGGCACGCTTTCCCTGACCAAGGTCGGCACAGGAGTGCTGGCCCTGGGCGCGCTGAACACGTATTCCGGCAACACCTTGGTCAGCAACGGAACGCTGCGCGTCTCCAATGCGAGCGGTTCCGCCACCGGTTCGGGAAATGTGGACGTTCGCGCGGGCGCGTCGCTGGACGGCACGGGCATTCTGCAAGGCGGCCTGGTGACCCTGGACGCGGCGGCCGGCATCGAGCCCGGCGCGGATGGGCCGGGAACGCTGACCGTGGAGGACCTGGCCTGGGCCGACAGCGCCGTCTACACCTGTGACGTGACCGATCTCGCCGGCGCGGCCGGGCAGGGGTACGGCAACCTGGTTGCGAACGGCATCGTCGGGCCTGTGGCCCCGGGCAACAAGCTGATCATCAGCTTGAACTCCCTGGGCCAGACCCTGGACATCCCGACCAACGCCAGCGTCGTCATCCGGGTTCTCACGGCTCCCGCGATGAGCGATCTGAATCCGGGTGATTACACCCTCGAGACGAACAGCTTCCTGGCTGCGGGCGACTGGGCCTTGACCAACTTCGGCAATACGCTTGTCGCCTATTGCCGCCTGGCAGTCCAGACCAACGTCTGGATCGGCTCCGGCTCCTGGACCACGGCCACCAACTGGTCGAGCGGGAACATTCCGCAGCCGGGCGACACGGTGCTCTTCGACGGGACCAGTTCCGGGAACTGCGCGGCGGGCTTCAACAGCATCAACGGGCCGCTGGGCTCCATGACGCTGGATACGGGGTATACCGGCACGGTGACCCTGGCCAAGGGGGCGGCCTCCGGCTCCATGGTGCTCAGCCTGACCGGGGACCTGGCGGTCAACTCCGGCGCCCTCGTTCTCCAGGGCGATACGACGGCCATCGGCGCCGGCACGCTGGACAATCCGTATGGCGTCGGCTACACGATCAAGGCCGCCTCCGTCACGGTGGCTTCCGGCGCGAGCCTGAATGCCGACAATAGCGGGTTCGGGGTCCTTCAGGGACCCGCGAAGGCCATCGTCAACCGTTCGCAATACGGCGTGTGGGCGTCGGGTGCGAAGGGCGCCAGCCACGGCGGCTACGGTGGCACCTATTCGTCTTATTCGAACCCGATCCCGCGCTATGGGAGTCCCGGGGCGCCGACCGAGCTGGGAAGCGGCGGAACCCTGCCTGGCGGCGGCGCCCTGCATCTGAAGGTGCCCGGCGCGGTGACGATCGACGGCACGCTGTCCGCCAGTTGCGTGGGCCCGACCACCCTGATGGTCACGGATGGCTCGGCCGGTGGCGCGGGCGGTTCGATCTGGATCGAGGGCGGCACGTTGTCGGGCGCCGGCCTGATCCGCGCGAACGGACAGACGGATACCAATTCCGCGGGCGGCGGCGGCGGGCGCATCGACATCAGTTCGACGACCAACAACTTCGCGGGCATCTTTGAAGTGCTGCCCGGCATGGGGAACTACAGCACGGCCGCCAATCTCTATACGCACACGATGCGCCGGGGGTACCCGGGCTCGATCCTGTTCCCCCAATCCGCGGGAACCGGCCTGACGCTGGATAGTTTTATCCCGTCCTTTACGAATGTCACGTTCGGCAACAGCCTGACCTTCGGCACCATGACGGTCACCAGTGGCGTGTCGGTCCGGGTGCAGGCCTACAACGACGAAACCGTGGTGACGGTCGGCACGCTGACGGTCCAGAGCAACGGCAACTTCGTGAGCCTGGGCGACTATTATGCCGTCAACGCGGATGCCGGCGGCACGCCGCACAATCCTTACGGCCACGGCATGACGATTGTGGCCTCGAACATCTTGATCGAGGCGGGCGGCAGCATCAATTCCGACAACGAGGGCTTCCCGTCCGCCAAGTATTCGTATGTTTCATCGTTATACGGGGCTTCAGGCACGGGACCTGGCGGCGCGCCGACATTTAATGTCACGGCGGCCAGCTATGGCGGCCAGCCGGGCGGAAACACCGCCACGGTGGCGTACAGCGACATCTCCAAGCGCGCGCCTCCATATGGTCCCGCGGTCGGGCCGACCGCCCTGGGCAGTTCGGGCAATCAGCATGGCCACGTCGGAGGCGGCGCGATCAAGCTGATCGTGTCGGATACCATCACGGTGAACGGCGCGCTGTCCGCCGATGCGGTACAAGCCGCCACGGGTTCCGAAGGATCGTCCGGCGGGTCGGTCTGGATCGCGTCCGGCACCCTTGAGGGCAGCGGCCGCATCACGGCCAATGGCGCCCCGGTCTTGACGGGTGGCGGTGGCGGCGGCGGAGGTCGTATCGACATTGGCGGTGTGGTGAATAACTTCACCGGCCTGCTCGTGGCCCGCGGCGGGACGGGCGGCAACGTTTTCAACCGCGGCCAGGCCGGCTCGCTGATCCTGCCGGCGTCCGCGGGGTCGTCTGGCGCCACGCTGGCCAACTTCGCGCCCTACGGCACGAGCTTCATCCTCGGCAACAGCATGACGTTCGGCGACTGCGTGGTCTCCAACGGCGTGGTGCTGACGCTGGACTGCAACGAGGGCGAGAACACGTTCACCTTCAATTCGCTCACGATCCAGAGCGGCGGCACGGTGCGCTGCATGGGCAACCTGCTGGCCATCAATGCCGCGGCGGGAGGCGTGTCCAATTCTATCCGCGGCCTGGGCGTGACGCTGGCCGTGTCGAACCTCACGATTGAAGCCGGCGGATCGCTGAATGCGGACGGCAAGGGCTTTGACAGTTCCACGCTGGCCAGCGCGCGCCTCTCCAATGCGGGCGGATACGGCGGGTACGCCGGCGGCGTGGCAGGCTGGGTCTATGGAACGATCTCCAATGTCGCCATCCTTGGATCCGGCACCACCACCGCCGGCGGCGGGGCCATCCGGATTGTTGCCAGCGGCGCCGTGAGCGTGGACGGCGCGCTTACCGCCGACGGGCTTGCCACGACCAACGCCGGCGGCTCGGGCGGTTCGCTCTGGATCGACTGCGACTCACTTCTGGGATCGGGCGTCATCTCCGCCAACGGTTCCGGCGCCACGAACAAGGTGGGCGGCGGCGGCGGCCGGCTCCATGTGGTCTGCAACGCGCTCGGGACGCCGAATCCGTTCGACGCGAAAAAGCTCCAGGCCTTCGGCGGCGGGGCTCTTCCCGCGCTCAAGGGCGGGGCCGGAACCGTTCTGCTGCAGAAGCGCGGTTCGACGGAACCCCTTGGCACACTGATGATTGTGAACGATACGGTGTCCTCCGCCTCGGCCATGGAACTGCCGTACGCCGACCTGGCGCTGGATCGCGTGCTGATGGAGATGAGCTATGTCTATCAGCCGACGAGCTTCATCCTGTCCGTCACGACCGTCTTCTCCAACCGCAACGTCTTCGTGGCTTCACCTGGCAGCACGGTGAGTCTGGTCGGGTCTGGCGATGCGATTGTTTACGGCAGCGCCGCATTCGATGGGTTCCGGATTGACGGGGCGGGCAAGACCGTGCGGTTTGAAGCGGGGCAGACGAATTCGGCGGCCCGCGAACTGAGCCTGAACAGCGCGACGCTCCTGTCGACGCAACCCGGTTCCTGGTGGTATTTGAATTGCCTGCCCGGGGCCACACAAAGCGTTCAGTGCGTGCGCGTACAGGATGGAAACGCCGGCGGCGGAGTGCCTATCGTGGTCCAGGATTGGCGGTCGCGCGATTGGGGAAACAATGTCAACTGGATATTCCCGCCCCCGGCCGGCACTCTTATTATAATCCGATAAATCCGGTTGTTTTCGGGCGGAGTGCACGCGCACTCCGCCCTTTTTTTTCGGAGGGCTTGCCTTTTTATTTTGACCGACGGCAAACGTTAATCTTATAATAGATCACGCGAGGAGGCTCATTCCGTGACATTTGTTTTATGCCGCCATATGCCTTTTTCCTTTTGGGCGCTGCGGCATTTCCTTTTTTTGACGTTCGGAATTGTGTGTGTGTGTCAGTAGGAGGTCTTTATGAATCTGCAGTCGATCCGTCGTTTTTTCGGTAAAACCGTGAAGGCGCCTCTGGCGGCTTCGGTTCTCGGGCTGCTGGCCTTTGCCGCGCAGGCGGCCGATGTGCCCCGCAACTTCACCGTCACCTCGGGCGATGCCGTCACCGGCACAGCGGCGCTGGTCAAGACGGGGGCGGGCATCCTTTCGCTGGTCAACTACGAGAGCAATACGTTCAGCGGGGACATCACCGTGGAGGTGGATGCGGGCACGCTGAAGGTGGGCAGCCTGATCGGGGCGATTGGCGCCTCCCAACTGGGAGCGGTTCTCACCAACATGACCGCGACGAACACCATCACGGTCAAACGTGGCGGCGCCTTTTTCGTCGATGATAATGCCATCGGCACGATTGCCGGCTATGCCACGAACCGGTTCGGTATTGACGGGAGCCGGCCGGGCCTCCGCCTGGCGGGCGGCACGTTTTTTTATAATGGCGCCAATGTGGCCTCGCTCGTCATGACCCAGACGCTGGGCACCCTGACGCTGGATCCCGGTCCTTCCGCCCTCACCATTGTACGGACCACGGGCGGGACACCGCAGCTGATCCTGACGAACCTGGTCCAGAACCCGGGCTCGTATCTGACGCTCACCGGAATCGGTTTGGGAACAGCGGCTCTGAACGTGCCGCAGATTATTTTCAGCACGCCTCCCCCGAACAGCGTGGGCGGCGGCACCGTCACGAACACCAAGACCATGAGCATCCTGACCGGCTTTCGACTGGGCAGCGACCTGGTTTATTACGGCGACTACGGCCTTCGCGCGCTGGTGACGAATGAATATAGAGAAGTCGCGGGCAATGACGTCAACCTGGCCTTGACGAACGAAAACGTGAAAATCCTGTATGCCGCGCCGGCGGCGTTCCCGTCGCTGACCGCTCCCCGGACCATCAACTCCCTTGTGATCACGAACACGGCCGCCTCGACCTGGCTGCTGAACGACATCCTGACGCTGACCAGCGGCCAGCTGATGAGCACGCCCGCCACGGCCAAGGATTTCAGGAACGGGTCGCTGACGGCCGGCTCGGGCGGTCCCGTGGATCTCGACATCACGGCGATCGGCCCGCTGACGATCGCCTCCACGATTACCGATAACGGACCGGGCGTCGTCACCCTGGTCAAGAACGGCATCGGCACGCTGACGCTGACCAATAACGCCACGGACAACACGTATTCGGGCGGAACCGTCATCAACGAAGGCGGCGTGACGCTGGTCCTGGCCACCAACATTCACTTCCTGGGCTCGGGGAAGGTTACCGTGGACAACGCCGTGCTGACGATGCTCGGGATCGGGGCCACCGCGAACAGCGTGGGCGACGATTATACGGCCGTCAACGGCGCCCAGATCGCCATCGGCAACGTTCCCCATACGGCGGATGACACCTTCAATATCGGCCCTCTCAGCATGCTGAGCGGCCTGACGGGAACGGGCATCGGGCTGAACAGCCTGGATCGCGGAGTGGGGGGCGAGAGCGCCGTGACGAACATCGTGCTGGCGACCGATGCCATCATCGGGCAGCCCGCGCTGACGGCCCTGTTCAACACGACCAACGGGACGATCAAGAACCTGGGCGGGAGCGCGGATCTTTACTATGGATTGAGCGCGGCGCAGGCCAATGCGCTGGGATCCCTCACCATCGGCAACGGGACGCCGTTCAAGGGCATCAGCACGCTTCGTGCGGCGGTGGGTTGGAACCTGGGCACGCTCAATGTCGCGCCCGGCACCAGCGATATCTATTTTCAGGGCCTGGCCGTTCCCGGCGTCGCGCCCGTCCTCCTGACCCTGGGCTATGCCATTGCGTCCAACGGCATGGTGGTCAACCTGGCCGACGCGGGCACGGTCAACGCCAATGTGCTGGGCGCCGTGACGGTCGACGATGACGCCGCCATTTTCGGCGATACGGGCAAGACGCTCAATTTCAAGGTCAATCCCGGGGCCACGCTGACCTTTAACCAGAAGGCGGGCATGGGCAGCGGCGCGGGCATCGCGACCGCCCAGGTCCTCGAGGGCGGCACCCTGGCGCTCGCGAATCCGGGCGCGCTCAACGGCGCGAGCACGCTCGAGGCCGGCGGGCGGTTCCTCGCCAGCCAGGCGGCGCTCACCGGCACCGGCCCGCTGACATTCAACACGGGCTCCATTCTCGATATCACGGCCGTCAACGGGTTCAGCGGCCCGCAGGCCGCCGCCGCCACGGTCAATCCCGGAACGGTGGTGCGCATGAGCGTCGCCGCCATCGGTTCCGCTGCCGACCCCCTCGATTCCTATCTGGGAAGCAAGTCGCCCATTTACGAGATTTTCGGCAGTGTCAACTGGCCGGCCAATCCCGCGGTCCGCCGGACCATCATGACCCTCAACAGGGACGCCGCCACCGGCTTGGGCGGCATGCTGGTCAACGACAACACCAACCGTCTCATCGTCGTTGTGCCCAACGGCGTCGTGGCCATCGGCCCGAACGGCGGCACCATCGCCGCCACCACCAACACCACCCTGACGATGCCGCAGGCCATTGACCTGGGAACCAACACGCTGACGATCGGCGCCACCAACCGGATCGACGGCATCCTGCTGGCAAAACAGGGAACGGTGCTGCTCACCGCCGCGAAGGGCATCAACACGGCCCTGCCGGGCAGCCGCATTCAGGTGGTCCCGGGCGCCGTCCTGGGCAACAGTTCCACGCTCAACGCGATTCCCGACGAGCCCGACGTCACGGTGGACGGCATGCTTCTGCTGGGCGCCGCCGAGGGCCTTGGCTCCGTCAGCGGCGCCGGCGTGATCAACCTCGTGGCCAACCCCCTGACCGTCGGCTTCAATAATCACGCCGCCACCTTCGGCGGCATGATCATGGGGACGGGCGCCATTCTCAAGACCGGCACCAGCCGCTGGGAGCTTGTGGCCTCCGTCACCAATACCGGCGCCTACACGGTGAATGGCGGCACCCTGGCGCTCGGCGGCTATGGCCAGACCACCAACACCGGCACGACGGCGTATACCCTGATCGGCGACGGCGCCCTCGAACTGGACAACTCCTCGGTCAACATGACAAACCGCCTGTCCGGCGCCCTGCCCACCGTCGTGTTCCAGGGCGGCACGTTCCGCTTCATCGGCAAGGACGGCGAAGCCTCGAGCGAAGACGTGGGCCCCGCCTCGCTGGTCAGCGGCGTGTCCACGATCGACCTGGTCAACGGCACGAACGCGGGCTCTTCCTCGCAGCTCAAGTTCAGCGTGCTGACGCCCGGCGCGGGCATCCTGAACGTCAAGGCCCCGAACGGCACGCTCGGCGCGGCGGGCGACAATCCCCGCCTGTTCTTCGCCGGCCTGGCCACGGGTGTTGTCGGAAACGTCACGGTGAGCGGAGCCCCCGGCTGGTACGAGACCGCCACCGGCATCCGGGCCTACACGCTGGCGGAAGGCACGGAATTCGATGGGACGGCAGTCCAGACCACGTTTAACACCAAGTATACGGCTGCCAATAATCATCTTCCGCTTAATCTCGCCCGCACGGTCAATTCCCTCTGGATCGACAGCCCCGGCGACGGGTATGCGGTCGACCTGGGCAGCACTGCCGGCGCCTCCAACCTGACGGTCACATCGGGCCGGATCCTGCTGACCGGCGCCAACAACTTCGAAATCAAGCGTGCCGGCCTCAGCACGGCCACACTGACGCGCCTGACTCCCTTTACCCTGTTCCTGGGCGTGGATAATCCCGATACGACGCTCCGCATGAGCGTGCCCATCGCCAACACGACCGGCGCGGTCGACAAGGACGGCCCCGGAACCCTGTTGCTGAACGCCACCAACACCTTCACCGGCGCCTTGACGATTAATGACGGAACCGTGAAATACGGCCCCACCGGGGATGTGGCGACCCTGGCGCCCGTGACCATCTGGGGAGATGGCCTGCTCGATTTTGCCGGCATGACGGACGGCGTTGCCGCCGTCACCATTTATTCCGGCGGCATCACCAATTCCGTTGGCGGCGGCGGGCTGACGATGGCCTCGCTGACGATGGGTTCCGGTCAGGCCGGATCGTCGGCCTATGCCGACTCCGGGTCGGGTTATTTCAAGCTTGGCGGCAACGTCACCTACAATACGGTCAACGATCCCGACAAGGCGGTCATCGCGGGTCTTCTCGACCTGAACGCCGGCACCCGCTCCTTTGCCGTCGGCAACAGCGTGGCCGCCGGCGCGGCCGTGGACCTGGACGTGCCGGCCGTGATCAAGGGCGGGGTGGGATTCGGCATCACCAAGACCGGCCTGGGCACCATGAAGTTGAGCGGCTCGAATACGTTTGACGGTGTCCTGACGGCCAACGCCGCCTCGGCTGGAACCGTTATTCTCGCCAATCCCCAGGCGCTGGGGATACCGAGCCTGCCGCGCACCATGCTCGTCGGCGCCGGCGACACCCTGGCGCTGGACGGGGCGGGGATCAGCGACCCGAACAACCGGATCACGCTGAGCCTGACGGGCACGGGCGATCCCCTGCTGGGGCTGGTCGGCGGCGCGCTGGCCAACCTGGCCGGCAACAACACGGTGCCCTGCGCGATCCTGCTGGCCGCGACAGGCCCGCAGATTGCGTCGTTGAAAGCCGGCGACAAGCTGACGCTGGCGGGCAACATCACCGGCAACACCTTTGGACTGGTGGTGGTGGGTGAAGGCGACACGGAGCTTAACGGTTCCCTTGCCACCACGACGGGCACGCTGATCAAGCGGGGCGGCGGCACGCTGACGTTGAGCGGGACGAATGCCAACACCTTCACGGGAACGACCACGGTGGAAGGCGGCAAACTGGTGCTGGATAAGGCGGCGGGCACCGCGATCAACACCGGCGCCTTGATCCTCAATAACGGCTCGCTGGTGCAATACGCCGCCGCCAGCACGAATCTCAACCTGATTGGCGCGGCCGGGATGATCATCAACGGCGTTGCCCAGCTGGATTTCAACGGCGCCACCGACACGATTGGCAATATCACGAATATCGTCACCGGCGCCACGGCCGACACGACGGGCATCACCAACTCGGCCGGCGGCGGCAGTCTCACGATCGGGTCGCTGGCCATTACGCCGGTGCCCGGCTACATCCACCGGATCGATTCCGGTTCGGGCCTCCTGACGCTCACGGGAACCGTGACGCAGACGGCGGCCACCACCGGCCGGACGCAGTTCGGCGGCAACCTGTCCCTGGGCACGGCCTCGCGGCTGTTCTCCAGCGGCGCCGGCACCGGGCCCGATTACGACATGGATATCGACGCCGTGATCAGCGGCGGTCCGGGCGCGGGCCTGTCGAACGCCGCCGGCCGGCTGCGGCTTTCCAACACCAACACCTACAGCGGCGACACGACCCTGACCTCCGGCATGCTCAGGTATGGGATTTCGAACGCCATCCCGAGCGGCGCGGGTTACGGCAACGTGATCCTGACGGCCGGCACGCTGGACCTGAACGGCTTCAGCCCCACCCTCAACGGGCTCTCCGGCCTGGCCGCCGCCGTTGTCGATAACAGCGTTCAGACCACGAATACCTTGACCGTGGGCGACAACGATCAGTCCGGCACGTTTGCCGGCATCATGAGGAATTCCACGGGGACGGTTTCCCTTGTCAAGATTGGCGCCGGCACCCTGACGCTGTCCGGGGCCAACGCCTACTTCGGCGATACGACGATCAGCGCGGGCCGCGTGAAATACGGCGTGGTGACCGCCCTTCCGAGCGGCGCGGGCAAGGGCAATGTCCTCGTGAACGGTAATCTGGACCTGGGCGGCTTCAGCCCGACGATCAACGGGTTGACGGGTTCGGGCCTCATCGAAAACAGCACCGGGGCCCTTGCGCTCACGCTGACGGTGGGGGGAAACAACCAGAACGGGTCCTTCTCCGGATCGATCACCAATTCGCCCGGCTCCATTTTGCTGACGAAGATCGGGTCGGGAACCATGATCCTGTCGGGCGCCAATTCCTATACGGGCCTGACCACCGTGTCGGCCGGCACGCTCAACATCCGCAACAACAGCGCCCTGGGCTGGACCAACAACGGCGTCCTGGTGTCGGCCGGCGCGACTCTCGAACTGGAAGGCGGCGTGGAAATCCCCGCCGAAGCGCTGTCGCTGAACAGCACGGGCATGCTGAACAACGGCGCGTTGCGCAACGTGTCGGGCACCAACGTTTACGGCGGCCTGGTGACGCTGGGATCGATCACGAAGATCCAGTCGGAGTCCGGCCTGCTGCGGCTGAGCCATCCCGGCATCATGGGCGGCGCGTTTGCCCTGACGGTGGCCGGGGCCGGCGACGTGACGATCGATTCCGTCCTCGGCATCGCGGCCGGCACGCTGACCAAGGTTGATGCGGGCACGCTGACGCTGACGGGCTCCAACACCTTCAGCGGCCTCACGACCGTCAACGGCGGCCGGCTGGCCGTGGCGAATGCGGCCGGATCCGGCACCGGGTCGGGCGCGGTGAATGTGAATGTCGGCGCGTTCGGCGGCACGGGCCTGGCCTCGGCCCTGGTGACGATTTCGAACGGCGCCGCCCTGGCCCCCGGCCTGGAAGGGACGGCCGGCGGGATGCTCACCGTGGGCCGGTTGACCCTGCAGGCCGGCAGCACGCTGGCATTCGAGTGCAACGCCACGCCGACGAACGATTCCGCGATGGTCACCAATGTGAACGGGCTGACCATTTCGGGCGGCGGTATCTACCTGTATGCGGAAGGCACCACCAACGCCTGGTCCGCCCCCGGAACGTATAACCTCATCAAGTATGCCGGCTCCATCGCGGGCAGCGTCACGAACCTGACGGTGATGAATCCGGTCGCCGGCCTGAGTTATACCGTGGGCCTTTCCGGCGGCTGGGTGGTGCTGGTCGTCGGATCGACGGTTGACAGCGTCTGGAACGGGGCCAGCCCTGACGATTCAAACTGGCAGACGCCGTTGAACTGGGCGTCCGGGACCGCTCCCGATCCGAACGCCGTCCTCGTCTTCGCCGGCACGAGCCGGTTGAACGCGAGCAACAATTACGACGCCGGGACCTGGTTCAAGAGCCTGATGTTCGACCCCGACGCCGGCGCTTTTGTCTTTGACGGAAATGGCATCAAACTGGCCGATTCCATCGTCAACGACAGCGCGCAGACCCAGACGATCAACCTGCCGCTGACGCTGGCCCTGGGCTCCAGGAGGATGGGCGGGACCGGCAATATCGTCCTCAATGGCGCGATCAACGATGGCGGGCAGACGAACGGCCTTTACAAGACCGGCACCGGGAGCTTGACGCTGGGCGCGTCGAACAGCTTTTTCGGGCCCGTTGTCATCAGTAACGGCGCCGTGGTGGCGCAGAACAACTTCGCGCTGGGCCTGCCGACGAACGGCATCATGGTGGCGGGAGGAGCGTCGCTCCAGTTGATGGGCGGCATTACCATCCCCGGCACCAAGCCCCTGGTGCTCGGCGGAATGGGAACGAACGACGATGGCGCGCTGCGCAACCTGCAGGATCTCAACACCTATGCCGCGCCTATCACCCTGACGGCGCCCGCGAAAATCGCGTCGGATTCCGGAACCTTGGTCCTGGACGTGGCCGCCGGCTCGGGCATCGTCGGCATGCAGGACCTGACTTTCGGCGGCGCGGGCAACATCCTCGTGATGGATCCGATCGCCACCTCCAGCAGCCGGGTGACCAAGACGGGGTCCGGCGTACTGAGCCTGCAGGTGGCCAACACCTTTATCGGCGGCGCCCGGCTGGATGACGGCACCTTGAATTTGAATATTGCCACGGCGCTGAGCACCAACGTGCTCACGATCAACGGCGGCGCCCTCGGCACAACGGTGGCGGGGTTGACCATCGCCAACCGGTCGGAATGGAACGGCGACTTCGCCTATAACGGCTCCCAGAACCTGACCCTGTCCGGCGCGGCGCTGATGAGCGCCGACAGGACCGTGACCATCAACAGCAGCAGCAACCTCATCGTCTCCGGGTTGATCGGCCCCACGAATGAATACGGGCTGACCAAGGCCGGCGTCGGCATCATGACGCTGAGCAACACGAACCAGTTTGCGGGCCTCACGCGCGTGGAAGCCGGCACGCTCCGCTATGGCATCAACAACGCCCTCTCAACCGGGTCCCTGGCGGTGAATGGCGGCATCCTGGATATGGTTACGTTTACCGATACGGTGGGAACGGTGACGATGTCGAACGGCGCCATTCTCGGCACCACGGGCATCCTGAACGGCCCGGGCGGCTACACCTTCGAAAATGGATGGGTGACCGCCATTCTGGCCGGCACGGGCTCCGTGACCAAGACCACGTCCGGGTTCGTGACGATGAGCGGGGCCAACACCTTCACCGGGTCGGTTAATCTGATGGAAGGCACGCTGCGGGCCACGAATTCCCTGGCGGCGCTCGGCGTCGGGCTCTCCACCCTCAACCTGTGGGGGGGCGAGCTTCAGCTGGCGAACAATACGGCCCTGGCCTTTGCCCGGCCCACCACGCTCTATGGCGACATGCGCATCCTCTCCGACCGGGTGACGGCCGGCGGGGGCGTCACGAATTCCCTGGGCTCGCTGAGCCTCGGGGACGTTACGTTGACCGTGGCGCCCGGCGACAACGTGGTCAGCGGCGCGGCTGGCATCCTGTTCGGCACCACGGTCCTGAGCGGCAACCCCGTCTTTAACGTGCTGACGAATGGCACGGACGCCGACATGGTTCTGATTGCGGGAGCCTTGAACGACCTGGGCTCCTCCAGGTCGATTACCAAGACCGGGACGGGCACCTTGAACCTGAACGCCGCCGCTTCCAACCTGCTTAACCGGACGCCGGTCAAGGTTGCCAAAGGCCGTCTGCACGCCTCTGCCGCCAACGCCCTCGGCTACCTCTCCACCGTCGACCTGGAAGACGGAGCCCTTTTCAGCATCGGCGCCAACCAGACGGTCGGCGCGCTCTCCAACACCAATGCGCTGGACAGCAGCGCGCAGGTCTGGCTGGGCGGGTTCACGCTCCTGGTGGGCAATAACAGCGAGCCGGCCGCGTTTTCGGGAACGATTATGGGAACAGGCGTCCTGTCCAAGTTCGGCAATGCGAAAATGGTCCTGTCGGGCCCCAACACCTACACCGGCGCGACCACTATTCTGTCCGGGAACCTGAACATCCAGCATCCGTCGGCCCTCGGATCGACGAATGGCGGGACGACGGTCACGGGCGGGGCCGCTCTTGAAATCGAGGGCAGCTTCGAGACCTATGCGGAGCCTCTGACGTTGAACGGCGCGGGCATCGGAAACAGCGGCGCCCTGCGCAACATGTCGGGCGATGCCGTTTACGGCGGCCTGCTGAACCTGGGGTCGGCCTCGCGCATTCAGTCGGACATCGGCACGCTGACGCTGAGCCACCCGGGCGTGATTTCCGGCGCGTATGCCCTGACGGTCGCCGGATCAGGCCACGTCACCATCAATTCATCCCTCGGCATGGGGGCCGGCGGCCTGGTCAAGGTGGATGCGGGCACGCTGATGCTCACGGCCGCCAGCACCTACTCCGGCGGAACGACGATCAACGCCGGCAAGTTGAGCCTGTTCAATCCCTCCGGATCCGGAACCGGTTCGGGATCCGTGACGGTGAATAACGAAGCCACCCTGACCGGCGTGGGATCGGTTGCCGGCGTGGTGACCAACCTGTCCGGCGGCGTGATCGCCCCCGGGTCCGACGGGACCGCGGGAGGACAGCTCACCCTGGGCCGGCTGGTGCTGCAGCCGGGAAGCAAGACGATCATGGAGTTGAACCTGTCGTTGAATGACTCGATCGTGGTCACCAACGCGGGCGGCCTGACCCTGAACGGCGGCGAGTTCTACCTGTTGGACGAAGCCACCAGCGGGTCGTGGGGCACCAACGGGACTTACAATTTGATCCAGTATAATGGGGCCCTGGGGGGCAGCGTGGGCACGCTGACGGTCGCGAATCCGGCGCCCGGCAAGAAATATACGTTCCGCGCCCTGGACGGATGGGTCAAGGTCATCGTGGGCGGGGATGACGGCTTCTGGAACGGCGCCAGCCTGACGGACGCCAACTGGACGACGGGCGCGAACTGGCTCTCGGGCAACGCGCCCGAGCCATTTGCCAGCCTGATCTTCGCGGGGGCGGACCGCACGGACAACACCAACGACTACCCCGAGGGCACGGGATTCAACGCCCTGACCTTCCATCACTCCGCCGCCCCGTTCATGCTCAACGGCAACCGGATAAGCTTGTTCGGTTCCGTCCTCAATAACAGCATGAGTCCGCAGACCATGACGCTGCCCGTGACGCTCAGCCTGGGAACAAAGACCTGGAGCACGGTTTCCAATGATATCACGGTGGCCGGGGCGATTGATGACGGAACGGAGACGAACGGACTGATCAAGACGGGTTCGAACGTCCTGGCGCTCGCCGGCGACAACACGTACAAGGGCCTCACGATCGTGAGCAACGGCGCGGTGCTTGTGAGCCATCCGAACGCCCTGGGCTCGTCCGTGACCGGCACGGTCGTCAAGGCGAACGCGGGCCTCTGGTTGAATACGGATGCCGCAAGCGTGCTCGAACCCCTGAATCTGAGCGGAACGGGCGTGACCAACTCCGGCGCCCTGCGCAGCCTGGGCAACAGTTCGGTGGGCGGCCCCATCACCCTCGCGGACCACACCCGCTTCATGGCGGATGCCGGCACGCTGACCCTGAATGCGGCCACGCCCGTCGCGGGCGCGTTCCAGCTGACGCTGGGCGGCGCGGGGGACATTGTCATGGACGGACTCCTCGGCTCCGCGTTGCAGCTGGTGAACAAGGTCGGCAGCGGGACGCTCTACCTGAACTCGACCAATCTATTCAATGCGACGCTTTACATGTATGGCGGCCGTATCGTGCATGGGACCGACAATGCCTTGGCGAAGCCGTCGCTGGTCTATCTGACTAATGGCGACGGGGGGCCGGCGGTGTGGGACGTCGGCTCCTACACGGATGAAGTCGGTCAGGTCACGCTCTATTCCGGCCTCGTCACCGGGTCCGGATCCCTGTCCTCTCCGAAGATCACGTTCAGTGGCCCGGCGCCTTACGGCATGCTCCGGCCTTACACGAACTATTGGAACGTCACGATCACGGGAACCGGTACGGTGTATGCGGGCGGATCCGGAAACTACAACATCATCGGCTCCACCAACACCTATACCGGCATCAATTATATCAACAGCGGCAGCATCCTGAGCGTGAACAACCTGGCCGACGGCGGCCTGCCAAGCGGGCTCGGCGCGTCGTCCTCCGATGAAATGAATCTCCAGTTGTCGG
Organism: uncultured Verrucomicrobiota bacterium; assembly: GCA_964481675.1. Lineage (GTDB taxonomy): Bacteria > Verrucomicrobiota > Kiritimatiellia > CAIKKV01 > CAIKKV01 > CAIKKV01. Next base: position 34,762 of record CAYZVY010000014.1, read on the forward strand.
GACAGCTCGAGTATACCGGACCGTCCACATCGTGCGACCGCAACATGCTGGTTGCCCAGGGCGCCTTCATCTACAGTTTCAACGGCGCGTGGAAGCGGTCGAACCAGGACGAGGGAACCATCGTGGTTTCTCAGCCCGACACGGTGCTGACGCTTACCGGCAGCCTGAACAGCCGTTCCAACGCGCAGCCTAACGGCGCGTTCCCCGCCAGCTTCTTCTACAAGCGCGGCTTGGGGACCTTGGAACTGGCCGGGACAAACAAGATGGTCGGTCGCACCAGCATTGTGGACGGCACGCTGCGGGTGACCGGCTCCATGGCCAACAGCAACGACTTCTGGACCACGGTTTATCCCCTGCTCGTGCAGTCGAATGCCGCCCTCAGCGGTTCCGGCTGGGTCAAGCCCGATGTGCAGGTGGATGCCCTGGGACGGATCGCCCCCGGCAAGGATCTCGCGGCGGGAACGGTTCTTACCGTCGGCCGGTTGACGCTGGCGGACGGTTCTGAAGCGGCCTTCCAGTTCAGCCCCGATGGCACGACCAATGACTCGGTTTCCATCGTGTCCCGGGATGGGCTGACGCTCGGACAATCCAAGGTCTTCCTGTATGAGGAAGGAACCACCAACGCCTGGACCACCAATGGCACCTTCCAGCTGATTCATTTCGAGGGCACCATCGTGGGCGGCGGGGCCGCTCTTCTGACGATGGGGAATCCCGTGAGCGGTCTGGGCTACTCGTTCAAGGAGACCAACGGCTGGGTCTGCGTGACGATCACAGGCGGCGCCCGGTGGGATGGCGGCGGCTCGGACGACAACTGGATGACGGCCGGGAACTGGGAGTCCGACGTGGCGCCCGTGGAAGGCGATGTGCTGACGTTCACCGGGTATCAGCGGACGTTCAACATCAACGACTATCCCGCCGGAACGAAGTTCGGCGGACTGACCTTCGATGCGGGCGCTGACATTTTCACGCTGGAAGGGAACAGCCTGATCCTGGCCGGCAACCTTCTCAACCAAAGCTCCAACCTGCAGGTGTTCAGTCAGTCGATGAAGTTGGAAGGCGGGGATCAGATCATTGGAACACTCAACGGCGATGTGACCCTCTACGGGGTTGTGGAAGATGGCGGGAATGGACTGGGGATCATCAAGACCGGGCCCAATACGCTCACGCTGGGTGCCGCGAACACGTATGGCGGCACCACCGAAATCCGGATGGGAACCCTGAAACTGGAAGCCTCGGAAGTCATCCCGCACGGCGTTGGAAAGGGCCAGTTGCTCTTCACCTCCGCGGATGTCATCCTGGCCCAGGCCGGCTATGCGGCCCCGGGGCTCAACTCCACGATCGCGGGCGATTCGGTTCTGGACCTGGCCGGTTACAGTGAAACCGTCAACGGCATCGCTGGAAACGGACTTGTTACCAACTCGGGCGGCGCCACGACCCTGACGCTGGACGTGAGCCAGTCGGTGACGTCCAGCGTGAGCATCGCGGGCGGCGCGAACTTGGCCCTGGTCAAGCGCGGGACCGGCATGCAGGTGCTGGCGGCTGCCTCGTCATACTCCGGCGGCACGACCGTCGAGGAGGGCGAACTGCGGCTGGCCAACACCATTGGCTCCGCCGTCGGCGACGGCGATGTGGCCGTGGCGGCCGGTTCTGTTCTCAGCGGCACGGGCGCCGCCCGTGGCGGGACAACGACCCTGGCCGGCACGGCCGTGGTGGAGCCGGGCCAGGATGGCATCGGGTCGCTGACGGTGGACGATCTGGCCTGGGAGGACGGCGCCGAGCTGCACCTGGAGGTGACCAACCTGATCGGGAGCGCGAATGACGGCTACGACAACCTGCTTGTGCTGGGAACGCTCGCTCCCGCGACGTCCGGCGCCAAGCTGGTCATCCGCCTCGACTCGAACGGGCAGCCCCTGAGCGTGCCGACCCAGACCGTCAGCCTGCGGCTAATCACCTTCCCGAACGGAACCGTTGATCAGGCCGACTACACGCTGGACACGAACAGCTTCCTTACCGACGGAACCTGGGCGCTGACGAATATCGGTCACTCCCTCTATGCCCAGTGCGAGGGGGTATACTCGGTCGCGACCTGGATCGG
>CAYZVY010000015.1:0-21982 GCA_964481675.1 uncultured Verrucomicrobiota bacterium
ATCTTGACGTCATCCGTGGCGGTGGCCGTCACGGTCTCGGTATCCTCGGACTTCTTGTAGGTCGGCAGGAACCGGTAGTACACTTCAAGCGTCAACGCGGCCAGGGTGGTGGTATAGACGGGGCCGCCATGGTCGCCGACCGGCCAGTAGCCGCAGCCGTCATCCTCGCGGATCTGGGCATCGACATACAGCTTGTTGAACTGGGCATTCCAAGCCGTCCAGACGCCTTCGCCGGCCTGGAACTTGGCCTGGGTCAGATAGTAATACCCATAAACGGCGGCCTTGGTGTTGGTGCCGGAGGGCCACACGCAGACCTCCTTCTCCAGGCACGTCAGGCCCTGGCGGGTTTCCGGATCCTTGGAATGGTTCAGCATCTGGAGGCAGAGCGTGCCGACGCTGGTCATGGTCCACCGGCCGCCCGTGGGGGTCGGCTTGCCGGGTTCGCCGGAATACACGAAGCCGGAGCCGTTCTGGGCGTAGGCCTGCGTTTTCAGGAACATGATCGATTTTTCGACCGCTCCCTTCAGGCCCGGATGCGTGGAGCCGGCCATGGTGGCGGCCTTGAGCGCCTGAACGTTCCAGCCCACCACGGAGGTGTCAAAGCGTTTCCCCTTGGCGTAGCCGTAATCGAAGCCGCCCTCGGCCTGCTGGCCGTCGATCAGGAATCCGATCGCCTTCTCCATGGAGTCTTTGACCGCCATGATCTTGGTCAGGGCATAGGCCTCGGAGATAGCGTAGGCGCAGATGCCATGCGTGTAGGAGTTCTGGCTGAACTTGCCCTTGGCGTCCTTCGCCTGAAGATCCATCAGGAACCGGATCGCCTTCTCCACGGTCGGCCCGAATTCCTCCGATTGCGGCGTCTCGCCATGCGCCAGGAACGTCAGGAGCGCCAGGCCGGTCATGGCCGTGGGATCCACATCGCCCTTCCACGAGCCGCCGGGGTCCTGCTTCTTCTTCAGCCAGCGCAGGGCGCGCAACACGGCGTCCTCTCCGCGGCCGGAGCCGTGGTAGGCGCGCATGGCGCCCTGCCGGGCCGCCGACGACATGCGGTTGCCATAGAGGTTCTTGATGATCAGCGGGCTCTTGGTCAGCAGCGGCATGGGCGCGGTCAGTTCGACGGCGTTTTCGGCGACGGGGGAATCGACCGGGGGCGCCTCGATCGGCACGTCGTTGAAATTGTTCATATTATCGACGGGCGGCAGGTCCATGGGCTGGACCTCGATCTCCTTCATGAGGTCCTTGATGTCCTCCAACTTGACCGTCTCGGGCTCCATGACGGTGACTTCGACCGAGCGGGACTGGGAAATGGTCTTGCGGGCCACGAGGGTGAAGAGCGCGCCCAGCACCAGGAAGCAGAGGAGCAGGGAAATGGTGGAAGGCCCGAAAATGCGGGTGACGGCCATGACGGCCATCTTGTGCTCGCCCGATTCCCGGGGTGCGGACAATCCGCTCATGATGCGCTTAAAATCGAGAAGCCGGTATTCAGCCAGGATATTGTCAGATTCGGACGCCATAGCCCTTCCCTTCATGAATGAAAAGCCGACTTATCTGAATGGCATTTAATCCCTGATAGACTACCAGAAGAGGCGGGTGTAAGCCATCTTTTTTTAGATGAAGGAGGTGCAGGACCGGGCGGCCGCCTATAAAATTTCGATCTTCACATCATCCGTCGCGGTAGCGGTCACCGTTTCGGTTTCCTCGGCCTTTTTATAGGTCGGGAGGTAGCGGTAATAGACTTCAAGGGTCAGCGTGGCCAGCGTGGTGGCATAGATGGAGCCGCCCCAGTCGCCGGTGGGCCAGTAGCCGCAGCCGTCGTCCTCGCGGATCTGGCTGTCGGTATATTGCTTGTTGAACTGGGTGTTCCAGGCGTTCCAGGTGCTTTCGCCGGCCTGGAACTTGGCCTGGGTCACATAATACCAGCCATAGAGCTGGGGCTTGGAATTCGTGCCCGCCGGCCAGACGCAGGTCAGGGCTTCCATGCAGGTCAACCCCTGCCGCGTTTCGGGATCCTTGGCATGGCCGAGCAGTTGGAGGCAGAGCGTGCCGACGCCGGTCATGGTCCACTTGCCGCCTCCGGGGCTGGGTTTGCCGGGCGTTCCCTGGTAGACAAAACCCGTCCCGTTCTGGGCATAGGCCTGGGTCTTCAGGAACATGATCACTTTCTTAACGGCCTCGGGAAGGCCGGGATGCGTGGAGCCGGCCATGGTGGCGGCCTTCAGCGCCTGGACATTCCAGCCGGCCACGGACACGTCGAACTTGTCCCCCTTGGCATAGCCGTAATGAAACCCGCCGTCCGTCTGCTGGCCGTCGATCAGGAACGCGACCGCCTTCTCCATGGACTCCTTGACAGCCATGATCTTGGTCAGGGCGTAGGCTTCGGAGATGGCATAGGTGCAGATGCCGTGCGTGTAGGAGTTCTGGCTGAACTTGCCCTTCGGGTCCTTCGCCTGGAAGTCGATCAGGAACCGGATCGCCTTTTCCACCGTGGGGCCGAACTCCTCGGAGGTCTGGGGCGTTTCGCCATGGGCCAGGAACGTCAGAAGCGCCAGGCCGGTCATCGCGACATGATCGGCATCGCCCTTCCAGGAGCCGCCGGGGTCCTGCTTCTTCTTCAGCCAGCGCAGGGCGCGCAGCACGGCATCCTCGCCGCGGCCGGAGCCGTGGTAGGCGCGCATGGCTCCCTGCCGGGCCGCCGACGACATGCGGTTGCCATACAGATTCTTGATAATAAGCGGGCTCTTGGTCAGCAGCGGCATGGGCGCGGTCAGTTCGACGGCGTTTTCGCTGACAACGGGTGCATCGGCCGGGGGGGCCTCGATCGGCACGTCGTTGAAATTGTTCATGTTGTCGACGGGCGGCAGGTCCATGGGCTGGACGTCGATCTCCTTCATAAGGTCCTTGATGTCCTCCAGCTTGACCGTCTCGGGCTCCATGACGGTGACTTCGACCGAGCGGGACTGGGAAATGGTCTTGCGGGCCACGAGGGTGAAGAGCGCGCCCAGCACCATAAAGCAGAGAAGCAGGGAGATGGTGGACGGCCCGAAGATGCGGGTGACGGCCATGACGGCCATCTTATGCTCACCCGATTCCCGGGGCGCGGCCAATCCCCGCATGATGCGCTTGAAATCGAGAAGCCGGTATTCAGCCAGAATGTTGTCGCTTTCGGGTGCCATAAGCCGTCCATTCCTGCTTAAAAAGAATCCGGCCCGATTCGGATCAAGCCTGTATAATTACCGTACCAGAAAGCAGCGGATGAAACCATCATTATTTCAATGGCCGATACCGGTCCACGGATGCTATGATTCTCCACCAGCAGGCTGGAAGGATGTAGCGGGATGAACAAGGCATATCTGGGAATCGACATTGGCGGAACCGGGGTCAAGACCGGGGTTTTTGACGCGCAGGGGATACCCCTGGCGGCCGCCAAGAGAGGCTATACCCCCACGACGGACGGAGCCGGCCGGGCCGAGGTCCCGATGCCCGTGATCGAGGATGCGGTCCGTGAGGCGGTCCGTGAGGCGGTGGCGGCGGCCGGGGTCCCGATCCGCGCCCTGGCCGTGGCCTCCCAGGGGCAGACGTTTGTTTCGCTGGATTCTGATGGCCGGCCGCTTCACCCCGCCATCCTGTGGTACGATAGCCGGGCTGGCGAGCAGGCGAAGGCCCTGACGAAGACGCTGGCGGGCAAGCCGGGGGGGCCCCACCCCGCGATGGAGGCGATTGCCTCCGCCCCCAAGATCCAATGGCTGCGGGAGCACGATCCTGCCGCCATGGCCCGGGCGGCGCGATATCTTCTGCTGCCCGACTATTTCACGTTCCGGCTCACCGGGCGGGCGGTGACGGATCCGCAGACGGCCCAGTCGACCGGATTGACGCAGGGCGGGCTCGACTATCATGAACCGGCCCTGGAAGTCGCGGGGCTGCCGCGGCGGACGCTGGCCGACATCCTGCCGTCGGGCCAGGCGGCGGGAACGGTTTCCCCGGCGGTGGCGGCGGACTGGGGCCTGACGCCGGATGTCCTGGTGGCGGCGGGCGCGAACGACCAATACGCCGGCGCCATGGGCGCGGGGCTGTACCGGCCCGGCCTGCTTTCGGTGGCAACGGGCACCTGCCTGGCACTCGTCACCCTGGCCCGGGAGAAGCCCGGGGCGCTGCCGGCGGGCCTGTGGAGCGGGGCCTTCCCGATCCCGGAGCTCTTTTTCGTCCTCGCCTACTCCAAGACGGCGGGCGTGGCGCTGGAGTGGTTCCAGCGCGTGCTGGCGCCCGACGCGGACATGCGGCGGCTGGACCTGGAAGCGGCCCAATCCCCGATCGGCAGCCGGGGGATCACGGCCTGCCCGCATTTCGACGGCAGGGTCTCCCCGGCGCCGGACGGGCGCATCCGGGGGCTTTTCGCGGGGCTCGGCCTGCACCATTCGCGGGGCGACCTGTTCCGGAGCCTGCTGGAATCGCTGGCGTTCGCCTTGCGGGAAAATGTGGAACACATTCAGGGGGCGGGTTATCCCGTCACGGAAATCCGGGCGATCGGAGGGGCGGCTAAAAGCGACTTCTGGCTGCAGATGCAGGCGGACGTGACGGGCCTGCCGGTCCAGCGGCCGGCGGTTACGGAGGCGGCCACGCTAGGGGCGGCCATGCTGGCGGCCGCCGGTTCGGGGGCGTTCGCCGGGCTGGCGTCGAGCGTGGAAAACCTGTTCCGGCCGGGCCCCCGGTTTGAGCCGAACCCCGCAACGGCGGCGGCCTACGAAAAGGCGTTCCGGCACTATGGGGTCCTGCTGAAGGCGGCGGGCGGCCTCGGATAAAACAGCGTGCGATTTGGCACGACATCTGCTAGTATGGTTCTACAAGAGGAAACGACTATGCCCAGCGGATCACGCTTGACCAACATTCTGCTGCGTCTGCGCGCCATTACGCCGGAATTGATGGAAAAGGCCGAAAAGGACGCCGCCTCCAAGGGTTTGCGGCTGGAAAAATTCCTGATCGACCAGAAACTGGTGTCGGGCCCCCTGATCACGCTGGCGGTGGCGGAATACCTGAATATGAGGCCCATCCGGCTGGCGCGGTTCACGCCCACCCCGGAGCTCCTGGACGAGATGCCCAAGGATTTCATGGCCCAGCACCTGGTCATCCCGGTGGCCAAGCACGGGAAACACCTCACGCTGGCCCTGGGAGACCCGTTCGACATCGTGGCCGTGGAGGAACTGCACGACGTGATGGGCCTCGACATCACCCCCCTGGTGGCCAGCGAGCAGGAAATCCAGGACCTGCTGGCCAAGCTCAACCAGCCGACAAGCAATATCGGACTGGAAGAAGTGATGTCCAAGGCCGGGGATAACGACGTCGAGATCGGGCAGGACAAGCAGGAAGACGTCAGCCTCGAGGAAATGCTGGAAAGCGCCGGCGGGGCCCCGGTCATCCGCATGGTGAACATGATGCTGGTGGAAGCGCTGCGGACGCGGGCGAGCGATATCCATATCGAGCCGATGGAGCGGTCGCTGCGGCTCCGCTACCGCATTGACGGCAGCATGACCGAGCGGCCCAGCCCGCCCAAGAGCTACCAGAACGCCATCATTTCCCGTATCAAGATCATGGCCAGCCTGAACATCGCCGAGCGCCGGCTGCCGCAGGACGGCCGGTTCAAGATCAAGGCGCTGGGCAAGGAGGTCGACATGCGCATCAGCATACTGCCGACCGTTCACGGCGAAAAAGTGGTGATGCGCGTGCTGGACAAGTCGTCGCTGATGCCCAACCTGACCGCCCTGGGCCTTGACGAGCAGGCATTCAAGGGCATGAGCTACGCCATCAACCAGCCCCACGGCATCATCCTGGTGACGGGCCCCACGGGCAGCGGCAAGACCACCACGCTCTATTCCTGCCTGCAGGAAATGAACCAGATCGACGTCAACATCATCACCTGCGAAGATCCGGTTGAATACCAGCTTGAAGGCATCAACCAGGTGCAGATCAACACGGACGTGGGCCTGACATTCGCCGGCGCGCTGCGCTCGGTGCTGCGCCAGGACCCGGACATTGTGCTGGTGGGCGAAATCCGCGATGCGGAAACCGCCGAAATCGCGGTCAAGGCCGCCCTGACGGGCCATCTCGTGCTGAGCACGCTGCACACGAACGACGCCTCCGGCGCGGTGACCCGCCTGATGGACATGGGCATCCAGCCGTTCCTGCTGGCCTCGTCCCTGATCATGGCCCAGGCCCAGCGGCTATTCCGGAAACTGTGTCCCGCCTGCAAGCGGCCGGCGGTGCTCGATCCCCTGGTTTTCGAGGCGAACAAGATCCCGCCCGACTTTTTCGGAACGACGGAAATTTTCGAGCCCCAGGGCTGCCCCAAATGCACCAAGGGGTACAAGGGGCGCGGCGCCATCATGGAAGTGCTGTCCGTCGACGAGGTGATCCGCCCCCTGATCCTGCGCGGGGCGACCAGCGGGGAAATCCGCGAAATAGCCGTGGCGAAATGCGGCATGCTGACTCTTAAAACCGTCGGCCTGATGAAAGTCAAGGCCGGCCTAACCTCGCTGGCCGGCGCCCTTGAAGTGACGGGCGGAGAATAAGGAACCCTATGAGCCCCCTGTTGAGATCCTCGAGAGGCACCCGTTCCGAATCGGCCACCCGCCTGGGCAACGCCTCCCGGACGCCCCAGCCCGCGGAGGCCCGGGCCAGGCGCATCCGCAGCCGTGGCCGCGTGGCCGGCGCCAACAAGATCGTGGAGCGGGATCTCCCCAGCTTTTCCCGCCAGCTGGCGGCCATGCTGTCCGCCGGCATGCCCATCGTCACCTGCCTCGAGACGCTCGAGGAACAGGCCTCCAACATGAATTTCCGCGGCCTCATCGGGGATGTGCGGGAGGGAATCGAAGGCGGCCTGGCGCTGTCGGAATCGATGGCCAAGTATCCTTCGGTTTTCGATGACCTGTATATCAACATGCTGCGGGGCGGCGAAGCCAGCGGCACCCTGGCCGAAACGGTCGCCCGCCTGGCCACCCTGATCGAGGAAGGGGCCAAGCTGAGGCGCAAGGTCAAGTCGGCCATGACCTACCCCATCATCGTGCTGTCCATCGCCATTTCCATCACCACGGGGCTCATCGTGTTCATCGTCCCCGTGTTTGCCACCATGTTCAAGGACTTCGGGGCCCCCCTGCCGGCGCCCACCCAGTTTCTCATCACCGTCAGCAACGGCTTCAAGAAGGGCCTTCCCTACATCCTCTCGATTCTCTTTGCGGCCGGCTACCTGTTCAATAAATGGAAAAAAACGCCGGCCGGCAACCTGGCGACGGACAGACTGCTCCTCAAAATGCCCGTGTTCGGCCCCCTGGCCCTCAAAGTCAGCGTGGCCCGCTTCGCCCGCATCCTGTCCCAGCTGGTCAAGAGCGGCGTCCCCATTATGGACGCCCTGAACATCGTCGCCGCGGCCACGGGCAACAAGGTCATCGAAAACGCCGTCGTGAAGGGCCGCGACTGCGTCGAGCGCGGCGAACCCCTCTCCGCCGGCCTCAGCGACACCCCCCAGATCCCCAAGATGCTCATCCGCATGCTGGCGGCCGGCGAGAAAACCGGCAAAGTCGATGAAATGATGGACAGCATCGCCGATTTCTATGAAGACGAGGTGCAGACCATGATCGCGGGCCTCACCTCCCTGATCGAACCCTTCCTGATGGTCTTCCTGGGGCTCATGGTCGGCAGTATCGTCGTCTGCATGTTCCTCCCCATCTTCAAGATGGCCGAAGTTATAAAAATGTAAAAAAATATAAACGCAAAGCGACTTGGCACGATTTTTTAAGCCTGTTTTGCGAATTTGAGAATATCTTTCTTTACTTGAATAGCCAGATTCTGCTAGTCTTTGACTGTTCTAAGTGAAGGAAAATGGTCATGGCGCGAATTCTCCTTGTTGATGACGAGCCCAGCATTCTAAGCGTCCTGAGCACGCTTCTCAAGGCTGAGGGATACACCGTTTCCCCCATGAACAATCCCTCGAAAGCCGCCGAATTGATGACATCGGAGACCTTCGACCTGATGATCACCGATATCCGGATGAGCCCCATCAACGGCATGGACCTGCTCAAGCTGGCGCATGAGCAGAAACCGACGATGGCGGTCCTGATCATGACCGCGTTCGGGTCGGTCGATACGGCCGTTGAAGCCCTGAAAATGGGCGCCTTTGATTACGTCACCAAGCCCTTCAAGGTGGACGAGCTCCTCATTACCGTGCAACGGGCCCTGGATTACCACCGGACCATGGAAGAAAACGTCGATCTGAAAAGCCAGCTCGGCGCCAAATACAAATTTGAGAATATCGTGGCCGAAAGCGAGGCCATGCGGCGCGTTTGCGAGATGATCGAGCGCGTGGCGCCGACCGATACCACGGTTTTGGTAACCGGCGAAAGCGGGACCGGAAAAGAACTGGTCGCCAAGGCGATTCACGCCTACAGCCGTCGCAAGGATAAGAAATTCCTGGCGGTCAATTGCGCGGCCCTCCCCGAAACGCTTCTGGAATCCGAAATGTTCGGCTACGTCAAGGGCGCTTTCACGGGCGCCGCCGCCAACAAGGAAGGCCTGTTCGAAGCCGCCAATGGCGGCACCATCTTCCTGGACGAGATCGGGTCCATGCCGTTAAGCCTCCAGGCCAAATTCCTCCGCGTGCTCCAGGAAAAGGAAGTGCGTCGCGTCGGCGGCAACGAAAACGTCTCCGTCGACGTCCGCGTCCTGGCCGCTACTAACGTCCCTCTCGAGGACTTGATCGGCAAGACGCAGTTCCGGGAGGACCTGTACTACAGGCTGAGCGTCATCAATATCAGCATCAAGCCCCTCCGCGAACGCGTTGAAGACATCCTGCCCATGGTTCATCACGTGCTGCAGAGGGAATGCCCCGACCCGGCCAACATCCCCGTCATCACCCCGGAGGCCCGGCAAATCCTCGAACGCTACACCTGGCCCGGAAACGTCCGGGAACTCGAGAACGCCATCAAACACGCGCTGACATTCTCGCTGGACAACAAGATAACGGCCGAATTGCTCCCATCCCGCATCGTGACGTCAACCCCCGTTGGCCCCTCCCTAAGCACGGCCGCCTTGAACCTGACGCAATTCCGTGGAAAATCACTTAAAGCCTTCCTTCGCGAAAAAGAGAAGGAGTATCTGCAATACGTCCTCTCCCAAACCTCAGGCGATAAGGAAAAAGCGGCCAAAGAGCTCAAGATCAGCCTCGCTACCCTTTATCGCAAGCTTCCAGAGCCGACTTAGTTCTCGTTTTTGACTAACTGATATATCGGTTTGACTATTATAGATTTTGAGAAAAACTTCATTCGTGTCAATAATTTATTGAATCAGATCAAACTGTATTTCTAAAAAATGCGTATCTCGTTATCATAGATACTTTTATCGAATATTCATGATTTTCGTTACCTGATAGATTGACGAAGCCATTGTCAGTATTGACAGTAAATGACGATTCCGAGGTGAACGTTTGGTCAATTTGCAACTTGGCATGGGTACTGCTTATTAATGATCTGCGAGAACGAGTCGGGCCAAAAGCCCAAAACCAAATAGAAGGAGGAGTGAGATGAAGAAGAGAGGTTTCACGCTGGTCGAGATCATGATTGTGGTGGCGATTATCGGACTGCTGGCGGCGATCGCGATTCCTTCGTTCACCAAGATTCGCGCCGGGTATCGTAAGAGCGCCTGTCAGAACGGGCAGCGCCTGGTCGCTCATGCGATCGAAGAATACATGTCCCAGAGCAGCATCGCCGAAGGCGCCGACATCTCGGGCACCGACGGGACGAACATCGTCGCGTTCCTGAAGGACAGCAAGCTTCCGCTGTGCCCCGAAGGCAACGTTGACATCGCCCTGCCGGCCAAGTTCGGCGACAAGGTCGAATGCCCCGTGGCGGCGGTTACCGATGAACACACGCTCCCGTAATCGATTGACTCGATGACTAGCGAGGGCTTCACGGGAAACCGTGAAGCCCTTTTTAAGCGGAAACGGGTTAGTGTAAATTGATACACAGTGATACCTGTTTTAGATCAAGGCGATAGTCCTGCACTGACAAAGAATAGGATAGGATATGAAAAAGAAAGGCTTCACGCTGGTAGAAATCATGATTGTGGTGGCGATTATCGGCCTCTTGGCGTCGATCTCCATTCCTTCGTTCACCAAAATTCGCGCGGGATATCGCAAGAGCGCCTGCCAGAACGGCCAGCGCCTGGTTGTTCATGCCATTGAAGAATACATGTTCCAGGACAGCATCGCGGAAGGGCTCGACATTTCCGGCACCGACATCACGAACATCAGTTCGTTTATCAAGGACGGCAAGCTTCCCTTCTGTCCCGAAGGCAACGTGACAATCGTCCCCCCGGCCAAGTTTGGCGACAAAGTCGCCTGCCCCGTCTCAACAGTAACGGACGAGCATACGCTACCGTAACGATTTTCTCCGATGATGGAAAAGGGCTCCCTATGCAACAGGGAGGCCTTTTCCGTTTCACAGCCCTTCGTTCACGACGAATCATCAATGAAAGTTTGGTTATTTTAAAAGTTGGCATGGGTACTGCTTATTAATGACCTGTGAGAACGAGTCGGGCCAAAAGCCCAAAACCAAATAGAAGGAGGAGTGAGATGAAGAAGAGAGGTTTCACGCTGGTCGAGATCATGATTGTGGTGGCGATTATCGGACTGCTGGCGGCGATCGCGATTCCTTCGTTCACCAAGATTCGCGCCGGGTATCGTAAGAGCGCCTGTCAGAACGGGCAGCGCCTGGTCGCTCATGCGATCGAAGAATACATGTCCCAGAGCAGCATCGCCGAAGGCGCCGACATCTCGGGCACCGACGGGACGAACATCGTCGCGTTCCTGAAGGACAGCAAGCTTCCGCTGTGCCCCGAAGGCAACGTTGACATCGCCCTGCCGGCCAAGTTCGGCGACAAGGTCGAATGCCCCGTGGCGGCGGTTACCGATGAACACACGCTCCCGTAATCGATTGACTCGATGACTAGCGAGGGCTTCACGGGAAACCGTGAAGCCCTTTTTAAGCGGAAACGGGTTAGTGTAAATTGATACACAGTGATACCTGTTTTAGATCAAGGCGATAGTCCTGCACTGACAAAGAATAGGATAGGATATGAAAAAGAAAGGCTTCACGCTGGTAGAAATCATGATTGTGGTGGCGATTATCGGCCTCTTGGCGTCGATCTCCATTCCTTCGTTCACCAAAATTCGCGCGGGATATCGCAAGAGCGCCTGCCAGAACGGCCAGCGCCTGGTTGTTCATGCCATTGAAGAATACATGTTCCAGGACAGCATCGCGGAAGGGCTCGACATTTCCGGCACCGACATCACGAACATCAGTTCGTTTATCAAGGACGGCAAGCTTCCCTTCTGTCCCGAAGGCAACGTGACAATCGTCCCCCCGGCCAAGTTTGGCGACAAAGTCGCCTGCCCCGTCTCAACAGTAACGGACGAGCATACGCTACCGTAACGATTTTCTCCGATGATGGAAAAGGGCTCCCTATGCAACAGGGAGGCCCTTTCCCGTTTTACAGGCCTTCGTTCAGATAGACATATAGCCCGTCTTTGCCGGGAGCCACCAGGTCCAACCGGCCCGTTCCCCTCAAATCGGCCAACGCAAAGTGGATCCCGCAGCCCTTCCCCTCCCCGATGGGGCCGTAATCGATGACCTGCTTGGCGAAAGACTCGCCCGTCCACTTAAAATAATAGATCCCGACATCGTCCCACTCGCCCGCCTCATTCCCGCAATGCGCGCGATGCCGTTTTCCGGTGACCAGTTCCGGCTTTCCGTCACCATCGATGTCAGCCCATATCAGGTCATGATATTGGGCGTTGAAGGGATCGATCGGATGCTTCGTCCAGGTCCGCTTTCCCGCCACCACGGTCTGCTGCCACCAATCCAAGCCGTACCCGTGCGCCCCGCCCACGATCAATTCGTTGACCCCATCCCCGTTGAGGTCGACGACCAGCACGGGCACGCTCGCGTTGCCCAGTTCGAAGTCCGGGTGCCAGATCCACTTGCCCTTCAGCGGATCCGCCGGACATTCCAGCCAGCCCTTGCGCAGCACGATGTCCATGCGCCCGTTCCCGGCCACATCCCCGCACCCCAGTCCATGCCCCTGGGTCTGCCCCTCGGGGAACTGGAAAATCGTGATCCTCTCGAACGCGCCCGTGCCCTTGCCCGCGACGTCCTTCTTCAGCTTGAACAGTTTCACGTCCCGGGTCGGCGGCGTGTTGGGGACTACTTCCGGCGTCCCGCACCCGTCAATGTCCCAGGCCCGGGTGGTCTCCACGTTACCGGTCTCGCCAATGACGTGATCCGGCCACTCCTTCGTGGGATCGCCCGGGTTTTCCCGCCACCGCAGGGAGTTCCCCCACCAGCCGCCGGTCACGAAATCCATCCGGCCATCGCCGTTCACATCCATCGCGATGGTGGAAAAATCGTCGTAATATTCGCCATACGCCTTCACCGGGGCAATCGGGACTTTCTTCCGGAAGTCCGGTCCCTGGTACCAATAGGCGCCCGACACGATGTCCGGAATCCCGTCCCCATTCACGTCAAACACACCGGCGGACTCGAACGTTTCGTCCGCCACCCAAACCCGTTTCCATTTCAATGGCATGATAAGGTTCCTTTCCAGCACAAATCCCTGATTCCCGCCGCCGCATAGGTGAAATTCGCCCAGGATACATCGGGCGGGATCAAGTGATCCCACGCGGGTATATACCGCCCCTTTTCAAGCATCCGCCGCGCTTTCCCGACTTCCCGGTCAATCGCCTCCGGTCCCGCCGCCAGCGCCCGCTTGTCCAATCCTCCCAGAATGGCAAGATCCGGATACTGGCGGCGCACCGCCAGGATATCGTTCCCCGCCTGGACCTCGAAGGGAAAGAAGAAGTTAATGCCATGCCGGGTCATGATGGACACCAGCTCGCCGCAATCGCCGTCGCTGTCCACCGAGACCAGTGGCACGCCCGCCTCGCGTGCAAAGGCCGCCATGCGGTCATAACAGGGCATCATGAACCGCTCGACCATGTCCGGGGAAATCAGCGACCCCTGCCTACCCGACATGTCCTCCCATATATGGATGTGATCGATCTTCACTTCCGCCGCCACCCGGCGCCAGACGGCAATCCACAGGTCCGTCAAATGGTTCATCATGTCGTGAACCAGCTCGGGATCGTCATAAAAGGCGATCATCAGCGCCTCGAGCCCCATCAGGTCGCGCGGCGTTCCGAACACGCCATACGGAAAGGACCCCACCTGCACGGCCTCCCCGCTTTCCGCCAGCCGCGCGCGGAAGGCGGGCCAGTCTTCGGCCGCCGCCCGCCGGGGATCGTCGATGCGGAGCCGCTCATCCTTGATCCGGTCCCAATCGGCCCGGGTCTTGACCGGATAATCGATGAACTCCGGGATGGAGGCTCCATCCCGGCGGTTCCGCATGGTGATGCCCCGAGCATCCCGGCTGACGACGAAACGCTCCGTTTCCTCCAGCACCTGAACCTCAAACGCCGGGAAAAGGCCCAGCTGAAGCCGCGGATTGACAAAGCCGGCGTCCGCCCCGATCTCCCGGGCCACGTCGAGCTTGGGATTTCCCGTCTCCTCGCGCCAGCGCTCCAGTGTGGCGCCCCATGGCGCCCAGCAGAACGTGATGCCGAACGGGACCCGGTCCACGGACTGGCCGGTGAGGCAGCGCACAAGCCGCTCGCCGGGTCGAAGGCCTCCTGCGGGTTTCGTCATCATACGCCCTTCCACAACTTCAGGTACTGCCGCGCAACCCTCAAATCCTCCAGCGCCTCATCGGCTGTGGTGAGCGGCGGCCGCTCCCCGCGGATCGCGGCCACATAGTTCATGGCCTGCTGCCGCATGGCATGCACCCACGGCATCTGAGGCTCACTCGTGACGGGGGTGGCGCCTTTTCCGGGATCCTTGAAAATCGTCACCCGGCCCGGCCGGTTGTTCGCAAGCGGCGCGGGCAGTTCCAGCTTCACCCACCCCTTCTCGAAGCAGACGAGTGCGGATTCCTGCCAGTCGATCGACGTCTGGAACGGGCTCATCTCCAATACGCAGGCCACTCCGCCCTGGCTCCGCCCCGCGAACATCACGCCCGAGGGATCGGCATAGGTGACCGCATACGCTTCGCCCAGCAGATGCCGCATCAGGTTGACCTGGTGGATATAGTAATTCACGAAGCTGATATACAGGTCGTAACTCGGCTTGTCCATGCCCGGATCCGCCGGATCCCACTCCATCTTGGGCGCCGCCCCCTCGGCACGGATCAAGTCGTTAAATCCGCTCGCAATCCAGTCGCCTGCCGGCATCAGCAGCCGCACATACGTCATCTTCCCCAGTTCCCCCGACGCCTTCAACGCGTCGATCTCGGCCTTGGCGTGCATGGTCGCCGGATCGCTCCGCTTGTGGTAGCCGAGCATCATCCACGTGCCGCTCTGCTTCACGGCGGCCGCAATCTTTTCGCCCATCGGCAGCGTCCCGGCCAGCGGTTTTTCGGTAAAAACCGGAATCCCCGCATTCAGCAGCTCGGGCACCAGCGTGCCATGCCGGGTGAAGGGCTGGGAGGCCACCAGTCCGTCCAGCTGCTCCGCCTCCAGCATCGCCCGGTGATCGGCATAGACCTTCGGCACGCCATACCGGGCGGCCACTTTCGCGCCCAGGTCCGCCTTGATCTCGGCCAGCGCCACCACCTGGCAGCCCGGCACGGTCACGTAATTCTTCAGATGAGCGCACTGGCCCATGCCGCCGACTCCGACAAACCCGATGCGAACCACTTTCTTGTCCATTTGCTTCTCCTTAAGAGGCTTTAGGTTCTTAGACTGTAGGCTGTCGTTTCAGCCTCAGCCTACAGCCTATAGCCCCTATAGCCTGCAGTCTAACAGCCTACAGCCTTCTGCTCACGCTTTCGCCAGTTTCCCGAACCGGTTGGCGATGGCCAGCGCCGGGTCCAGCGGCACCGCTTTGCGCACGACCGTCTTCGGCGCCCGGATCGCCGGGACCGCGCGCAGCCGGCGCGTCTTGAACTGGGGCAGGTACGCCCGCTGCTTCTCCAGCATCTCGCCCGTCATCTCCCGGATCTCCTTGAGCGTGCAGACCGCCGCCGTCAGCGGATCAAGCGCCGCCGCCTGCATGATCAGCTCGGGATCGCCCGTGAAACTGGCCTCCACGGCCAGCCCCTGGACCAGCACGTTGGTCATGTTCAACGCCGCGCAGGCCGGCGGAAGATCGCCGATCACCGTCGGCTGAAGCCCCTGGCGGTCGGCAAACACCGGCACCTCCACGCAGCAGCCGCGCGGCAGGTTGGTGATGAGCCCGTCGTTGCGCAGGTTGCCGTTGAACCGGAACGGAACGCCCGTCTCCAGCCCCTCGATGATGTGCGAACAATACTCCGCACTGCGGGGGCCCAGCGTCGTCGATTCGATCGACAGCGGATCGAGCCGGGCGAACTTGTCGGCAATCATCTTGCAGTACCGGTAATAGGCCCCGCTCTCGCCCCCGAAGGCGGGCTCATCGCAATACGCCTCCAGCGCCTTTTTGTTTTTCCTGAAATAGGGCAGGTATTCCGACAGGTGGCCCGTGCTTTCGGTCATGAAATAGCCGAAGTGGCGCATCACCTCGCCGCGCACCTTCTCGTTGACGTAGCTGCCCGGCTTTTCGAATTCCCGCTTCAGCACCGGATACAGGTCGCGCCCCCGGTGCTCCAGCCGCAGGAACCACGCCATGTGGTTGATGCCGGCGGCGGTGAAGTCGATCTCGTCCTTCTTCACGCCCGTGTAGCTGGCGATCAGGTCCATGGTCGTCTGCACGCCATGGCACAGCCCCACGAACTGCAGCCCCGGCACCCGCCCGAGCGCCCAGCAGCACATGGCCATGGGGTTGGCGTAGTTGAACAGCACGGCCTTCGGACACTCCTCCCGCATGACGTCCGCGATCTGCAGCAGCGCGGGAATGTGGCGGAGCGCGCGGAAGATGCCGCCCGGCCCCATGGTGTCGGCAATGCAGTTGTCGACGCCGTATTTCAAGGGTATCTTGTAATCCATCTCGAACACGTCAACGCCCCCGACCTGGATCATGACCACCACATAATCCACCCCGCGCAGCGCCTGCCGCAGGTTGGTCGTCGCCGTGACGGTGGCGTCCAGCCCGTTGTCCTTGATCATCCGCCCCACGAAGGCGTGCATCTTGTCGAGCCGCGTCCGGGTCCTGGCCATGAGCCTGAATTCGCTTCCGGCGAGAGCCGGGGTGGCGAGAAAATCCGCCATCAGGGTCTTGCAGAACACCAGACTTCCCGCGCCAATCATCGCAATCCTGGCCATATCGCCTCCTCCGTTCCGAATTGACCGTCATTGCCGTGTTGACGGCATGCCCGAACTGGCTTAACATCCGCCCGATGATCAGAAAACAGCCTATATCCTATAAATACAGGGCCCCCGCCGTAAATGGCCAGACTTGCCATTTATTGACTGTTATTGCCTATGCCTGAACCCGCCCAACTGCTGCACATCGGCCACCTCGATCCCAGCCCCCGTTGGCGGATCGCCGGGCACCAGCACGCGTTCCACGAGCTGATCGTCCCGGTGCGCGGCCGGATGACGCTCCGCTGCCCGGAAGGCCGCTTCACCATCCTCGCGGGCGACATCCTGATCTATCCCGCCGGCATGGCGCACGAGGAGGAGTCGGATCCCGCCGATCCCGTCGAGAGCTTTTTCCTGTCGCTGACCGGGTCGCCCGTCCGCGGACGGTCCCTGCTGCGGCGGCACGACCACAGCGGCCGGATGCGCCAGCTGATCCGCTGGCTGCACGCCGACCAGTATGCAAAGGACCGCCTGGCGCAGGAGGAGCGAACCGCCCTCTTCCAGGCGCTGCTCGTCCGCTTTTTCCGGGAGGACCAGGGGCCCGAACCGGAACTGGCGCAGCAGATCAGGGCCTTCGTGCGGGGCCATCTCGGCGAGCGCCTGACCCTCGACCGGCTCGCGAAGGAGGCGGGCATGAGCCGGTATTACTTCGTCCGGACCTACCACCGCCTGGCCGGCCGGCCGCCCATGAAGGACGTGTGCCGCCTCCGCCTGGAATACGCGCGCGACCTGATCATCACCACCAAGCTGCCCCTGAAGGAAATCGCCATCAAGGCGGGCCTGGGAACCCCCTACGCGCTCTCGCGGCTTTTCCACCGCGCCTTCGGCATGCCGCCGGGAGCCTTCCGTCGGTCGCTGAACGAGCCGGCGTAAAAAATGCCCGCGTTATCCCCGTTTCGGAAACGGGCCGATCGTCTCATCCAGCCCCGCGGAAGCGGAGCAGACGCGCACCGAATCCCCGGCGGCCGAAACAACGATCCGGCACCCCTCCGGCGCCGGCGAATCCGCCGGAAAAGCCTGGATTTCCGTCACGATAAGATGGCGGAGCGCCGCCGCCCGGGGGGACGCCTTCAGCAGGTGCAGCGTTCCCTCCTGGTGGCCGCTGGTGTGGAGTCGAGGCTGTTCCTCCCTGGCAAAAACAGGTTCGGACGTCGCGTGGAACCGGATGCGGCAGGCGGCCTTCTCCCCCCGCCCGCAAAACGCGCCCGCCCCGTCCGGTTGGACCGGAAAGGCGGTATGGAACAGCACCGACGGCGTCACCGGCTTCGCGCCCAGAACCGCGTCCACAAGGATCCAGCTGTCGGGCCGGACATACATCACGTGCCGGCGCAGGGAAACCAGCCCGCACGATTCCGGATACGCCGCCGTCATGTCCGCGACGCCATAATCCCAGCCCTCATGGTGGTCCGCCCGCACCATGAACGGATACCGGCGGCTCTGGCGGAACGACAGATCCTCCATCCATTCAGACTTTTCGCCAAGCTGCCCCTGCCCGTCAATCAGCAGCGTGTTGTGATAGGATGTGTCCTTGTAAACGTAACCCGGATGAACCAGGATCCATCCACCGTGCGAAAAAATCTGCACGTCACCGTTGTTCGGCTGCATGTGGCCGCCGCCGAGGGGATGACTGAACCGCTTCGCCGCGTGATGGCCGACATTGGGCCCGCATTTGAGCGAACAGGCGGATTCGGCTCCGCTCCAGTTTTCGCGCATCACCGCGATGCCGAAATCGGACATGAAGTCAAAAGGCGGCCGGCCGGTCGGTGCCATCGGCTTGACCTCCGGATCATATAACAGGAACGAGAACGGGCCGGCCCCGATGGCGCCGCAGCGGAGGATTTCATCCGCAAACCACTGGGCCTCCCCATCCTTTAACCGGCTGGCCAGGGTCCGGAGAATGGTTTCATAGCCGAAAACGGGGCCATGCGCATCGCCCTGGTGGAAAAACAGGTCGTCGGATTTCCAGGACTCGCGCGGAAGGCTCTGGGCGTGCACCGCGCGGGCATGCCGCGAAAGCCAGGGCGTGGTCCCGTACAAGTCAAAACCGAACAGGTCTTCCGCCAGCAGAAAGCTGATCGTCAGGTAGGCGGCGTAATAGCCGCCGTACATGAGGCCCTCGGGGGAAACGCCGTCGGGCCCGAGCGCCGCGCTCTGGCCGCGCATTTTCTCCCACGCCAGGTTGGCCATGGGCGCCACGTCGGGCCGCTCCCCGTAAAGGCACGCGGCGGTGGCCGCCAGCCCTCCCAGAACAACCGCGGAAATATTCCAGGTATACCCGAAAGGCTCCCCGGAGCGATACGACGCCCAGGCCTCGAACACGTTCCGGCTGCGGGCATACAGCGTTTCGACATGCCGGCCGCGGGTTTCCCCGTCAAAGTCATCCCACAGCCAGTCGAGCGCGAACGCGAATCCCCTCGCCCAATGCCCGTAGATCAGGCTGTGCCCCCAATCCGGCTCGCCGCCCAGCCGCTGCATCAGCAGCTCGATCCGGTCGCGATAGCGCGGCTCGCTACCGAGGCGATACAGGAGGGCCAGGTGGATCAGCTGCTCGCCCAGCTGGCGGACATCGAACACGGAATAGGGCAGCCCCATCAGCTTTTCAGGCAGGGGCAGCTCCGCCAGCCGGTCGCCCTCCTTGCGCAGCTCCGCCAGCCAGCCGGCCCACGGTGCGGTTGCCAGGCGCCCGCGCAGGACATCGAACGTCTGGCGCGAGGCCAGCATCCGGGGATGCACCCCGAGGAGGCCGGTTTCCACCGGAGTGGCGCTGTTGATGACATCCGCAGCGGAGATGGACGCACAGTCGTTCACTTGAAGAGCCGATTCGGCTTGTTCCACTTGATGCGCGAGACGAACAGCGCGTTGTTGCTGCCATACCGCTCGCAGACGGTGCAATCATAGTTGTCCGGCCCGGTCGTCTGCATCCACTCGCTGACCACCACCCAGGTTTCATCGGCGGACGCGGCGCAGATGCCGAAATTGCCCAGACGCGCCCCGCGTTCGGGCACCACCGGGCGCTCGGTGGACCGGATCAGGCACAGGCGGTCCGCATCCACCCGCGCCATGAAGAGCGGGGCCCGGTGGCGGAATACGTGGTCATTGTTGGCCCCGCGGCGGGTATACACCAGGAACAGCCCGTCGCTGTGCGTCACCCAGTGCTGCTGGGTGTTGTAATTGCCGAGCTCGGTGCCGTCGTCCCAGGTCCACGGCCGGGGCGGCCCGAAGCTCATGCCGTCATCACCCGCCGCCACATAGCCGCGCACATCATTGCGCAGGGTCATGAAAAACCGCCCGTTAAAGCACGTCAGGGACGGCTCGCAGAAACCCCGCGGCTCGGGGCAGACCAGGTCCGGCCCGCGCGCCTTGAACGTCACGTCCCGGCCATCAAACCCGCAGCGCATGACGGAGGCCTTGTAACAACCGGTCGTGTCATCCTTCGCCCGGAAATAGATGGGCAGCAGGATGTCGCCATCCGGCAGATCGTACCGCTGCACACAGCCCGCGCCGGAATTGAACAGGGCGGGATCGTTCGCCGGAAGCGCCACCGTTTTCCAGTCAGACCACAGGCCCGTCATCTCCTCATACACGCTGTAATAGGTCGCGCGCGGCCGCATCCCGTGCACCAGATTGTCGTCCTGGTATTGCGCCAGGTGCCCCGTCAGAAGCAATTTTCCGCTCCTGGCGTGCCACGTGGGAGTCCCGTCGCAGGGGCAGTCCTCGGTGCCGTCAGGGTTGCGGCGCCGCATCAGCCCCGGCTGCTCGCGGGGACCGCTCCACGTGCGGCCGAAATCGTCGCTGCGCAGGGCGCAGATGCCGTAAAACACGTCGCTGCCCGTAATCCGCAGCTTCTGGGTGGTCACCACCGCGGTGTTCGGGGGAATGACCCCGCCCCGGGTCTGCACCCAGCAGGTCTTGCGGTCGTAGCCGCTGTGGATGATCTGCGTCTCAACGGAATAATCCAAAGGGTCCATCGTCACTCCTGTATCTGCGTTGCCGGGGAATTCGTCCGCCCATCCACCATGGAACCAAATCGGCTCAGCCGTGTCCAGTATTCCCCGCCGGCCTCGGCCACATCGTCGTGCCCCGCGTCCGGCGACCCGTAATACGATTTCGGCGATCGGGCCGCGTCGTAAAGCGCCTGCCCGTGCCAGGGGGGAATGACCGAGTCCCGCGATCCGTGGATCACCAGGACGGGGCATGTCACACGCCGGATCGTCCTCCCGCTGCGCAGCTTGTCCAGCGGAAACAGGGGGTACCGGGTCAGCGTCCGGAAGGCGGAAACAAAACCGCTCTGCACGACCAGCCCCCCGACCGGATGAGCCGCCGCCAATTCGATGCCAAAGGCCGCCCCCACGGAGCGGCCGTGGATGATCAGGCGGTCCGGCGCCACGCCGCGTTCCTTCACCAGATACTGGTAGGCGGCTTCAGCATCGCGGCTGGCGTGCCGGGTGCCGGCCTTCCCGTCGCTGCGGCCGTAGCCGCGATAATCGAAGGAAAAGACCCGGAAGCCCCGGGCGGCATAGTCCTGGAAGAAGGGCCGCAGATCGCCGATGTCCTCCGCGTTGCCATGAATGTAGAGGACGGCGGGCGCATCCGGAGGCCCGGGCTCCTCGAACATGGCAATCTGCTCCTGGCCGTCGACAGCAATACGGAAAAAGCCGGGCTCATCGAGGCGGTAGGCAGGTTCCTGAGGGCAAAAGATCAGGTGGTCTGAGATCAGGTATCCCGCGATCATGACCAGCAGGTATATCTCAACGAGCGAGAGCACCAGCCGCCGCAGGCTGAATTCCCCGACAAGCCGCTTCTTCCAGTCGACTGCCATCAGATTCCTTTGACGGACACGACCACCCGCTCGCCGTACATCGGAACCCGGCTTTTCAGCTTCGGATATTTGACCGCCATATACTCATCGAACAGCCCCGGGTCCTCGGTATTCCCGATGAACATATCGAAATGGGCGGGCACCGTCAGCGCCGGTTCCAGGTCGCCCGCCAGGTCCGCCGCCTCCTGATAGGTCATGTTGCCAATGCAACCGGACCGGAGCCGAAGGGCGTCGCGCCCATTAATCGGCAGGAACATGACGTCGGGCTTGAACGCCCGCAGGCGGCCCTGGATCCCTTCGTAGAGGCACGTGTCGCCGGCGTGATAGAGGCAGACCCCGTTCCCTCGCAGGATGAACCCAACAAAGGGCGAGGCGCCGGTGACCGGATCGCGGACCAACCGCTCGTGCGCCGCCGGGATGGCATCGATCGTCACCCCGCCGATCTCCAGGGAGGTGCCGTCGGCAAGCCCCCGCAGACGCTTGGAATCCCAACCGAACGACACTCTCAATCCGTCCGCAACCGGTGCGGGCACGACAAACACGGCCTCCGGATTCGCGGCCGCCAGCCGGGGCCACGCCGGCTGGTCGATATGATCGGCATGATCGTGAGACCCCAGCACCACGCCGACCCCGCGCGTTTCTACGGGCTTTAAAAGCGGCGGGGCCTGGCGCCCGGTCATGGGCGTCAGGAACGGGTCCGCCAGGATGATGACGCGTCCCAGCTTGATGATGAAACTATGCTGCCCGAGCCACCAGAACGCCGCCTGCCCCTTGTACAGGGAACAGGCCTCGATATC
>CAYZVY010000015.1:22082-35892 GCA_964481675.1 uncultured Verrucomicrobiota bacterium
GCACAGCCACCACCAGGAGGTTCCATGAACCGCGTCTTTTTCTCCACCGGGCTTGCCCTCTCCCTCGCCGCATCCCTGCGGGGCGCCGACCTCAAAATCACCCCCCGGGATTCCGAGATCCCGCCGACCAGCGGATACGTCCCGGTCCGGCTGGACGATTATGCCAACGACACGCTGGAAGCGCCGCTGGGATCGGGCTCCATCACGGCCGGCCAGATTCCCTTTGAGCTGGTCCTGAAACCCGGCGCCAACCATGTCTCGCTGAAAGGGGCCGGCTGGGCGGATTGGGCCAAGGATCCCAGCTCCTATTATTCCCCCTACGATTCCTTCCCCACCCAGCGCACGCCCAGCCGGGTTCTCTTTTCCATTCCCGTGGCGGATTATGCGGCCATCCATCTGCTCGCGGCGGCGGATGACGACACCAATCTCTCCCCGGTCGTCAGCTTCCGCATCGGCACGCTGGGCGGCGGCGGCGGGCAAGTCCTGTATCACGATTTTTCCGCCGTAGTGCCCCGTTTTTCGGACAAGGCGGGCGGCGTCCCCTTCCTCGCCACGGCGCGCGGCAAGGTCTACCTGATCCGCGTGCCGCTGGAACGAGCCATCGCCCAGGATTTCGAAAACCGCAAAGCCGTGACGCTGGAAGTGACCAAGGAACTGCGGCTGGCGGTCCGCCGGCCCGATCCCTGCCGCTATCAGGTCCGGCCGCTCGGGCTGCCCAGCGGCGTGCGGATTTTCGGCATGACGCTCCAAGTCGCACCGGTCCAGATGGCGGTGGCCTCCCGCCTGCCGGGGCATATCTTCAACGAGCCGGAGCGGCCGGTGTTCCAGGTGACCCTCACCCGCCTGCTGTCCGGCTCCAGGGGCTACGTCCTGGAAGCGGAAGCGCGCGACCGCTACGGAAATACGTTCACCCACGTGATCACCAACACCCCGCCCGCCTTTGGGAGCGGGATCGTCGAGTTGCCGGTTCCCGTCACGACCCGGGGCTACTTCGACCTCACGGTGTCCCTCAAAGTCGGAAAAGCCACGGTGCTGTCGCGCCGCACCTCATTCGCCGTGCTGCCGCCGGACACGCGGAAATACCGGGCCGAGTCGCCGTTCGGGGTCTGGGATTTCACCGGCGGCCATTACACCCCCGGCGACCCGGACTTCCTGGGCCCGCTCTATGTGAAGGCAGGGCTCCGGTATGGCATGTTCAACCTGAAGGAGGAAGACCGGGTCCGCTACGGGCTGCTGAAAGGCAGCGACCTCAAGCTCGACCCGGAGCAGGTCCGCGCGCTGGCGGACGCCATGACAACGAACCGTGCGATCCGGCCGCCGGACCGGCTGATGATCTTCCACGAAACGTCCATCTCCGGGCCGCACATCACGCGCATACCGGACTTTTTCACCGGCCGGTCCTATGTCCTGAGCGACAAGGAGCAGCAGGCCTTCACGAACCTCTGGGCCGTGGCCGAGCGGACCGGCAGGGCGATCCGGGAGCGCCTGCCGGGGACGGAAATCTATTTCGGGAACGGCACCCCGCTGCTGCTGGAGGAGTTCCTGCGCCACAAGTTCCCGGCGGACCTGCTGGGCTCGCGGGGCAACGAGGCCGGCAACTTCATGCGCATGCCGGAGGCGCAGCCGCCCGACTTCATCGCCAACAACGCGGGGCTGTGGATGGACCGGACGCTGCTGGACGGCTACGGCTACAAGGACACGCCGCTCCGCCAGTGCTACGAGATGTGTTATCCCAACACGAACCCGGGCAACCTCAGCCCCGGGACGCAGGCGCGCTACCTGGTCCGCCACCTCATGCACTCGCTGGCGTGGCGCATCCCGATCATCCGCTCCTGCCTGATCGTGGACACCGGCAACTCCTACTACTTCAGCAACTGGGGGGCCTCGGGGCTGTGCTACGCCATGCCGGACGTACGGCCCAAGCCGTCGTATGTGGCCATGGCCACGCTGACGCTCCTGCTGGACGGCGCCTCGTTCACCCGCATGGTGCCCACCGGCTCGTCCGTGGTCTACGCCTTTGAATTCAGGAAGAAGGACGGCTCCACCGTCGCCTGCCTCTGGACGATCCGCGGCGAGAGGGGCGTACGCATTCCCGGCATCGCGGGCGGCCGGCTGACGGACCTGATGGGAACCGAAACCGTCCTCACGGACGACCGCCTCACCCTGTCGGCCGACCCCGTCTTCCTGTCCGTCAGGAAGCCGCTGGCCAGCCTCTTCCCGGATGCGCCCCCGCCCGCCATCCGGCCGGCCGGCAAGCCGTTCGTCGTCTCGCCCCTCTCGGGCCTGGCCGGCTGGGAAGTTGAAAACGGGAACAACGTCGAGCTGGAAACCTACAATCCGCTGGAGCCCCGGCGCAAGGGCGATTTCGCCTACGCCGGGACGGCCGCCTTCGAGGGCGAAACGAACATGCTCTCCGTCCGCGCGAAAACGCCGGTGGCGGGCAAGGCATTCCTGCCGATGTATTCCCTCCTCAAGAACAACGAGCCGGCCGCTATTCCGGGCACCCCCACCCGCATCGGCCTCATGGTCAACGGAAACGGCGGCTGGGGCCGGGTGATCTTCGAACTGGAGGACGCCTCCGGGCAGCGCTGGATCTCGATCGGGGCGGAGGAGTCGGGCGAACCCACCCGCTGGCTGGCGGACCTGCTGGGCACCAACGAATTCCAGAACCTGAAAAGCTCGAACCGCTCGGACTGGAACACGAACGACCCCTGGGGGCGGAGCGCCATCAACTTCGAGGGCTGGCGCTACCTGTCCTTTCCCCTTCCCGGCAACTATCCCGGGGAAGGCTACCACTGGCCCTATAGCAGCCAGTGGCGGTTCAGCGGCGACGGCATCGTGCATTACCCGCTGAAACTGACGCGACTGATCCTGACCATGCCTGAAAAGGTGCTTTACGGGACGACCTATGCGCCGGTGGCGCGGCCCGAAATCTACCTGAAGGACCTGATGGTCACCTACGATCCGGTCGACGTTGCGTTTCCGGCGGAATAGCCTTGGGGAATGGCTTCGCCATAGACTACCATTTAAAGAGTAGTTTTTTTCGGATGCCTGCCTTTGTTACTGTGATAAGGTGCATCTTTACATATAAATGGATAGTATGCATGTAGAAGATTCCCAACCGGGCAAGTCGGTCTTTCATCCAATCGGCTTGATGAATTCCCTGCTGGACTCGATCACCGATATCGTCTTTTTCAAGGACTTGAACGGCGTCTATCTGGGGTGCAACCCCCCCTTTGCCCGATTCGTCGGGCGGCCGAAGGAGGAGATCGTCGGCAAAACGGATTTCGATCTTTTCTCCCGGGACATCGCCACCGGCTTCCAGGACCATGACCGGCACGCCCTGAGCCGGAGCGAGCCGCAACACAACGAGGAGTGGATCACCTACCCCGACGGGAAACGGATGCTTCTCGACACCGCCAAAATGCCCTACTGGGGGCCGGATGGGGCGCTCATCGGCATTCTCGGCATCAGCCGGAACATCACCTCGCAGAAAAAAGCCGAGGACGCCTTACGGGATAGCGAGTCGAACTTCCGGACCTTTTTTGAAACGATCGACGATCTCGTCGTGGTTGCCACGCTGGAGGGACGGATCCTTTTCACCAACCGGGCGCTTGAGCGCAGCCTCGGATACCGGAGCGACGAACTGTCCCGCATGTTCGTCCTGGATTTGCATCCCCAATCCCTCCGCGAAGAGGCCGCCGCCATATTCACCGCCATGATGAAAGGCGAGCAGACCTGCTGCCCGCTTCCGCTGGCCAGCAAATCCGGATCGTTATTGCCCGTTGAAACCCGCATCTGGATCGGAAAATGGAACAGTCAGCCATGCCTCTTCGGCCTCAGCAAGGACCTGAGTGCCGAGCAGGAGGCCAAGCAGCGCTTTGAACGGCTGTTCCGCAACAATCCCAACCCGATGGCGCTGAGCCGGCTTCCGGAAAAACGGCTCGAGGACGTGAACAAGGCCTTTCTCCAAACGATGGGCTACTCCCTGAACGAGGTCATCGGGAAAACGACCGTCGAGCTCGGCATCTTCCCGAACCCCGACGAGTATCATCAGGCAGCGGGGAACATCCTGGCGCAGGGGAATGCCAGCGAAATCGACCTCCGGGTCCGGACCAAAGCCGGGGCCTTGCTCGATGGGCTTTTCTCGGGAGAACTCATCCACAGCCAGGGGGCCGACTACCTGCTGACCGTGATGATCGACATCACAGACCGCAAAAAAGCCGAGAGGGAGGTCTCCCGACTCCTGACGATCCAGAGCGCCCTGACCGCTCTGGCGACTCAATTTGTCAACGTCCCGCTGGAGAAGCGGAACGAGGCCGTCGATCAGTCGCTTGCCATCATGGGGGAAATCATCCGGGCGGACCGCGCCTATCTGTTCTCTTACGATTTTGCCCGGGGAACCATGTCGAACACCCACGAATGGTGCAGCCCGGGCACCAGTCCGGAAATCGGCAACCTTCAGGACGTCCCCCTGGACTTGTTTCCGGATTGGGTCAAGGCCCACCGGCTTGGCGAATCGGTGCATATCCCGCGCGTGCAGGCCCTGCCGGAGGAGAATCCGCTGCGTCAGATACTCGACTCCCAGGGCATCCGCTCCCTCATCACGCTTCCCCTGATCCACCGCAGGACCTGCCTGGGATTCGTGGGGTTCGACGCCGTGCGGGAAGAGCGATCCTGGGAGACGGAGGGTGTCTCGCTGTTGCGGGTCCTCGCCGAACTGTATGCCAACTTCGAAATGCGGCAAGCCACCGAAACGCAGACGCGGGCGCTCCAATCACGCCTGATAGAAGCGCGGGATGAGGCCCAGGAAGCGGCCCGCGGAAAAAGCCTGTTCCTGGCCAACATGTCCCATGAAATCCGGACGCCCCTCAACGCGATCCTGGGCTACGCCCAGATCATGGAGCGGGAGTGCAGGCTCTGCCCCACAGGGCGGCGCCTGAACGCGATCACCCGGAGCGGAGAACACCTCCTGAAGCTGATCACAGACCTGCTGGAACTGGCGCGGAGCGATGGACACGCCATCATTCTGAAGCCGAAGGATTTCGATTTCTATCAGTTGCTTGACGATGTCCGCCTCATGAACGCCAGCCGCTCGAGGACGCATGCCCTCCCGCTGGAGTTGGTCCATGCCGAGGACGTGCCGCGCATGATCTGCGCGGATGCCGTCAAGATCCGGCAGATCCTCGTCAACCTGGCCGGAAACGCGATGAAGTTTACGGAAAAGGGGAAGGTCGTCCTCACGGCTTTGGTGTCGGCCCGGAACCCCGACGGCGGATTAACCCTCGCCGTGACCGTCGAGGACACGGGCTGCGGCATTCAGCCCGGCGATTTCGACCGCATCTTCGACCTGTTCGAACAGCTGGGAACCGGCCCGAAAGCCGGAACGGGTTCGGGGCTTGGCCTTCCTCTGAGCCGGCGTTACGCCCGGGTGCTGGGAGGCGACATTACCGTGACCAGCAAGCCCGGTTCGGGCAGCCTTTTCCGGTTCACCTTCCAAGCCCGCCCGGCAAACCGAAGCGCCACGGAAGCGCCCCGTTCCCCGACCCTGCTGGGGCTCGCCCCCCACCAGGGGCCCTACCGCATTCTCGCGGTGGATGACGACGAATCGAACCGCGACGTGCTCAAGACCCTGCTGAACGAGGCCGGCTTCGCCGTGGAAACGGTCCCCTCCGCAGAAGAGGCCCTGAGCCTGCTGCGTGGCGACGGGACGATCGACATGGTGCTGATGGACCTTCGCCTGCCGAAGATGAGCGGCCTCGACGCCATCGGCCATATCCGCCTCCTGCCGGACGGGGTCCGGCCGAAAGTGCTGGTCATCTCGGCCTCGGGCATCGACCCTCTGGAGGCGCGGGCAGCCGGAGCGGACGGCTATGTCGCCAAGCCCGTGCGACGATCCCAACTTCTCGAGGAGATCGGCCGCATCTCCGGCCTCCGATTCGACTATGACAATCCGCCGTCTTCCGATCCCATCCAGACGCCGGCCGATCTCGGCCAGGCCATCGCCGGGCTAGCCGAGGAGCAGAAAAGCATTCTGGCCCTCGCCTTGCGGCGGGGAGATGTCCGTTCGCTGCGCGCGACGGTGGACGCCATCGCGGAAGCGGATGCCTCGCTTGCCGCCGGGATCCGCATCCTCGTGGACGCTTACGATTATGACCGTTTACGCCAGCTGCTCGAGCAGGCAAAGCCCAGTCGGCCATGATGCCCGACCCCCTTGCGGCCTCCATCATGATTGTCGACGACGAGCCTGAAAACCTGAATGTCCTGGGTGATATGCTCCGCCTGAACGGATGGAGTGTCCAGGCCTTTCCCAACGGCCCGCTGGCGTTCGCAGCCGCCAACGAGGAACCGCCCGACCTGATCCTGCTGGACATCAAAATGCCGGGCATGGACGGTTACGAGGTCTGCCGGCGCTTCAAGGCTGACGAGCGCCTCCGCACGGTACCCATCATTTTCCTGAGCGCCTTCTCGGACTCGGCCTGCAAAGTGCAGGCCTTTGAAGCCGGGGGCATCGACTTCGTGACAAAACCATTCGCGGAAATCGAGGTGCTCGCGCGCACGCAAGCCCACCTCCGGCTGAGCCGGCACCAGTTTCAGCTGGAAACCCTCGTCCGCCAACGCGTGGGCGAGCTAGCCGACGCGCACAGGCGCCTCTGCATCTGGGACGATGCCAAGACGCAATGGCTCAACATGCTGTCCCACGAAATGCGAACCCCCCTGACCGGCGTGTTTGCCGCCACTGAAATCCTGTTCAGGAACCTGCCGCCCCATTCTCCCTTCCGCGACCTGAGGGCTGACTACGAGCTGTCGAGACTCCGGATCGAAAAACTTATCGATGACGCGTTGACGCTCGCCCAGATCGACATTTCAACCCTTCAGGCGGATTTGAAGCCCGCCCTCCTGCCGCATCTTCTTCAAAGGGCGGTCACCGTTGTCTCCAGGCAGGTTCCCGACATCTCGATTCTGGCCCGTTACGATGCCGTGGAGGGGGTCTCGATCCTGGGTGACTCGCAACTGCTCAATCGCGCCTTCATCGACCTGCTGAACACCATCGCGAGTTGCGCCAAGGAAGGTGAAACGCTCACCCTGGACGCGCGCGTTCACGACGGAATGGCGACGCTGGAACTCGCCACGAACGGGGCGCCCCTGTCCGCCGAAGCCCTGGAAACCTTTTTCGATATTGGCGGCCAGCGGATGCTGCTCAAGCAAGGGGGCGATTTCGGATTGGGAGCCGCCCTGGCCAGCCGCATCATCCGCCTGTTCGAAGGCCGCGTATCGATCCGCAACGGCCCCGAACGCGGCATCCTTGTGCAAGCGTCCCTGCCCCTCGGCAAGCCTGCTCCCAACCGAAAGACGAAGCCATGAACGCCAAAAGCCAAACCCCTGCATCGTCCGGCACCATCGCCATTGTCGATGACGAGCCCGAAAACCTGAACGTGCTGGAGGCATCCCTGTCCAACGCCGGTTATCGGGTCGCCGTGTTTCCCCGGGGCGAACTGGCCCTCGCCGCCGCCCAGGACGAACAGCCCGACCTGATATTGCTGGACATCCGGATGCCCGGCATGGACGGCTATGAAGTCTGCCGCCGGTTCAAGGCGGATGAACACCTGCGCGCCATCCCCATTCTGTTTATCAGCGCCCTTTCGTCACAGGAGGACCTTTCGGCAGGATTCGAATGCGGAGGCGTGGACTACATCACCAAACCCTTTCACGAAAACGAAGTTCTGGCCCGCGTCTCCACCCATATCGCGCTGAAAAAGGCCTATGACCAGCTGGCCGGCCAGCACGCCCGCCTGGGCGCCTTGGAACACCAGAGGGATTCCTACGTTCACATGCTTGTGCATGACATGCGCAACCCCTTGTTCGGCATCTATGGCTACCTGACCATGCTCGAAACGGACTGCAGGGAAAACCTGCCTGCCCCGGGTCTCGAAAAGCTGCGCATCGCCATCCGGGGAACTCGCCTGCTCAGCCGGATGATCTCCAACGTGATTGATGTCAGCCGGATGGAAACCGGCACAATCCCGCTTCACAACCAGCAGATCAGCATCCAGACGCTATTTCAAGCCGCGATGGAGCAGGCTCAGGACCCCCTCACCCCCCACCCCTTCACCGAACACGTGGATCCCTCCTGCCCGCCCCTTTTCTGCGATCCCGTCCTGAGCGCCCGCATCCTGGCCAACCTGCTCGCGAATGCGATCAAACACGCCCCCCCGGGGAGCGAAATCGCATTCGGCGCGGAACACGCCCCCCCGTTCGTCAGGCTTTGGGTCCGCGACAAGGGGCCCGGCATCCCTTCACACGTTCATAAAACAATATTCGAAAAATTCAAGACCCTGGAAAATCCCTCCCTCCGCCCCACATACTCAACCGGGCTGGGACTCGCTTTCTGCAAGCTGGCGGTCGCAGCCCAGGGGTGCTCCATCGGCCTGACCAACAACCCCGGCGGAGGGAGCACCTTCTGGTTCACGCTCCCCGCCATGGGGAACACGATCGCGACCGCATAGCCCAGTCCCCTGGTCCGCCAGATCGATTCCGCTAAAATCGATTCTATTTGAATGGACATTATAATAACGGTATATAGGAGCCATTATCGACAAGGATACGTATGACACGATGCCTCCTTTCCAGTCTTCCGGCCCTTCTTCTATGCCTCTCGGCCGCTTCTCCCGCAACAGCCCAGGATGCCCTCCGCTTCCTGGACACGCCAACCCAGTCGCTCTTCTCGGCGCAAAGCGGCTCGTGGAGCCTGCTCACCAACGCGGGCGAACCCGTGCTGCGCTGGCAGCCCGAGGCGGGACAGACCGCCACGCTGGAAATACCGGCGGAATCCCCCCTGCTGGAGCGGATGAAATCCATGGACTGGCTGAACCTCGAGTTCAATATCGTCACCGGCC
This sequence comes from uncultured Verrucomicrobiota bacterium, assembly GCA_964481675.1. GTDB lineage: Bacteria > Verrucomicrobiota > Kiritimatiellia > CAIKKV01 > CAIKKV01 > CAIKKV01. The sequence goes on from CAYZVY010000015.1 coordinate 30,980, forward strand.
AGGTGAACGACCTGTCCTTCAGCATGCGCGGCCTGGTCTCCGGCCACCGCCGCTACAAGGTCCACAACACCACCGTGGCGCACGGCACCACCCGGCCGGACGTGTGGCACGCCGCCGACCTCGAGCTGTCGCGCCCGAACTGGTTTCCCTGGGATAATCCGGACGGCTCCGACGCCGACGTCTTCTTCCGCCTCTCCACCCTCGCGCTTGAACCCGGCACGGTCATCGAGTTGCGGCGCATGGTCGCCCACACCGGCTGGCTCCAGCTGAAACCCGATTTCGAGTATCCCGTCACCTGGCCCTTCCCGGCCGCCCGGCCGGACGGATCCGTCGAGTACCGGATCGAGTGGCAGCTGCTGAATGCCTCCGGAAAACCGGACGTTCTGTCGGCCGAAATCCTCTCGACCCACCGCCTGTTCCAGCCGGCCTTCGTCACGAACGACGTGGAAACCCGGGTCGGCGGCGCGCCGGTTCCGTTCACCCTCGTGGCCCTTCTTCCCTCCGCGGCCGTCCGCTCCGCTCCGCCGCTCTACGCCGAGCCCCTGCGGATCAAGTTCAGCCTGAAAAACAGGCCCGACGTGTCGCTCTACTGGTCGGGCGAACTGGTGGCCCCCCTCCCCGCGGGCACGAAGCGGCAGGTGGTGTTCACGGAAAACACCCTCCAGGACGCGCGGGCGGCGACCCGGCAGCCCACCGGGGAACTGGCCCGCATCATGGACCTGAAAAAGGTACTGGCTTCGGCCGGCGACTTCCGCGGCAAGAAGCTGCTCCAGATCCCCACCGGCAACCAGTGGCCCGGTTCACCCTTCCTTCCGCCGTGGACCGTCACCGATGTCATGTGCCAGATTTCCAACAAGGTCACGGGCGAGGTGGAGTTCAACACGTTCCGCGCCGGCCTGGGCTGGAAGAAATACCTGGAATATCCCGGCAACGCCGCCGACAACCTCGGCCAGGCCTACCTCTTCACGGGCGACGAAAGCTACGCCACGCAGGCCATCGCCTACTTCTCCCTCATGGCCGCTCAATACCCGCTGCTGCCCCTGAACAAGGCGTTCGAACTCCCGTGGGCCGGCGGCCCCGCCACCCTCGGCGCCTCCCGGTGGGCCAACGGCAGCACCTACGGCGGCTCCATGTTCATGCGCCTCCAAAGCCGCCTGCTGAACATGGTGTCGGAGTCGCCCTCCTGGACCGACCCGGCGCGCGCCGCCGTCTACACCAATTTCGCGGTCCCCTACTGCCTGGAGGTGATCAAGTTCAACGGCGGCATGAATAACCAGACCGATATCGGAAATCACAACGTCCTGCTCATGGGCTTTGCGTTCCAGGACGCCGGCCTCGTCAAATGGGCCCTGGAGCACGACGGCGGCATCCTCCCGCGGCTCACCGACATCGACGCCGACGGCTTCTCATCCGAAGGCCGCCCGATCGGCTACCACATGGCCGGCATGGCCGAATACATGCCGTCCCTGGCCTACCTGAAAAACTCCGGGCTCGACGTGCCGGTGCCGTGGGACCGGCTCCTGGCCGCCCTCCGCATGCCCTTCCTGCGCGCCGCGCTGAACGGCCGCATCCCCAATACGGGCGACTGCGCCCGCTGGCAGAACGCCGCCCTGAATCCCCATGCCGATTACATCCTCGATGTCTTCCCGCAGGAAAAGTGGCTCGACCTGGTCGCCGCCGGCACCGCGCCCGTCGCCAAAATCCGCCGATTCAAGCAGGGCGGCGGAGAGCCGGACAAAGCCCGCTGGATGAACCTGCTCTCCAAAACGCCCCAGCTCTTCCCCCACGCCGGCATGGCCATCCTGCGCGCCGGCGACACCTCAAACACGCAGGTCATGACCACCCTGGATTACGGGCGGAACATTTTTCACGGCCACCTGGACCGCCTGCAGGTCACGCTCATGGCCTACGGCAAAACCTTCACCCACGGCTTCGGCAGCGTCTACAACGTCGGCGCGGGCGGCATGACCAACGGGCCCGCCGTCCTCAAGGACGTGAACTGGGCCAGCTCGCTCTTCCAGAACGTCATCCTCGTGGACCAGGAGAGCCAGAATCCCGCCATCGGAAAATTGCTGGCCTGGAACGCGCAGCCCGACCGGCAGGTCGCCGCGGCCCGCGTCGACGGGATCCGCCCCGGCGTCAGCCATACCCGGGCACTTGTGCTGGCGGACGGGCTTCTGGTTATCCTGGACCGCATCGCGTCGGAACAGTCCCATCAATATGACTGGGTTTACCACAACTTCGGCGACCTGACCCCCGGCGCCGGCTGGACGGCAGGCCCCGCCCCCGCCCCGCTGGGGACCAGCAAGAACGTGGGATACCCCGCCATCCAGGAACTCAAGCGCCTGTCGGGAACGGGAACGCTCCAGCTCAACTGGGACCTGACGCATCAGGTGGACGCCCTGACTCCGCCTACAAACGCCCTGCCGCCGATTCACCTGGACTTCCTGCAGGTGTGCAGCGCGCCGGGCGAAACCTATACCGGCGTGCTCGGCCTGAACAATCCCAACACCCGGACCGTGTGGGACCGCGCCCCGTCCGTCTTCCGCCGGGTCGAGGGTAAAACCGTCTTCTGGGGCACCGTGCTGGCCCCCTGCGGCGCCGATTCGCCTCTCGCGGGGTTGGAGGCGGAAGGCGCGGACGGCGTCAAGGTGACGCTGAAAAACGGAAAAACACTCACCTTCTCGCTGTCGGGCCTGATCCGCGATTATCCATTCAAAGGACCTTAACCCGGGAAATCGGGACGCTCCATGCCGCCCACAACGCCAAACCTGATCGTCATCTGCTCCGACCATCACCGGGCCTCGGCCTCCGGCTGTTACGGCAATCCGGTCGTCAAGACCCCGTTCCTCGACCGGCTGGCCTCCCGGGGCGTGCAGTTCAACCGCTGCTTCTCCCAGAATCCCGTGTGCGCGCCGGCCCGGGGGTCGATCCTGACCGGCTGCAACTGCCATCGCACCGGCATGCTGCGCAACGGCGCCTCCCTGCCCGCGTCCATCACCACGCTGGCGGATGCCTGGAAGGCCCGGGGCGCGGCCACCGCCGCGGTCGGCAAGCTTCACCTGACCCCGCAGTCGGAAGGCGTGGCCGAAGCCCCGTATTACGGTTTCGACCGGGTCGACCCGGTGGAGGACAACTCCGTGGGCCCCTACCTGGACTGGGCGCTCCGGAGCTTCCCGGAACACGCCGGCTACCTGATCGGCACGCTCTTCAATCTCCCCTCCAATCCGGCCTACTGGAGAGGCAGGCGCGATTTCCGGCCCGAGGTGCAGCCCGCCCGGGAAAAGCACGTGGCGCCCCGCCAGATCAGCGCCACCTGCAACTGGGGCTTCGGCCACTATTCCCCGCTGCCCGAGGAGGCCCACAAGAACACGTGGATCACCGACCGCGCGACCGATATTGTGAACGGTCACAACAACGACAAGCCCCTCTGCCTCTGGGTGGGCTACGTGGATCCGCACAACCCCTTCGACCCGCCCGGCCGCTTCCAGCGGATGTATAGCCCCGACGCCGTCGATGCGCCCGTCTACCGCCCCGGCGAGGAGGAAGGCTGGACGCCGCACCACAAGTCGCTTCATCAGTATACAGGTACGTTCACCGACCGCGACTGGCGCGTGCTGCGTTCCCTTTTCTACGGGTCCGTCACCTTCATGGACGAGCAGATCGGCCGCCTGCTGGCCGCCGTGGAGAGCCGGCTGGACATATCCAACACCATCATCCTGTATCTCGCGGATCACGGCGACCTCCTGGGCGATCACGGGATCATCGGCAAAAACTGCTATCACTATGACGGCGGCATCCGCGTTCCCCTGCTCGCCCGCTGGGACGGCCGGTGGAAAGCCGGGCTGAAGACGGATGCGTTCGTGGAACAGCCCGACATCCTGCCCACCCTTCTCCAGGCGTGCGGCATGGACACACCCCCGTCTCTGCCGGACGGCCGGTCATTCGCGGGGGTGCTGGACGGCTCGTCGCCGGAGGGCCAGCGGGACCATGCCTTCATCGAAAGCTTCAGCGGAGCGCCCGAAGACAAAACCCCCGCTCCGGCCAATTGGGCGCGCACCATCCGGAGCGCCCGGTGGCGCGCCACCTTCTATCCCGGCTCCCTCGGCGAGTTGTATGATCTCGAGGCCGACCCGGACGAAACGCATAACCGGTTCGACGATCCCGCCTGCCGCGACGTGGTCGACCAGTATCGCCGGATCCTGCTGGACCGGTTGCTCCGCCTGGATTATCCGATCCGCAAAGGCCCCTACCCCGTCTAACCGGAGGACCCCCTCATGCCCGTCTCACGCGCCCTCATCGACCAGTTGCTGGAATTCGAATCGGCCCTCATCACCGAGGCCACTGATGAAATAAGGAGCCGGTCATGCTGACACTCAAGACCCCGCTTCCGCTGGCCACGAAAAACGGGCTTTCCGTTCCGGCGCGGCGCCTGACTCGGGCCGACGCGCCGGCGCTGGTCGTTTTCAACGCCGCCCTGGGCGCCGAATCGCGCCGGAAATTCATGCCGCACGCCTATGACGAAGCGACGCTGGACAAGATGATGAGGCGCTCTGAAACGGGCGAGGATTACACCCTGGCGGCCTTTGACGGGCCGATTCTGGCCGCCTATTTCTTCCTGTGGTATTTCCAAAATCCCGTCCCTCTGCTGGGCATCGGGATGCGGGACGAGTATCAGCATCAGGGGTTGGGCATCCATCTGATGCACCACCTGATCGCCGTGGCGCGGGAAACGAACCGGGATGGCGTGGAACTGACGACCATGCTCGACAATCATAACGCCTTCGCCCTGTACCAGAAGTGCGGCTTCAACTATTACAAAAACGTGGAAAACGTCACAGGCGACGGGCTGGTCGTCATAGAACGGGCCATGTTCCTGGCCTTGAAGCCGGGGGCCGAACCCATGAAAGGGC
>CAYZVY010000016.1:0-4242 GCA_964481675.1 uncultured Verrucomicrobiota bacterium
TGGAACCGCACCGTTGCGATGTTCACGAAATGTGCCATACGTGCCGCCTTTTCTATCCAACCTTATTCCCCTACCCCCCCGTCCGCAAGTCAAACTGCGCCTGATAAAGGTCCGGCGGCTCGGGCACGAGGCCATGATCGGCCACCAGGCAGTTCTTGTCGCCCGGCACCATGGCCAGGGTCCCCCACGGCTCCCGGGCTTCCTCCAGGCAGGGCTCGCAACCCTGCACGCCCACCAGCGCGCCGTCGCTGACCAGGTCGGGCTGATAGATGTGCCGGCCCGGAACCTGCGGATGGGGCGGCACCCCCGGCATGGACGGGGAGCACACCTCCCGGCGCGTCACGCGCAGATTCCAGTGGACGCAACGGGCCCCCAGGCGCGGCCCGGCGCTGTCATTGCCGCCCGGCTTTCCGTCGTTGGACAGCGTGATGTCGGTGCGGATGCTCTCGTAGCTGAGCCCCCGGTGAAAATCAAACGACCCGTGAATCATGACGCCCCGGCGCCAGACGTTGCCGCTGGAAAACCCCTCCACGTTCAGGCCATGCAGCGGCGTCGACTCGATCCGGAAGTCGGTGACGAGCGTGTCGTGCGACCAGGTCCGCGTGGTGGTTCCGTGATGCCCGGGCCCCCCGCTCAGCTCAAAATCCCTCACGGTCACCTGTTTCGCGGCCGACAGATTGATGGCATTGTCCGCGTTGACCACCGCGACGTCGCGCGCCCAGCAATCGACGGCGCGGCAGAAATAGATCCCGTTGTAGCCGGCATCCTTGCAATGCGACTTGCGCTCATGCGGGGGCACTTCCAGCGTCAGGTGCTCCACGCCCGCCTCCGTGATATGCGCGCCCAGGGGCTCGATCGTCACGTTCCACTCCGGCCGGATATCCACGCGGAGCGGCTGGGCCAGCGTGACCGCGTCCGCCCCCACGGCGGCCAGCTTCGCCACCCAGAACCAGCGCAGCCCCGCCGTCCGGCCCATGCTCTCCCACGGATAGGCCTTCATGCGGGCGTGGCCGGCCAGGAAACAGAACAGGGAATTGTCCGCCGGATTCTCCCAGCTCATCAGCACCGTCATGCCCGGCTTCAGCCCGGCGGCGGCCGGCGCCCGCACGCGGACCTCGCAATCGCCCCGCCGGGCCTCCCCCGCCACCGCCCGCGGATCGCCGGAGCCCACCCAGCCCTCGTCGGCCGCGATCAGGCGCGTGTCTCCGGGAGGCGCGGCAGCGGATGCACGGGCGACCCAGTCCGACGGGGGGCCCACCCACACGAGGCCGCCCGAGTAGGACCAACCGCTGAAGCCCGCCTGGTTTTCGGCCGTCGAGCGCGCCAGGTCGGCCAGGGGGCGCTCGAAGAACAGGGTCGTCCGCTCCCGGCTTTCGCCGCGCAGCACCAGCCCGGACCGGTCGAGCCGCAGCAGCGACGTCAGGCGGTAGCGCCCCGCCGGTACGAAGATCGCCCCGCCCCCCGCGGCCTTGGCTTTCCGGATTGCCGCCTCGAACGCCTCCGTCTCGTCCGCCAGCCCATCCCCCCGGGCGCCGCAGGCGCGCACGTCCGCTACCACCGGAGGCTCCGGGAAAGGCGCGCGGCCGGCACGGTACCCGGCATAGGAACAGTTCGGAATGTTGCGGTGCGTGTCCGGCGAGGCGGCGTAGGAACGCCACAGCCCGGCGGACGTGACTTCGTTCATGATGAACACAAGCCGGGCGCGGGCGGCCTTCACGGCGGCCAGCGCGCGCAGGGCGTCGAAAACCGTTTCCGCTTTCGAGACGGCCGCCACCGGTTCCAGCGCGGCGGCCACAAACGCGGCATGCGCCGGACACCGGGCGGCAAACGCCCCGGCCCCGGCCCGCAGGGTGTCGATAACGGTCTGGACGGCCTCGCCCCAGGACAGGGCCCGCGCCTCGCCGCTCCGCGTGAACAGGCACGCGCCGCGGTCAAACACCAGGCTGTCGCCTTCCATCACGGCCGCGACGCGGTTGCCCGCCCACGCGCCGGAAGCCGATTCCCCGGTGCCGCTCAGCACGAGCCGCCCGAACGCCTCGCGCTTCCCCTGCCCGGCGCCCGGTGCCGAAACAGCGGACCGGCGGACGCTCCCGCCCGGGGCAAAGCGGCGGACGGCAAAGCGCAAAATCGAGCCGGGCTCGGGAGAAAATCCGGCGCCCAGTTCAGCAAACGGAATGAACAGGACGACGCCCCAGCCCTGCGCATCGCGCGCCGCAGCCGCTTTCCAGGCGCCCGGAAGCGGATCGATGTCCCGGCCGGCGCCATCCACCCCGCCTTCACTGCGCGCCCCCAGCGGATTGACGATGAACTGGCGGTAGGCGCACCCGTTGTCCCCGGCGGCAACATAGACTTCCACGCAATCATCCGTCCACAGCACCTTGGAGCCATCCGCCGCGATTGTCGCCCGCATTGCCGCGGCCGACTCGTCGTCGCAACGGATGCCCAGGTAGAGGCCGGTCCGGTCATACCCCGCCCGCAGAAGGGTGCGGACGGAAGCCGGCCCGATTTTCCCGGCGTCAAAGCCGAGTTCCTCGCCCGGAATCCCGGACCAGGCCGGGCCGCCAAGCGCACCGTCGAGCGCGGGCGCCCGGTCCAGCGGAACGGCCCGGTGAACCGTCACGAGTGCCGCAGAGGGAGCCGGACTCGCGGGCGCGTCCCGTTCCTTTTCGGCTGGCTTATTCGAAAACAAGGGTGCCCCACTCCTCCATGCGGTGGAAGTTGCAGATCCGGTGGGGCGACGTCGACGAGAGGACCGGCTCGCCCTGGCCGCGCGTGTAGTCGTAGCGGGAAAACGAAAACAGCCAGCGGTCGCCGTCGCGAGGCGGCCGCGCCTCGGCCACGCGGGCGAAGGGAATGCCGGCCAGCACGTCCCACCGGCCGCGCTCTGGCATCACCCGTGTGCGGCTGTCGATCTGGAAGTCGGCCACTTTCGTTACCGCGGTCATCCGGTTGCGCCCGGGGAACCGCAGTTGGAACCGCTGGTTCTCGGGCGAGACATGGAACTCGTAATACGCCTCCTGCTGCAGCGGCCGCAGGAAGATCTCAAAGGCATCCCCCCGCGCGAACAGGGGCTCGTTGAACTGCGTGACGGGATTGAACATGTCCTCATCATCCAGTTCGGCCAGAATCCACAACGCGTCCGCCGTCCGGGCGCAGCGGACCGTGGCCGGCCGGAACCGCGCCTCCCGCCGTTTCCGCCAGGCCTGCCGCATCGCGCACGGAACGGCCTCCCGGAACACGCCATGCACGGCATCCCAGTCGCCTGCGGGAGCGCCCGACAGGGTCCGGCATGCGATGACCGGTCCCGCGGGATCAAGTGTCTGTTTCAGCCCTATCATCCGCCCCTTTTCCTCGCTTATGCCTCTAAGACAAAGCCAGTAATTTAACCATGTTACGGGTTGCCGTGCAATTTTATTGCGCTTTCGTCAGGCGTGCTGCAACGCGGATCATTCTGCTCCGCCAGTGTCCGCAACGGCAGGATCACATGGCCCGGCGCCCATCCCGGTAAACCGCGACCGACTCGATGCGATCGCGGCGACGTCCCGCGCCATCCGTCCCCGTCTTCCAGACGATCACATAATCGACGGCGGTCAGGGCCCGCATCAACGCCTTTTCCGGAGTCTGCGCGTCCACTTTCAGCGTGATCCGGCTTTCAATTCCCGGATCCACATCAAGCGTGCAGCCCACTGCCTCCGAAAAGAGCAGGAGAAACTCCGCAACCGGGCAATCCGCCACATCGATGCTCAAGCGCCCGTTTCCAGCCTCGCCGGCCGGACTCACGGGCCGGAGGCGCTCCACGGCCGGGCCGCCCGCAAAACCATGCGCCGCCAGGACCAGGAGAACGGGAACGAGCCGAGCGATCGTCATGCCGGACCTGTCCTTTCAATCGAAAAACGCGCCCGGAGGGGAGGGATCCCCCGGGCGCGCGAAAACACTCCGTCCAGACTCGATCTACAATAAAAAAAGGAAGCCGGCGGGGCTCCGCCGGCAGGGAATTCGGAACTTATTTCTGCATGTCCTGGCCGGTCTTCTCGACGGCGGCGCCGCTTTTCTCGAGGACTTCACCGGTCTTGTCGGACACCTTTTCGGCGGCATCCTTGGTCACTTCCACCGCCTTGTTCGCGGCCTCGGTGGTTTTCTCGACAGCCGTATGGGCCGCATCAACGGTCTTCTCCGCGGCGCGATCCAGCGCGGCGCCGGTTTTCTCGCCCACGCCGGGCTCGGGCTTCTGTCCGCACCCCG
>CAYZVY010000016.1:4342-8885 GCA_964481675.1 uncultured Verrucomicrobiota bacterium
AGCGCGGCGCCGGTTTTCTCGCCCACGCCGGGCTCGGGCTTCTGTCCGCACCCCGTCCAGGCCATCACCGCCGCCACACCCACGCCGCCCACCAGAATCATCATGCGCTTGTTCATACCGTGCCTCCATCTGCTCAGGTTAACTTACCGTAAACCCATGCTAGAGGATCGGCCGGCACGTTGACATAGGGTAGAACCCCTACATCTGGAACCGGTGCGTGCGGATCAGCCCCTGCCCTTCCTCGATGCTCCAATGGACGGCCAGGAACTGGCCATCCGGCAGCGGGACCAGCGACGGCTGGCCGAACCGCAACGCCTTGGCCATGCCGCTCAGGCCCTTGTAGTCGCCCGCCCCCTGGCCATTCCAGATGCAGTCCTCCTCCAGCACGCGCCATCGATCCCCTGCCAAATCGACCACGCGCACATACAGGCCTTCCGGCGGACTCCGGTGCGCATGGATGGTCAGCAACCGGTCGCCGCCCAGCCAGAGCAGGCCCGACGACTGCGCCGCAAGGCCGATATCCAGGGGCTCGGACCACGTGAGCCCGTTATCGTGCGACACCACGATCCGGTTGCCCTGGGAGACCCCGGCCGCCTGGTCGAACGCCCACACCAGCGCCACCACGCGACCGTCCTGCATCTCGCAGAACCGGGACTCGAAAGGCGTCAGCGCATGCCCGGGGGTGTCAAAGTAGACCGCATCCGGATTCCATTCGCGGCCGCCATCGCGGCTCCGCAACAGCACCCCCCTCTGGCCATCGCCCAGCTGCCCGTCCCACGGCATGAACAGGCCGCCGCCGGTCAGCAGATCGCCCTGGCGCAAGGCCAGCGCGGGACCCGAGGCCTCCATCACCTCCCGGAACGGAACCGGAACCGCGACGGGCCGGGACCACGTCCGCCCGCCATCCGATGAAAAAGACTTGATCACCTCGCCCGGCCGGATCCCGTTGGTGGCGGCATTGACCAGCGGCTGCTCGGGGGCTTCCCGGTGAAACCGGTAGCCCATGGCCAGCACCTGGCCATTCGGCAGGACCGTCGGCTTCATGTAATCGGAGTCCCAATGGCCCGGCTGGCGGGGGCAGATCGGCCCCTGGAATTCCCAGGTCCGCCCCCCGTCCACGGAGCGGGAGACAACCGTGGTGGAGTCGGCCGATTCAAACGCCTCGCCCTGCGAAAACAGCGCCAGCAGGTCGCCGCCGGGCAGCACCGCCACTCCCGGAAAATAGCCATGCCGGCTGCGAAGGTGGGGAATGGGGTTGGCATACAGGATGACGCGCTCGACAATCTTCATAGTCCGGCTCCTCAAGGCGTTTGACACACGTATCGGAACAGGCTAAGCGGACATTCCCGTTCTGTCAATTCCGCCATTGACGTTCCCGCGCTCCTGCCGCTACTGTAGCGCGATGACTGTCCTGCGCAAACGGCTTCTCCGCCGGGTCCTCGGCCTCTTCCTCCTGGCCGTCATCGGGCTGAACGCCCTGGCCTGGATCCAGGTGCGCGCCATGCTCCGGTATGCCGACGGCGGAACCGGCACCCGCAAACCGGAAGCGCTGTCCCCCCTCCAGAAGGCCCTCGTCCTGTTCACCGGCACGCGCGTCCCCCGCCCCCATGGCGCCGAAACCCCGGCCGATTACGGCCTCCCCTTCGAGCGGCTCACGCTTTCCGTCCCGGGCGGCGTCCGCCTGGGCGCCTGGTTCTGTCCCGCGCCCGCCACCGGATCGGTCGTGGTCCTCCTGTTCCACGGCTATGCGCAGGACAAGACCTCGCTCCTCCCCGAGGCTGCCGCCTTGCAGGCGGTGGGCCTGTCCACCCTGCTGGTGGACTTCCGCGGCTCCGGGGACTCATCCGCCTCCCATGCCACCATCGGCTTCGAGGAGGGCGAGGATGTGGCGGCCGCCTTCCGCTACGCCCGCACCCGCTTCCCCCGCACGCCCCTGGTGCTATACGGCCACTCCATGGGTGCTGCCGCCATCCTGAGGGCCGTGGCCGCCCATGCCGATGTCCGGCCCGACGGCATCGTGCTGGAAGCCGTTTTCGACACGCTCCTTCACACGGTTGAAAACCGCTTCCATGCCATGAAAATCCCTAGTTTCCCCAACGCCCAACTGCTGGTCCTGTGGGGAGGCGTCCAGTTCGGGTTCAACGGCTTCACGCTGAATCCGGTCGACTACGCCCGCGCGGTCGACTGCCCCACCCTCTTCTTCCACGGCACGGGAGACCCGCGCGCCACGCGGCGGGAAGCGGAGCGCGTCCGGGACGCCATCCCGCACCGCTCGGCGACATTCGTTACGTTCCCCTCTTCGACACACGACGATATCGCGTTCCACCATCGCGCCCTCTGGCAACGCAACCTGGACACCTTCATCCAGAACCTCCCGCCCACCCATGACTGACCGCTGCCGATTCGCGCCGTCCGCCTCCGGCCGGGCCCATCCCGGCACGCTCCTGGCGGGGCTCCTGGCCTGGCTCGACGCCCGCTCGCGGGGCGCCTCCTTCCTGCTGCGCATCGAGGACATCGATCCCCAGCGGGCGACGGCGGAATGGCGGGACGGGCTGATCGAGGACCTGACCTGGTTCGGGCTGGACTGGGATGCCCTCGAGTTCCAGGCCGGGCAGGCGCCCCGCCATGCGGCGGCCCTGGACCGACTCCAGGCCCTCGGCCGCCTTTACCCCTGCTCCTGCGCCAAGGCGCACCTGCGAAAAACCTGCCGCGCGCTGCCGGATGGCTCCCTGGTTTACCCGGGCACGTGCCGGGGGCGGGCGCTGGCGGACTGGCGCGCCTGCGCGGAAAACATCCGCTGCAACCTGGACGGCCTCGCCATCCGGCTGGCCGACGAGTCGGGCCTGGACCTGTCGCAGGTTCCCGGCCGCGATGCGGGCGACCCTGTCGTGCGGCGCCGGGACGGGTCGGTGACGTATCCCCTGGCCGTGGTGGCCGACGACGCCGCAGCCGGGGTGACGCGCATCGTGCGGGGCCGGGACATCGCGCCGTTCACGGCGGTCCAAGCCGCCTTGTACTTGCTGCTCGAGCGTCCCCTTCCCGTCTATCGCCATCACCTGCTGCTGCTGGAGTCGCACGGGGAGAAATTCGCCAAATTCCACGGGGCGGTGGGCGCGGACACGCTGCGCCGCCACCTGAGCCCGTCCGCCCTGTGCGGCCTGCTGGCCCACGTCTGCGGCTTACGCCCGACGGCCGATGCCGTATCGCCGGCCGGCCTGCTGGAAGACTTTCACTGGGACCGCGTCCGGGAAGCGGACCAAATCCTGGACTGGGACGGAAGCCGCCTGACCTGGCGATCCCAAACGGGCGGTCGGCTCATCACGCGCGGGAAGGCGTTCGATTCGTGACATCCTCGATGGCCACGATCACATGCTTCTGATTGTGCAGCAGGATCGGCTCCGCGTTGATCCGGAGCCGGACCTTGCAGGGCCCTTCCTGGCGTTTCAACTGCACGGTCACCTCCGCGCCGCGGATAGACCCCTCCACCTTGAGGACCGATTCCAGCGAGCGGCGCAGGTCGCAAACGGGACAACTGGGCCCTGATCCGCACCCGTCGGGGCTGTCATGGCTGTGCACGCAGTTCAGGGCCTCGCCGGGCTGTTTTTGAAGCAGATCGCTGACTTCACCCGCCTGCACCAATTCCAGGCCGGCGACATTGACGCGCACGATACGGGTCTTTTCGTCCATCACCAGGATGGCAAGCGGGAGGAAATCAAAGAACGCATCCATGGCCTCTTTGGCTTCCTGGAGCGCCCTTTCCTTCTGCTTCCGGTCCGACTGGTCCTGGACATAGCCGATCACGGCGGGCTGCCCCATCCAGGCGATCCGGCGGGCCGAAAAGCGAACGGGAACGGTTGTGCCGTCTTTCCGGTCATACAGCGCATCATACCGGGACGGAACCGGAAGACCTTTCAGCCGGTCCTCGAAACGGGTCAGCGCCAGGGCCCGCTGATCCGGATGAAGCGTCATGTCGAATGCCTTCCCGAGCAGTTCCGATTCGGCATACCCGGTCAAGTCCGTGAACTGAGGGTTGACATAGATGAACTTCCGATCGGCCCCGACAATGGCGATGGCATCAAAGGCGCTTTCCGCCAGGTTGCGGAAGGAATGCTCCCGTTCCTTCGAAACATCCTGGGCCCGGATGCGGGCGACGATGCCGCCGATGTGTTCGGCGGCGGCCTCGATGGCCGTCTGCATCTGGGGCTGGAACGCGGGAACGGACCGCGAGGCCATGTTCAGCACCGCCACCAGCTTCCCCTGGAAAAGGACCGGCACCACCAGCAGGGACCGGATTCTCTCCAGCAGGGCATCGGGCAGCAGATTGTTGTAATCCATGGAACAGACGCGGCCTTCATGCACCAGCTTGCCGCGGGGCGAATCGCCCGCGACATGGCAGTTGCCGGCGACGAACGAGTCCGACAAGTTCCGGTGCGCCGCCAGTTCCAGGCTCCCGTCGGGCTGAACCAGGTAAATCCCGCCGCCATCCACGCCCGGCACCGTCCCCAGCATGTCCAGGATGCAGTCGAGCGATTCCTGAAGCGAG
>CAYZVY010000016.1:8985-21663 GCA_964481675.1 uncultured Verrucomicrobiota bacterium
CGTTGCATGGCGCCTTGCTTCGTTTAAAGAATACCGCTATCGTATAAAAAAACAAGATGAGGTTTTGCATGCCCGATTTTGCGAGGGGGAACGACTGCTTCATCGTGCAGTCCGCGAGCATCCCGATGCGGGACGGAACCCGGCTTTGCGCGACCCTCCACCTGCCGCTCGAAGCGGGTGCTTTTCCCGCGGTTCTGATCCGGACCGCCTACAATAGAGCGCCCATCTTCGACCGCTTTTACCCGACGCACGGGATGGCACTGGTGGTCCAGGACACCCGTGGCCGGTACGATTCGGACGGAACCCACTACCCCTTTATCCATGAGGCCGAAGACGGCGAGGACACGATGCGCTGGATCGCCGCCCAGCCCTGGTGCAACGGGAAGATCGGCATGACCGGCCCCTCCTACCTCGCCGCAGTCCAGTTCCTGGCGGCGCCGCTCTGCCCCGACCTCTTCAAGGCCGCCGTGCCCCTGTTCATGTCCGCCGACTGCTGGAAGCGCGCCTATTACTGCGACGGCGCCTTCAGCCTGGCCCTCACCTGGAGCTGGCTCTGCTTCGAGGTGCCGGGGCGCGTCTCCAAGGCCGCCCAGATGACGCGGCTGGATGTCCGCCGGATTCTCATGAGCCTCCCCGTGTGCGACATGGACCGGCTCACCGGCGCCGGCCGGGTGCCCGCCTTCCAGGAATACGTCCGCCACAACCGGTATGGCGACAGCCCCTGGCGCCTCCTGAACGTCCGCACGCCCGAAAAGGCGGCTGCCTTCAAAACGCCCGCGCTGCTCATCGGGGGCTGGTACGACAACTATGCGGCCGAGGCCGCCGACACCTTCATGGCCTTCCGCCGCCACGCCGCCACGCCGGAGCTGCGGGACGGCCACCGCCTGCTCATCGGCCCCTGGTCCCACGGCTTCCACGGCTCCGCGCGCCTGGGCGAGATGGATTACGGGAAAGACGCGCTCCGGGAGGACACCGCCCCCCAGCGCTGGCTCGACTGCCTGCTGCACGGCCGGCCCGCCTCCGCCTTCATGGAAAAGCCGGTGCGCCTCTTCGTCATGGGCATCAACCAGTGGCGCGACGAGGATGACTGGCCCCTGCCCCGCACCCGCTTCACCCCGTTTTACCTGCACGCCGACGGCCGACTCGACACGCAGCGGCCCGACCGGGCGGAGCCGGCCGACCGCTACACCTACGATCCCGCCGATCCCGTCCCCACCCTGGGCGGCAACCATTCCGTGGGGCCGTATAATCCGGGGCTCTACGATTTCTGCAAACCCGGCGCCTTCGACCAGCGCCCGCTTGCCGGCCGGCGCGACATCGTCTCCTACGCCACGGCCCCGCTCGACGCCGACACCGAGGTGACGGGCCCCGTCCGGCTGATCCTGCACGCCTCGTCTTCGGCCCCGGACACGGACTTCGTGGCGAAACTGGTGGACGTCCATCCCGACGGCCGCGCCATGAACATCACCGAAGGCGTCATCCGCGCCCGGTTCCGGAACGACGTCTGGGGGGCCCCCGAACTCATGGAGCCCGGCACAGTCTACGCCTTCACCGTCGACCTGCAGGTGACCAGCAACGTGTTCCTGGCGGGGCACCGCATCCGGCTCGACGTCACCAGCAGCAACTTCCCGGTCTGGGACCGCAACCTGAACACGGGACACGATCCGGCCACGGACACGGAGATCCGGAAAGCCGAGCAGGCCCTTTTCCATGATCCGGCCCGGCCGTCACACCTCATCCTGCCGATCGTGTAAAAGCAGCAGTCTTGTCTACCGCAAAAACCGGCGGATGATCACACCCGCCTCGAGCAGCAGCTCGCGGGTTTGAACGCCGAACTGGTATTCGGTCTCGTAAACGACTTCCCTGATCCCGGAATTGATGATCATCTTGGCACACAGGAGGCAGGGGCTGAGCGTGGAATAGAGCACCGCCTCGCGTACGGCGATGCCGTGATAGGCGGCCTGGGTGATGGCGTTTTCCTCGGCATGGCAGCAGACGCACTCGCTGAGCTCGGCGCCGGAGGGCACCTCCCCGGCGCACCGCTTGCATCCGCCCTCGAAGCAGTTCTTCACGCCGCGCGGCGTGCCGTTATAGCCGGTGGAAATGATCCGGCGGTCCCGGACCAGCAGGGCGGCCACCTGGCGGCGTGAGCAATTGCCGCGCCGGGCCACCACATGGGCGATGTCCATGAAATAGGTGTCCCAGTCAGGTCTGTTGGTAAGGGCGTCCATGTTCGGTGAATTCCTCGTCCAGTTTGCCGGGATCCCGGTTCTTGATCGGCTGGACGTGCTCGTCCAGGTTTTCCGAATGGCGCGCCACGTTCAGCAGCACGCCCACGGCCACCAGGGAGCTGATCATGCTCGAGCCCCCGGCGCTCATGAACGGCAGGGCAAGCCCCTTGGTGGGCAGGCAGCCCGTCACCACGCCGATATTGATGAAGGCCTCCAGGGACAGCAGCATGGTCATGCCGGTGGCCAGCAGGAAGCCGAAGCGGTCGGGCGCCCGGCGGGCGATGCCGAGGCCGAAGATCATGAGCAGCACAAACAGGACCACCACGAGCATGCTCGCGATGATGCCGAACTCCTCGCCGAGGATGGCGAAGATGAAATCGGTATGGGCCTCGGGGAGGAAATCGAGCTTCTGGACGCTCTGCATATACCCGTCGCCCCAGATCCCGCCGAGGGCGAAGGCCGTTTCGGACTGGTTCAACTGGTACGAGGCGTCGGGATAGGCGTCGCGGAACAGGAAGGACAAAAACCGGGTCAGGCGGACGGGATCATGCATCACGGCCAGCGAAAAGAGCATCAACCCCAGCACACCGCAGACGACCAGGTGGGAGGGCCGCGTGCCGCCCAGGAACATGATGCCGGCGCCGACGGCGGCCAGCAGGAAGGTGGTGCCGTAATCGGGCTCCAGGAAAATAAAACCCAGCATGATGCCGAGCGAGGCGAGCGGAATGACGAGGCCATACTTGACGGTGGCGGCAAACCGCCCCTTCAGCGTCATCCAGGTGGCCAGCATGACCACCACGGTGATCTTGGCGAACTCCGAAGGCTGAAACCCGCCCAGCGGGCCAAGCCTGATCCAGCGGAAGCTGCCATTGACGGTATGGCCGATGCCCGGTACGAACACCAGGAGAAGCAGGAGAATGGTGGCCGCGATGAGCAGGATGTTCGTGCGGGCCTTATGCAGCCAGTGATAATCGAAGAAGGCGGCCACCACGCACCCGATCACGCCAAGCAGAAGCCAGACCATCTGCTTTTTGACGTAAAAAAAGGTGTCGCCCATTTTCATAGCCTTGGTGCTGCTGGCGCTGGCAAGAAGGAGGATGCCAATCGCCAGCAGCAGGATGACTATGAACACCAGGGCTTTCCCGGCGTTGCGCATGCGTGGTCAACTTTTTATTATTGAGCCGGCGGAATCTTCAGCTGCTGGCCGGGGGCCACAGCTTCGGAGGTCATCCCGTTCACGCGCATGATGTCGGCGACCGTGACGGTATAGAGCATCGCGATGTCCTTGAGCGTCTCGCCCGGAGCCACCATGTGCTTGTTCATGGCAGGGGCGGCTCCGACGGCGGGAAGCGCCGGGGCGGGGGTCAGGCTGCGCACCGCCGGAGCGGGCGCGGGGCCAACCGCGGGGGCCGGGCCGACCGAGACGGGCGCCACCGGGGCGGCGCCGGGAATGGCAGACGTGGAGCCGAAGCCGGGCGTCGGCGCGATCGGCATCGCGTCCACCGGGGTCATCGGGAACGGGGACGGCGCGACGGCTGCGGCGCCCGGGACCACCAGCTTCTGGCCGATCTTGAGTTTCTTGGGATCCGTGATCTTGTTCAACTGGATCAGGTCTTCCATCTTGACGCCCAGCTTCTTGGCGATCTTCTCGGGGTAGTCGCCCGACACGATCACATATTCGCCAGCCGTGGCGCCGGCCGCGGGAGCCGCGCCGAAAGCGGGGGCCGCGCCGAAAGCGGGGGCCGTCGTGCCGAAGTCCGGGGTCGCGGGAAGCGGCGCCACGCCGGCATCCTTGGCCTCAACCGGCTTGATGGCTTTCGGCTTGGTGTGCTTCTTGGGCGCGGGGGCGCTCAAGTTGACATAGGCCGGCAGCTTGATGACCTGGCCTTCGCGGATCTTGGCCACGTTCTTGATGGACGGGTTGAGCTCCTTGATCTCGTTCAGGGAGATTTTGAAACGCTGCGCGATATAGCCGAGGCTGTCGCCCGACTTGATCGTGTAGCTCTTGGTCGCGGGCGCGGCCGGCTTGGCCGGCTTGACATCCTTGGACTTTTCAACATCCTTGCCCTTGGGCATCGGCGGCAGGGGCTTGCTGAAAATGTCCTCGGAGTCCTCTTCGATGACCGGCTTCGGGTGGGGCTTGGCCACGGTCGGCGGCATCACCTCACGGGGGGCCGGCCTGGGCAGAACGGCAGGCTTGTCCTGGAACGAAACGGGTCCGCTGGCGGATCCCTTGGTGGTCGACCCGCAGCCTCCTGTCATCAACAGGGTTCCGAGCGCCACGCAATGCAGGACAACAACGACTCCAATCACGACCGGGGTTTTCATGGCCTTGCCTTCTCCGTTTCCAACGCTTGTACGACGCATATAAACCGTGCTCCTCTTTCCTCAAAATTCCGGAACTGATCGAAACTGGCGCACCCTGGCGAGAGCAGAACCGTGTCCCCCTCCTTCGCCTCTAGCCAAGCTGTGCGGACGGCCCGTTCCAGATCGCGGCAGTCCTCAAACGGCACCGACCCCCCCCATGCCTTTTCAAGAAATGGAGCCGTTTTGCCGATACCATATACCTTCACGCATTTTTTGACCAGCAAATCTTTAACCCCGCCCGCATCCGCCTCCTTGAGCAGCCCGCCGGCAATGAGCCGCACCGGGAAGGGGGTCATCTTCAGGGCCGCCCCCAGCGCGGTCAGGTTCGTGGCCTTGGAGTCGTTGACAAAGGTCACGCCGCCGGCCACCCGGACCGCCTGCATGCGGTGGGGCAGCATGACGAACCCGGCCGCCGCGGCCTCCAGCGCGGCCGGGGGGAGCCCCGCAGCCTCCAGGGCGCCGGCCGCCGCGGCGGCGGCCTCGCCCAGGACGGGGTTGTCGAAGGGTGTACCTAAAATCGAAACAAAGGCGCCCTCCGGAAGGCGGACGCGGCCGGGCTCGGGGCGGTACGCGCAGGCGGGCCCGTCGCCGAACAGGCGGAGCCGCCCGCCGCCGAACGCGCGGGCCGGCAGGGCGGCCAGGGCCGCCTCCTGGACCAGCGCGGTGTCCCCCGCCTCCATCCGCGCGAACAGGCGCCCCTTCAGGCCGGCGTACGCCTCCAGCGTCCCGTGGCGGTCCAGGTGGTTGGGGAAGATGTTCAGCAGCACGCCAATATCGGGACGGAAGGACTCCACCGTCTCCAGCTGGAACGTGCTGACCTCGATCACGAGCCAGTCCCACTCCCGCTCCAGCACGGCGTCGCACACGGGGCGGCCATAATTCCCGACCGGGACCGCCTTCAGGCCCGCCCGCTCCAGCGCCTCGGCGCACAGCTTCACCAGCGTGCTCTTGCCGTTGGAGCCCGTCACCGCCAGCACCTTCGCGCGGCCGCGGCAGAGCCAGCCCAGCTCGATTTCGGAAATCACCGGAACGCCCCGGGCGCGGCAGGCGCGAATCCAGGGGCCGTCGGCCGGCACGCCGGGGCTGGCGACCGCCAGGCCGGCCTCCGGCTCCAGGCCGTCCCCGCAGGGGGCGCGGACCGACACGCCGATCGCCGCCAGCGCCTTCAGGGTGGCGTCGTCCGGCGCACGAGCGTCGACCGCCGTGACGGCGATGCCGCGGCGGCGGAGCAGCCGGGCGGCCGCGAGGCCGCTGCCGCCCAGCCCCAGCACAAGGGCGGACGTCACCTGGTCGAGGCGGTTCAATGCCCCTCCCCGCCGGCGCCCAGCGCCTGGGCCACCCGCTCCAGCCGCACGCCGCGCGAGGCCTTGATCAGCACCGCGTCGCCGGGCTTCACCCGGGCCTGCAGGGCGGCCACCGCGCCGTCTGCATCGGCCACGCGGATCACGGCCTCCGCCGGATAGCCCCGGGCGCACGCGCCTTCAACCATGGGCAGAAGCTTCTCGCCCACCGCGATGAAACCCGCCCAGGGCCCCCCGGCGATGGCCTCGCCGATCTCGGCATGCAAGGCCCCGGAAAATTCGCCCATCTCCCGCATCTCGCCCAGGACCAGCCATTTCCGGCCCGCGCAGGGAGCGGCCTTGAATGTCTGGAGGGCGGCCGCCATGCTCAGCGGGTTGGCGTTATAGGCGTCGTTGATCACCCGGATGCCGCGCGCCTCCTGCACCTGCCAGCGCATGTGCATGGGCCGGTAGGCGGCCAGGGCCTCGTCAATCCCGGCCCAGTCCAGCCCCATCTCCCGCGCGGCCAAGGCGGCCAGGAGCGCGTTCAGCGCGTTGTGGCGGCCGGGAACGGACAGGCGGACCCGGTGCCGGCTGCCGCCCCGCTCGCGCACCGTCAGCTCCTGGCGCTCGCCCGAGGGGTCCTCGGCCGTCACGGCGGTCAGGTCCGCCTCCGGGTCGGCCAGCGACGCGGTCAGCAGGCGGCCGGGAGCGGCTTTCGCCAGCGCCGGGAAACAGGCCGTGTCCCGGTTCAGGATCGCCAGGCCGCCGGGCGGCAGGCTTTCCAGCAGGCTCGCCTTCTCGCGGGCCACCCCGTCGAGCGTCCTGAAAAACTCGATATGGACGGGCCCGACATTGGTCACGATGCCCCACTCCGGCTTCAGAATGGCGCACAGGCCCGCGATTTCGCCGGGGTGGTTGGACCCGGTTTCGAAGACGCCGCAGCGATGGAAGCCGGGCGCCAGGGCCAGCAGGCTGAGCGGAAGGCCGATGGCGTTGTTCCAGTTGCCCTGGGTGCGGGCCGTGGGCCAGCGGCTCTCCAGCAGGCAGGCCGTCATCTCCTTGACCGTCGACTTGCCGGCGCTGCCGGTCACGCCGATGATCCGCCAGTCCGAGGCCAGGCGGTGGGCCGCCGCGATGGCCTGGAGCGCCGCCAGGGGGTCGGCGACGGCCAGGCAGGGCCGCCCCGGGGGCGCGGGCCAGCCGGCCTTCACCAGGGCCGCCGCGGCCCCGCTCCCGAAGGCCTGGGCCACGTAGGCGTGGCCGTCGGCGCGCTCGCCGGCCAGCGCCACGAACAGGTCGCCCGCGCCGATGGTGCGGGTGTCGTTGGAGGCGGCGCGGATGGGCTGGGCGGGAGGGCAGGTCCAGGTCCCGCCGGTCACGGCGGCCAGCCACAGCGGCTCGAGAATGGGCTTCATGACAGCAGCTCCAGGGCCACCGCGCGGTCGTCGAACGGGATCACGCGGTTGTCGAACTCCTGGAACGTTTCGTGGCCTTTCCCGGCGATCAGCACGATATCCCCCTTTTGCGCCAGGGCCAGGGCCCGTCCGATGGCCTCGGCCCGGTCGGGCACCACCTCGTGCGGGGCGGCGCCGATCCCCTCCCGGATCTGGGCGAGGATCGCCAGGGGATTCTCGGTGCGGGGGTTGTCGGAGGTCAGCACGGAAAAATCGGCCAGGCGGCCGGCGGCGGCGCCCATCTTGGCCCGCTTGGTCGTGTCCCGGTTTCCGCCGCAGCCGAAGACGGCGATCAGGCGCCCGCCGGTGATCTCGCGCAGGGTCGTGAGCACGTTGACGAGGGCGTCGTCGGTGTGGGCGTAATCGACAAACACCTTGAACCCGCGGCTGCAGGGCACCTCCTCGAGGCGCCCGGGCACGACCTTCATCCGGGCGAGGCGCTGGAGGCTGACGGCCAGGGGCACGCCCATGGCGCCGCAGGCCGCGATGGCGGCCAGGGCGTTGGCGATGTTGTAGGCGCCCAGCAGCCGGAGCGAGGCGTCGGCCGTGCCCCACGGGGTGACGGCGCGGAAGGCGGTTCCCGCGGCGGACAGCCGGACCTCCTCGGCCCGCACGCGGGCGCCGGGCGCGCGCCCGGTCGTGATCAGGTCGGCCCGGATATCGGGACAGGCCGCCAGCCGGCGGCCGTAGGGGTCGTCGATGTTCACCACGGCGGCGGCGGCCTTGCCCCCATGTCCCAAAGACAGGAACAGCTTCCGCTTCGCCTCGAAATAGCGCTCCATGGTCTGGTGGTAGTCGAGGTGGTCCTGGGTCAGGTTGGTGAAGACGGCGGCGTCGAAGTCGATGCCCCAGGCGCGCTCCTGGTCGAGGGCGTGGGAGGACACCTCCATGACGGCCGCCTGGCAGCCGCTCTGGAGCATCTGGGCGAAGTAGGACTGGAGCGTGAGGGAGTCGGGCGTGGTGCGGGAGGCCGGGATGACCCGGCTCCCGAGGCGGTACTCGACCGTCCCGATGAGGCCGCAGGGAAGCCCGTGGGCCTCGAGGATGTCGCGGATCATGTAGGCCACGGTCGTCTTGCCGTTGGTGCCGGTGACGCCGGCCGCGCGGAGGCGCCGGGAGGGGTTGCCATAGAAGGCCGACGCGAGCCGGGCGAGGGCTTCCCGGGCGTTGGGCACGCGGATGGCGGTGACTTCCTTCTGGGGGACCGGGGCCTGGGCCACCACGGCCACGGCCCCGCGGGCGACGGCGTCCTCGACAAAGGCGGCGCCGTCCATCTTATGGCCGGGAATGGCCACGAAGAGCCAGCCGGGCCGGACCTGGCGGGAATCACAGGCGAGGCCGGCGATCTCCCGGTTCAGGGGGCCGCGGCACTGGGCCTCGGGCAGCGCCGGCATCAGGGTTTCCAGCTTCATGGTCGTCATCGTCCGTCCGGCTCGGCGCCGTCCGTGCGGTCGCCGGGCTGCTCCTTTTCAAGTTCGGTCGGTTCCAGGTTCAGGTAGCGGACCGTCTGCTCGGCGATCCTGGCAAACACGGGGGCCGCCACCACGCCGCCGGTGTGGTAGGGCTGGGGCTCCTCCACCACCACGACGATGGTGATCTCGGGCTTGTCCGCGGGCAGGAACCCGGCGAACGAGGCCATGTAGGCGGTCTCGGAGTATCCGCCCGGCACGGGCTTCTGGGCGGTGCCGGTCTTGCCGGCCACCTTGAACCCGTCCACCCGCGCCCGCGTGCCCGTGCCCCCCTCCTCCGTCACCCGCGCGAGCAGGTAGCGCATGAGGGCGGCCACGTGCGCGTCGATCGGCCGCTTCAGCACCTCGGGCTGGCCCGTGTACGTGGGATTGCCGTCCGGGTCGATAATCGACCGGATCACGTAGGGCTTGAGCAGGAACCCGTCGTTGGCGATCGCGCTCATCATGCCCGCCATCTGGAGGGCGGTGACCGCGATGCCCTGGCCGATCGCGATGCGCGAGCAGCTCAGGCCATCCCAGTTTTTGACGTTCCGCAGGATGCCGCCCTCCTCGAAGGGCAGTTCGACCCCCAGGCGGCGGCCGAACCCGAAATCCTTGAGTCCGTTATAGAGGGCGTCCGGCCCCATCAGAAGGGCGATTTTCGCGGTCCCGATGTTGCTCGACTTCTTGATGATGTCGGCCACGCTGAGCCGGGAATAGGGATGGTAGTCGCGGAGGATGCGGCCGGCGTGGAACCAGGCGCCGTTCTCGGTGTCGAACATCATCTCCGGCGTCACGACCCCCTTGGAGAAGGCGAGCGCCAGGGTGACGGGCTTGAGCGTCGAGCCGGGCTCGTAGTTCACGGAGACGACCCGGTTGGTCATGCGGTTCATGTCGGTCTCGGCGCCGTAGCTGTTGAGGTCGAAGGCGGGGCGGCTGGCCAGGGCGAGGATCTCGCCGGTGCGGCAGCGCTGCACGACGGCCCAGGCGGCCTTGGCCGCATGCTCCTGCATGGCCTCGTCCAGGGCGCGCTCGGTGAAGAACTGGATCTGCTGGTCGATGGTCAGGACGATGTCCGAGCCCTGCCGGGCGTGCACGTCATCCTTGCGGCGGCCGTAGATTTCGCGCTTCTTCCCGTCCATCATCCCCCGGACGACGCCGGGCGTGCCCGTCAGGGCCGAATCCCGGGTCATCTCGATGCCCATGCTGCCTGCGCCGTCGTGGTTGACGAAGCCGACGACGTGGCAGGCCAGCGCGTTCTGGGGATAGCGGCGCAGGGTGCTGTCCTCCAGGAAGACGCCCTTCACATGGTTATTGGTGACCTGCAGCCAGAGGCGCTCGCTGATGTCGCGCGTGACGAAGCGCTTGACGTAGGCGAACTGCTTGTCCCGGAGCCGCCCCTTTCTGTCGGTGATCTTTTCCTCGCGCAGCTTGTAGCGGACCTCGTCCTTCGGCATCTTCAGATAGGCCGACAGGATGGTGACGGCCGTTTCCGTGTTGCTCATTTTTCCCAGCAGGTGGGGATCGGCGCAGATATCGTGGACGCCCAGGTCGATGGCCAGGATGTTGGGGGAGCGGCTGCCGTCCAGGATGCGCCCCCGGAACGCCACCAGGGGCTTTTCATAGTCGCTGGCGATCTTGGCGTTTCTGATCCGGACGTCGTTGGGGCCGGCGTGGAGGTAGACCAGGCGGGCCGCCAGGGCGGCAAAGGCCAGCAGCAGCAGGATCTCGACGATCCAGAGCCGGCGTTTGACGGTCATTTCATTCATTCAAGGCTACGCGCTCCAACTGGGCGAACCGGACCGCATCACGCGTATCCACCAGGGCCATGTCATTGGCCCGCGAGTCGTAAATCCGGACCACCTGCCCGCGCTTGGGCCAGGACAGGTTGAGCCCGTGCCGGGTGAGGGCGTCCTCGATGCTCCGGGGCGTCATCAGCGCGGCCCACTTGGACTCCTCGTTCTCCACGCGGCGCTGGTTGATCTCGCACTGGCTTTCCAGCTTCTTGATGTCCGAGCCCAGCTGCTCGCAGCGGGCGCGGATGCCGAGATAGCCAAGGCCCAAACCGATAATCAGCAGCACCACGAGGAGAACCCGGGGGGGCACGATTTGCTGGTCCGTCGTATTCCGCTTTTTATTCACTTTAGCCATACCGCCTCCTCTTCCACCCGTTCCACTGTCCGCAATTTCGCCGACCGCGCCCGCGGATTGTCGCTCAATTCCGTTTCCGATGCCGTGACCGGCTTCCGCCCGACCAGCCGCACCGGCGGCCTCTCGCCATCCCACCGCCGCCCGCCCGCCTGGAGGTTCTCCCACCGGCCGGCATGACGCTGAAAAAGTCGTTTCACGATCCGGTCTTCCAGGCTGTGGAAGGTGATCACGGCCAGCCTGCCGCCCGGTTTCAGCAGCCGGATCGCCGCCTCCACCCCTTCCGCCGCCGCGCCCAGCTCGTCGTTCACCGCGATCCGCAGGGCCTGGAAGACCTGCGTGGCGGGATGGGTCCGCCCGCGCCGGCCCCCCTTGAGGCGGGAGACCCACTCGGCAAAGGCCCCCGTCCGCGCGAACGGGGCCGACCGCCGGTCGAGGACCGCGGCCCGCGCCAGCTTCCGGCTGTCCGGCTCCTCGCCGTAGCGCCAGAACAGGTCCGCCAGCTCCGCCTCGTCCAGCCGGTTCAGGAGCTCGGCCGCCGTGGGGCCCCGCGTGGGGTCCATCCGCATGTCGAGCGGACCGTCGGCCATGAAACTGAAGCCCCGGCCGGGATCGTCGAGCTGGTCCGACGAGATCCCGAGATCCAGCAGGATGCCGTCGCAGGCCGCCACTCCCAGGCCGGCCGCCAGGGCCTCCATCGTCCGGAAGTCGCCCTGCACCAGGTCCGCGGCCGCGTCCGGCACGGCCAGCCGGGCCCGGCAGCGCTCCAGGGCCGCGGGGTCGCGATCGACCCCGATGATCCGCCCGCCGGGGCGGCAGCGCTCCAGGATGGCGGCGGAATGGGTTCCGCCGCCCAGCGTGCCGTCCAGGTAAACGCCGCCCGGCCGCACGGCCAGGGCGTCGACCGCCTCACGCCGCAGAACGGCCTGATGCACGCTTGAACTCATGTCCGGCGCCATTCTCCAGGGCGCCGCGCCGCGCCATTCCGCTTCCGCTCCACTGGTACAAGCCGACGTCGTCGCGGTTCCACCGGGCACGGCCGGCGGCGTCGCGCGGCAGTTCGAGCCGGTCGCTCCGCGGGCCGCGCGACAGCGCGCCCCCGACCTCCAGCAGCCTGGCCAATCCATGAAAAAGGCCCATGATCGAATCTCCTTCCGCCCTTAGAAGCCGAGCAGCTTGGCCGCCTGGCTGAGCGTGATGGTGCTTTCCTTGTCGTCGCGATACGTCTTGCGCGTGTCCGGGTTCCACAGCTCGAAGCGGTCCTGGGCGCCGAGCATGTAGACGTCGTCCGTCAACCCGCCTTTTCCGAGGAGGTGGTCGGGGATGCGGATGCGTCCCTGCGAATCCCAGGGCACCTCGGCCGAGTTTTCGCCCATGGTCCGGGTGAAGAGGCGGTAATTGACGTCCGACACCAGCGTTTTTTTCACGGAATCGAGCCGGGCGATCATGACGCGCATGGGGAAGACATAGAGGCAGGGTTCGCCGTCAAACCCGGGCATGACGAAGACATGCTCCGGCTGCCCCACCGATTGACGCCATTCCACGGGAATGGTCAACCGTTTCTTGGGGTCCAGCGAGTGCGTGACCACCCCCGAAAATACGGGAGAAGCCTGGGCCGGCGCCCCACTAGCTTGAAAGGACCCATCCACGTCAGAACCCCTTGACACTTACCACCACTTAGCTGACCTGGGATGTAATATGACTGACCTGAGCCCCACCTACAAGCAATTTTTAAGTTTTTCGTGGG
>CAYZVY010000016.1:21763-35005 GCA_964481675.1 uncultured Verrucomicrobiota bacterium
GGAGGCGGCCAGCAGCATGCCCTGGGACTCGATCCCGCGCAGCAGGGCCGGCTTCAGGTTGAACACCACCACGACCTGGCGGCCGGGCAGATCCTCGGGCTTGTAATGCAGGGCGATGCCGGCCACGATCTGCCGCTCCTCCGCCCCCACCCTGATTTTCAACCGCAGCAGCTTGTCGGCCTTTTCCACGCGCGACGCCTCGAGGATGCGCGCCGTCCGCAGCTGGATCTTCGCGAAATCGGCGTATTCGATCATCGCCACGCCCGCCGGCGCGGGAGGCGGGGGCGCCGCGGGAGCCGGCTCGCCCGCGGCAGCCAGGGGCCTGGCGGACGCGGGCGGGTGGGCGTGGCCCGGCGGCTCGACGCGCGGGAACAGGCTGCGCATCGTTCCGATTTTAGAGCCGGGCTTCGTGGCGCCCCACACGACCAGGCGCTCGGGCAGCGGCTCGACGTCCTCCACGCCCAGCACCTCGCGCATCTCGCGCATCTTGCCGGGCATGACCGGGTACAGCAGGCCGCTGACGATGCGGAGCATGTCGCCCAGCGCGTACAGCACGTTGCCGAGCGCGGCGGTGTCGCCCTTCTTGGCGAGGCTCCACGGCTGGCGCGTCTCGATGGTCCGGTTGCCCTCGCGCAGGGCGGCGGCGATGGCCGTCAGTCCCGAATCGATGCGCAGGGCCTCCACGGCGCCGCGCATGACGGCGATGGCCGCCATGGCCTTCTCGCGGAGGGCCTGCTCGTCAGGCCCCAGCGCCTCCTGCGGGGCGGGGATGCGGCCGTCGCAATAGGTTTCGACCATCTTGACCCAGCGGCTGAGCAGGTTGCCCAGGTCGTTGGCGAGGTCGGTGTTGACCCGGCGGATGAACGCCTCCTGCGAGAAGCTGGCGTCCTGCCCGAGCACCATCTCGGCCATGAGGAAATAGCGGAACGGGTCGACCCCGTATTTGGCGGCCATTTCCATGGGGTTGACCGTGTTGCCGGAGGACTTGCTCATCTTGGCATCGCCCATCAGCCACCAGCCGTGGGCGAAGACGGTCCGCGGCATCGGCAGATTCATGGCCTTGAGCATGGTGGGCCAGTAGACGGTGTGGGTGGTCAGGATGTCCTTCCCGATCAGGTGGCACGAGGCCGGCCACCAGCGGTTGAACTGCTCGTCGTTCCGGCGGTACCCCACGGCGCTGATGTAGTTGACGAGCGCGTCGAACCAGACGTAGCAGACGAAGTCGCGGTCGAACGGCAGCTCGATGCCCCACGCGAGCCGGCTCTTCGGCCGGGAGATGCACAGGTCCTGGAGCGGCTTGCGCAGGAAGCCGAGGGTCTCGTTGCGGCGGAAGTCGGGCTGGATGAACGCGGGATTCTCATTGATGTAGCGGATCAGCCACTCCTGGTACTTGCTCATGCGGAAAAAGTAATTGGACTCGCGGACCTTTTCCACGTAGCGCCCGCAATCGGGACAGGTGCCCCCGGTCAGGTCCTTCTCCATGAAGAACCGCTCGCACGCCACGCAGTACCAGCCGTCGTACTCGGACCGGTAGATCTCGCCCCGGTCGAACAGGTCCTGCAGGATTTCCTGCACCACGACGGTGTGACGGGGCTCGGTGGTGCGGATGAAGTCGTCATTCGTGACGCCGAGCTTGGCCCACAGTTCCTGGAAGCGGACCACCGTGGTGTCGGCCTGCTGCTGGGGGGTCATGCCGGCCTTCACGGCGGCCTGCTGAACCTTCTGGCCGTGCTCGTCGGTGCCGGTCAGGAACCAGGTCGGCACCCCGAACAGGCGGTGATACCGGGCCAGCACATCGCCCAGGATGGTCGTGTAGGCATGCCCGATGTGCGGCTTGTCGTTGACGTAATAGATCGGCGTGGTGACATAAAACTTGGACGCGTTCATGAGATGAAAATAGCACCAAGGTGCAGGAAAGCCAAGAAAGAAGGGGTTCAGGGTTCAGGGTTCAGGGTTCAGGGGTTCAAAATTCAGAATAGGTCCTATAAGTCCTATAGGTCCTATCGTCAGAGGCCTGCCTGACCCCTGAACCCTAACCCCTATATCAGCGACACCGGATCCACATCCATCACGGGAACAATGCCGGGCGGCCACTTCGTCTCGGCCAGGATGCGGCGCAGGGGTTTGGTGATGGCCTTGCTGGAGGGGCCCCGGAACAGCACCTGGTGGCGGAACAGCCCCTTGGCCCGGGCCAGCGGCGCCGGGGAAGGGCCCGACACGGTGACCGTCTCCGGCAGCGCGCCGCGCATGGTGGTGGCCAGGAGATCGGCCGAAAAGGCCGTGCGCTCGTCGGACGCGCCCCGGAAGGTGACGCATACCATGCGGCCGAAGGGGGGATAGCCCAGTTCGCGGCGCTCCTCCACCTGCTGGTCGTAAAAGGTGCCGTAGTCGAGCCGCCGGACGGCCTGGATGGTCGGGTGGAAGGGGGTGTACGTCTGGATTACGACGTCGCCCACCAGGTCGCCGCGGCCCGCCCGGCCCGCCACCTGCGTGAGCAGCTGGAACGTCCGCTCCCCGGCGCGGAAATCGGGCGCGTGGAGGCCGGTGTCGGCGTTGACCACGCCGATCAGGGTGACGTTGGGGATGTCGATGCCCTTGGCGATCATCTGGGTGCCGATCAGGATGTCGACCTTGCCCGACTTGAACTCGCCCAGGATATCCCAGTGGGCGTTCTTGGTGGCGGTGGTGTCGGCGTCCATCCGGCTGACCCGGGCCTGGGGAAACAGCTTGCCGACAACCGACTCGATCCGCTGGGTGCCGGTGCCGGCATACTTGAAGGCCGGATCCTGGCACCCCGGACAGCAGGCCGGCACCTTCTTGCGGGCGCCGCAGATGTGGCACTTGAGCGCTTCCTCGGCGCGGTGGTAGGTGAAGGCCACGCTGCACCACTCGCACGAGGCCACGTGCCCGCACTTGGGGCACAGCAGCGACGTCGAGAACCCGCGCCGGTTGAGGAACAGGATCGTCTGCTCGCCGTTGCCCAGCCGCAGGCGGACCAGGTCGACCAGCTCGCGCGAAAAAAGGCCGTGCCCGCCGGACCGCTCGGCCTCCACCCGCATGTCCACGATGCGGATGACGGGCATCCGGCGGTGGTCCACGCGGACGGGCATGTCGGCCAGCGCATACTTGCCGCTGCGGGCGTTGCTGAACGACTCGAAGGCGGGCGTGGCGGAGCCGAGCACGACCGCGCAGTTCTCCAGGCGGCCGCGCATGACGGCCACGTCGCGCGCGTGGTAGCGGGGGTTCTCCTCCTGCTTGTACGTGGGCTCGTGCTCCTCGTCCACAACGATGAGCCCCAGGTTCCGGACCGGGGCGAAGACGGCGCTGCGCGCGCCCACCGCGATGCGGGCCTCGCCGGCGTGGATCCGGTGCCACTCGTCGTGCCGCTCGCCCTCGGAGAGGGCGCTGTGCAGCACGGCCACGGACTCGCCGAAGCGGCCCTTGAACCGCTCCATCGTCTGGGGGGTCAGCGCGATTTCGGGGACAAGCACGATGGCCCCCTTCCCCGCCGCGAGGGTCCGGGCGATCGCCTGGAGGTACACCTCGGTCTTCCCGCTGCCCGTCACGCCGTGCAGCAGCACCACGGGCGGCTCCCGCCGGTCGATCGCGGCGGCGATCAGCTCCAGCGCCTTCGCCTGCTGCTCCATGAGGGCCTGCGGAAGCGTTTTCAGGAACGTGCGGTTGGCCGCCGGGTTCCGGCCCACCGCCTCGTCCCGCAGGGCCACCAGCCCCTTCTCCTCCAGGGCCGAAACAGCCGACGCGGGCAGGGCGAACCGCTCCAGGAGGTCGCGCAGGAACAGGCCCGCTCCGCCGTCGAGCGCATCCAGGACCGCCGCCTGGCGGGGGGCCCGCTTGCGCAGGGCCTCGCGGTCCGTTGCGGCTATCTTTTCGGGAACAGGCTCCACGAACCGGTTTTTCTTGAAGCCGTCGCCGGAGCGCCGGACGATCCCCGGAAGCAGGGCGCGGACCGCCTGCTCAAAAGGGGCGCAGTAGTAGTCGGCCACCCAGCGGGCCAGGTCGATGAGAGGCTGGGAGAGGAGCGCCTTCCCGGAGGCCTGCCCGATGATGGACTTGACGTTCCCGAAGGCCGACGTCTCCGCCAGTGCGACCACCAGTCCCTCGACCTGGCGCCGCCCGAAAGGCACGAGGACCTTGGACCCCAAGCCGAGACAGCCCCGCAGGGCGGGCGGGATCGCGTAATCGAATTCACGGTCGGCCGCGATATCGACAATGACTTTGGCAAAGGCTTGCACGGGTGCTCCGCCGCATGGCCCAAAGAAAAAGGCCCTCGTCGATCATAGACGAAGGCCTTTTATAATCAAATGGTGCTGACCGCCAGCCCGTTACTTCAGCCAAGTAGCATCAGGCGTCTTGCTGATCGACAGGCTGTTCGAGGACGCATACGCATCGATCGTGCTCGACCACCAGGCGGCGTGGCCATCAGCATAGAGAATCGTGATACCGTCTTCGCCATGATTTCCAGCCTTGTCGCTCATGACCGGCTCAACCGTTGCTCCCAACGCCGTCGAGACTGTGCTTGTCGCTGACAGCGCATCATAGCTGGAAAAAGTCTGGCTGGAGGGAAGCTCGGAAATTTTCTTCGGGGCATCGGCTGTGAGGTTGCGGGTGGCGGAGGGACACATGAACATTCTCACGTTGCTATCGCCACCAATATACTTTGTCAAAGCCGTAATCGATGTCGGCCGTCGTTCATCGTTATCGGCCGAATACAAATTGATCGCAAGGCCGATCTGCTTGAGGTTGTTCAGGCACGTGGTGCGGCGGCCGCGTTCGCGGACCATTGAAAGCGACGGCAGGAGCAGGCCGGCCAGAATGCCGATGATGGCGATAACCACCAGAAGCTCGATCAACGTAAAGCCCAATTTGAAAGCCCACTTCTTACTCTTCATGGCCATAACCGTTCCTCCCTTAGCATGTTGAACCACAAACCCCTTTTTACATTCAAAACTAACTCTAAATTTACTCCTCATTTTCAGGCGGGTCAAATAATTTCTCATCTTTCCGAAAAAAGACCGGTGATCAGCATGCAGTCCCCATAGCTGAAAAACCGGTAGCGCTCCCGCACCGCCTCGGCATAGGCGTTCAGCACGGCGTCCCGGCCCGCCAGGGTGCAGATCATCACCAGCAGGGTGGACTGCGGCAGATGGAAATTGGTCAGCATGGCATCGACGGCCTTGAACCGGTATGGCGGCCGGATAAACAGCCGGGTGCGCCCGCTCCCCGCATGGACCACCCCCTGCTCATCCGTCACGGTTTCCAGCACCCGGGCGCTCGTGGTGCCGACCGGAATCAGGCGGCCCCCCGCCCGCCGGGCCCGGTTCAAACGGTCCGCCGTGGACTCCGGCACCTCGTAGCGCTCCTCGTGCATGACATGGCCGTCCAGGGTTTCCGAGGAAATGGGCTTGAAGGTCCCCATCCCCACATGCAGGGTGACGGCGGCGGTGTCGGCCCCTTTCGCGCGCACCGCGTCCAGCAGGGCGTGGGTCAGGTGCAGGCCGGCGGTCGGCGCCGCCACGGAGCCAGCCGCGCGCGCATAAACCGTCTGATAGCGCTCCTTGTCCGAGGCCAGCAGGCTATCGCCGGACGGAGGCGTTCCCCGCGGCCGGCGGATGTAGGGTGGCAGCGGAGGGAGGCCCTCAGCCTCCAGCGCCTCAAGCAGCGAGCCGTCGGCCGTCAGCTTCAAATGGGCGCGGCCGCCCGGCTCGCGCTGGAGCAGTTCGCCCAGGATCCGGCCCCGCCCCAGCCGGAAGCGGGCGCCCGGCTGCGGGTGGCCCGCCGTCTTGAAGATGGCCAGCCAGAGCCCGGGGGCCTCCTCCTCCAGCAGCAACACCTCCACGCGGCCGCCACTACCCTCCTTGTTCCCGAAAAGGCGGGCGGGAATCACGCGGGTATCGTTCAGCACCAAAACATCCTCCGGGCGTAGAAAGCCGGGCAGGTCGCGGATGCCCTTGTGCTGGATGGCCCCGGTGAGCCGGTCCAGGACCAGCATGCGGGCGTCCTCGCGGCACGGCGGCGGGGCCTGGGCGATGAGGTCGGGAGGCAACTCGTAGTTGAAGTCAGCTGTTTTCATAGGAAAGGTTCAGCGGTTCACGGTTCAGCGGTTCAGCGGTTCAGGGTTCGGGGGTCGGGCGGGATTCAAGCAATAGGTCCTATAGGTCTTATAGGTCCTATTCTTCCTGAACCCCGAACCCTGAACCCTCTCTTTCCTGATTGATGTCCACGAAGCCCCGCCGGGCCGGCAGTTCGAACCCCAGTTCTTTGCGGAAGGATTTCATGCGGGTATTGTTGTCGGTTGACCAAAACCTGTCAAGCGAGGGTTCAAGAAAGGGGTCAGGGTTCGGGGTCAGGGCAGATAGGACCTATAAGACCTATAGGACCTATTGGCCTCGCCCGACCCTGAACCCCGAACCCTGAACCCTCCTCTTCCCCTCTCTTGACCCTCGACTTTCGAGAGCCAGCAGGTTAGGCTGCCCCCATGAGAGCGGCAATCCCCATCCGGCGGCTTCTGATCCTGGCGCTGCTGGCCGTCCTCCTGGCAGCCGGGGGATATCGCGCGCTTTCCTACCATCGCATCCACCGGTTCGACCCCCTGATCCGGTCGGCCGCCGAGCGGAACGGGGTCGATCCCGCCCTGCTTTCGGCCGTGATCTGGCGGGAGAGCAACTACCGGCCGGACTGCACCGGAAAGGCCGGGGAGATCGGGCTCATGCAGATCCGCGAACCGGCGGGGCGGGAATGGGCGCAGGCCTGCGCGATAACCGACTTCAGCCAGGACAGCCTCTTCAACCCCTGCACCAACATCGAAGCCGGCACCTGGTACCTCGCCCGGGCGCTGAAGCGCTGGAAGGGCCGCGATGATCCGGCGCCCTTCGCGCTGGCGGAATACAATGCGGGGCTGACCCATGCCCGGCGCTGGGCCGCGCTGCCGGGGGCGGAGACGGCCGAGGGGTTTCAGCAGGCCGTGACGTATCCGTCCACCAAGTCCTATATCCGCACGATCCTCAGCCGTTATCGGACGACGACGACGAATTGAACTGCAAGTCGTACAGGTTGCGGTAGACGCCGCCTTTTTCAAGCAACTCGGAATGGGTGCCCGATTCCACGATCCGCCCGGCTTCCAGCACCAGGATGCGGTCACAATTGACGATCGTCGACAGCCGGTGGGCGATGACAAACACCGTGCGGCCCACCATCAACCGGTCCAGGTCGGCCTGGACCTGGCGCTCCGAGGCCGTGTCGAGGGCGCTGGTGGCCTCGTCCAGCAGCATGATGGGCGGGTTGCGCAGAACGGCCCGGGCAATGGCGAGCCGCTGTTTCTGGCCGCCGGACAACCGCACGCCGCGCTCCCCGATCGTGGTGTCGTAGCCCTGCGGCATGTCCTCGATGAACTCATGGGCATAGGCCTGCCGGGCCGCCTCTTTCACCTGCTCCGGGGTGGCTTCGGGCGTGCCGTAGCGGATGTTGGCGGCCACGGTGTCGTTGAACAGGATGGTTTCCTGGGTGACGAAACCGATCGCCTTGCGGAGCGACTTGAGCGTGAAGTCGCGGATGTCGACGCCGTTAATCCGGATTGCGCCGGCGGTCACGTCGGCAAACCGGGGGATCAGGTTCACCAGGGTCGTCTTGCCGGAGCCCGAATTTCCCACGATGGCCACCCGGGTGCCGGCCGGGACGGTCAGGTGAATATCCTTCAGCACGGGCGCCTCGGGCCCGTAAGAAAAGCCGACGTGATCAAACTCGATGACGGAGGGCTTGCCGGCGAAATCCGCGGCCGCCGGCTTCTCCACCACCGTGATGGGCGCGTCGATCAGTTCGAAAATGCGCTCGGCGGCCGCGACGCTCTGCTGGATCTGCAGGTGGATGCCGGAGAGCTTCTTCACGGGCTCGTACATCAGCACCAGGGCGGCGGCGAAGGCCACAATCTTGCTGAAGGGCATGTGGTCGTAGCTGGCGTAAAGCAGCACGAACGCGATCCCGATGCCGGAGATGAACACGATGACGGGCTCGGCCGAGGCGCGCGCCCGGGCCATCCGCAGGACCTTGCCGAAAAAGGTCTTGTTCTGGGCTTCGAACCGGGCCTTTTCGACGGGCTCCATGCCATACGCCTTCACGATGCGCGCGCCGGTGATGGTCTCCTGGAGAATGGACATGAGGTCCGCGATCCGTTCCTGCGCGCCGCGGGAATTCTTGCGCATCTTCTTTCCGAAAATGGCGATGGGCAGGATGCATATCGGGAACAGCACGAAGCTGACGAGGGCCAGCTTGGGGTCGAGATAGAACGCGGAGGCCACCATGGCGATGAGCGTCAGGGGCTCCTTGACGATGTCCCCCAGGACGGTGGAGACAGACTGCTCGACCAGCAGCGGGTCGTTGGTCACCCGGGAGATGAGTTCCCCGGTGCGCCGCTCGGAGTAGAACAGGATGGAGAGGTCCAGCAGGTGGCCGAACATGAGGTTGCGCAGGTCCATGATGACCCGGTTCCCCACCCATTTAATCAAATACTTGCTGCAGAAATCGCCCACCCCGCGCAGCAGCGTGAGCACGGGGAAAAAGGCGATGGCGAGCCAGAAATAAAAATCCCGGACCACGGGGCCTTCCCCGAAAAACCGGGGCAGCCCCTTGTTGATGGCCCAGACGAACGCGCCCGTGGCGCCGGCGTAAAGGACGCCGAACAGCACGCCCAGCACCAGGCGCCAGGCATAGGGCCGTGCGTGCCGGAGCAGGCGGCGATAGACGCCCAGCGGATTTTTGGCTGTCTCGACGGCGGGCTTGTCCCCGTCGCTCATAAGCCGGACCTTTCCAGGAACCGGGTCGCCTCGAGTGCGGCCATGCAGCCGTCGCCGGCGGCCACGATGGCCTGGCGGTACACGTGGTCATGCACATCCCCGGCGGCGTAGACGCCCTCGATGGCGGTGCGGACGCCGTCGGTTTCCAGGTAGCCGCCCTCGTTCATGGCCAGCTGCCCCTTGAAGGGGGTTGCGTTCGGGAAATGGCCGATGGCCACAAAAAGCCCGCCGATGGGCAGGACGCGGCTCTCCCCGCTCGGGACATGCTTCAGGCGGAGCCCGTTGACCGTGCCGGCCTTGACATCCAGCACCTCGTCCACCACGGTGTCCAGCAGGGCTTCGATCTTGGGATGGGCCAGCGTGCGCTCGATCATGATCTGCGAGGCGCGGAATTCCTTGCGCCGGTGGATCAGGAACACGCGGGAGGCGAACCGGGTCAGGTAGATGGCCTCTTCCATGGCCGTATCCCCCCCGCCCACCACCGCCACCGGCACGCCCTTGAAGAACGCACCGTCGCAGGTGGCGCAGGCGGAGACGCCCTTGCCGCGCAGGGCCTGCTCGGACGGCAGCCCCAGCCATTTGGCCGACGCGCCGGAGGCGATGATCAGGGAATGGCTTTCGACAACCCGGTCGCCCTCCAACGTCAGCCGCAACGGGCGGCGGGAGAGGTCGCACGCCTGGACGGCGGCGTACTCGAAGCGGGCGCCGAACCGTTCCGCCTGCTTCTTCATCAGCTCCATGAGCTCGGGGCCCGTGACGCCTTCAGGAAAGCCGGGGAAATTCTCGATTTCCGTGGTGGTGGTCAGCTGGCCGCCGGGCTCCAGGCCCTCGAGCACGAGAGGCTCCAGGCCCGCCCGGGCCGTATAGAGGGCGGCCGTGCACCCGGCGGGGCCGGAGCCGACAACCAAAACTTTTTCGATCATATGTCGCCTAGGTGTATTTGATGACTTCTTCGACCGTGGTGTAGCCGTCCAGCACGTTGCGGATGCCGTCCTCGCGCAGCGTGCGCATGCCCAGCTCGATGGCCTTGTTGCGCAGCAGCAGGGTCGGCTTGCGTTCGTTAATCATGTCGCGGATCGGGTCGGTGATGGGGAGGTATTCGAACACCCCCTGCCGGCCGCGATAGCCCATGTTGTGGCACTGGTCGCACCCCTTGCCATGGTAGAACGTGCGGCCGCCGATATCCGCGGCGCTCAGGCCGAGGCGGTCGAACAGGGCCATGTCGGGAAGATGCTGCACCTTGCACTTCGGGCAGATGCGGCGCAGCAGGCGCTGGCTGAGGATGGCTTCCATCGTGGAGGAGATGAGGTAGGGCTCCACGTCCATGTCGATCAGGCGGGTGATGGCGCCCGCGGAATCGTTCGTGTGCAGCGTGCTGAACACCAGATGGCCGGTCAGCGAGGCCCGGATGCCGATGTGGGCGGTTTCCAGGTCGCGGATTTCCCCGATCATCAGGATGTCGGGGTCCTGGCGCAGGAAGGCGCGGAGCACCCGCTGGAACGTGTTGCCGGCCGCGTCGTTGATGGGCACCTGGACGATGCCGTCGAGCTCGTATTCGACCGGTTCCTCAGCCGTCAGGATCTTCGTGTCCACCGTGTTGATCTTGCGAAGGGCCGAATACAGCGTGGTCGTTTTGCCGGACCCCGTGGGGCCGGTGACGACAATGATGCCATTGGGCTTGACGATGTCCATCATCATGGCCTGGTACACATCGTCCGGCATGCCGAGGTTCTCGATGTCCAGCGACACCTGGCCGCGGTCCAGCACGCGCAGCACGACGCTTTCGCCGTAGGCCGTGGGGAGCGACGACACGCGGAAGTCGACCTGCCGGCCCGCGATCGTCAGCTGGATGCGGCCATCCTGGGGCAGGCGGCGCTCGGCGATGTTGAGGTTGGACATGACCTTGACGCGCGAAATGACCGGCAGCGCAAGGCGCTTGGGCGGCGGGGCCATTTCATACAGGGTGCCGTCCACGCGGTAGCGGATCTTGAACTCGTTCTCGAACGGCTCGAAGTGGATGTCCGACGCCCGGGCCTGCACGGCGTTATAGAGCACCAGGTTCACGAACCGGATCACGGGCGTGGAGCCGGCGGCGGCCTCCAGGCCCTTGATGTCGTCCTCGCTCTTCAGTTCGAGGGTCGTCTTGTCCTCCTCGATGTCCTCCTCGAGGGCGGAGAGCAGCTCGTTGACGGAGGCGCTGTCGTCGCCGTAAAACTGGTTCACGCACGTGCGCAGGTCGTCCTCGCGGGCCAGCACGAAGCTGATGTCGCGCGAGAGCACGAACGCCAGCTCGTCGTTCATCTGGGGCGTCACCATCTCATGGGTGGCCAGCACCACGGAGCCGGTGGTCTTCTCGACCGGCACCACGGTATACATGCGGGCCACGCTGGCGGGAATGGCGTGGACCACGTCGGGCGGAATATCGGTGGCGGGGAGGTTGATGACCTTGGTGCCCATGTACTGGGCCATGAACTCGAGCAGCTCGTCCTCCTTCAGGACCTCCATGTTCAGCAGCACGGCCCGGACGGGCTTGCCGCTGGACTTCTGCTCCTCCTCGACTTCCGCAATCTGCTCCGCCGTCACCCGGCCCCTGTCCTTCAGGAGCAGCAGCAGAGGATCCAATTCATGAGCAAGCGCCATGGCTTATTTTCTCCTCTTTCCGGCGTCTTCCTGAAGTTTCTGGACGATGCTGTCCGGATCCTGGGACTTGGTCACCAGGTCTTCATACGTGATCAGCCCGTTTTCGTACAGGGACATCAGGTGGGAGTCCAGGGTCATCATGCCCCACTTGCCGCCGGTCTGGATTTCGGACGTGATCCGGAAGGTCTTGTCGTCCCGGATCAGCGCCTGGATGGCGGGGGTCGAAATCATCACCTCGAAGGCGGCCACGCGCCCGGGCTTGTCGGCCCGGACCAGCAGGAGCTGCGAGATAACAGCCACCAGCCCCGACGCCAGCTGGGTGCGCACCTGCGACTGCTGGGTGGTCGGGAACGTGTCCACGATGCGGTCCACGGTGCGGGCCGCGCCGGTGGTGTGCAGGGTGGCGAAGACGAGATGGCCGGTTTCCGCCGCGGAGATGGCGGCCTGCATCGTCTCCTGGTCGCGCATTTCACCCACCAGGATCACGTCCGGGTCCTGGCGCAGCCCGCGGATCAGGGCTTCCTTGAAGCTCGGCACGTCCACGCCCACCTCGCGCTGGGTCACCAGCGACTTCAGGTGCTTGTGGTAATATTCGATCGGGTCCTCGACCGTGATGATGTGGCAGTCCCGCTCGGTGTTGATGACGTTGATCATGCTGGCCAGGGTGGTCGTCTTGCCCGAGCCCGTCGGGCCGGTCACCAGGATCATGCCCCGGGGGCGGAAGAGCAGCTCCTTGATCTGCGGCGGAAGGCCGATCTCGTCCAGCGTGAGCAGCTTGGAGGGGATCTGCCGCAGCACGATGCCGATGCTGCCCTTCTGATGGAACACGCTGACGCGGAAGCGGGCGGCGTCGCCGAAGCCGAAGCCGAAATCGGTGCCGCCGTTCTCCTGCACCTTCTGCTGGTCGGCTTCGGAGGTGATGGCCTTCATCAGCCGCATCGTGTCGTCGGGCTTCAGCACCGGGAGATCCAGCGCCACCAGGCCGCCGTGGAGGCGGAACACCGGGGGCGAGCCGACGGCGATGTGGATATCCGACACGTCCTCGTCGACGGCGGCCTGCAGCAATTCGCTCATTTCTATCTGTGCCATACTTACTCCGCATCTCCCATCGTGACACGCAGCACTTCGTCGAGGGTGATCAGCCCCGACATGACCTTGCGCAACCCGTCCTCGCGGAGGGTGCGCATGCCCAGTTCACGGGCGCGAATCCGCAGCTCATTGGCGGGCTTCTTTTCGAAAATCATCTTCTGGATCTCGTCGTTGATCATGAAGATCTCAAAGATGCCGGCCCGGCCGGAATACCCGGTCAGGGAGCAGTGCGCGCACCCGTGGCCCCGGTAGAAGTCCAGCTCCTTGGCCTGGGCGGCCAGGGGGCCGAGCAGCCGGATCTCGCTCTGCGGGGGCCGGTAGGACTCCTTGCAATGCGAGCAGATCGTGCGGCACAGCCGCTGGGCCATGACCGCCCGCAGGGCCGACGCCACGAGGAACGGCTTGATGCCGATATCGAGAAGGCGGGTGATGGCGCTGGGGGCGTCGTTCGTATGCAGGGTGCTGAACACGAGATGGCCGGTCAGCGACGCTTCCGTGGCGATGCGGGCGGTCTCGAGATCGCGGATTTCGCCGATCATCACGACGTTCGGGGCCTGGCGCAGGATGGACCGCAGCGCCGCCGCGAAGGTCAGCCCGATGTCCTCCCGGACCATGACCTGGTTGACGCCCGGCATCTGGTATTCGACGGGATCCTCGACCGTGATGATCTTGCGGTCCGGCCGGTTGATGTAGTTCAGGCAGGCGT
>CAYZVY010000017.1:0-20818 GCA_964481675.1 uncultured Verrucomicrobiota bacterium
GGGAGCCCCAGAAGTGGGTCCAGTTCGGCTGGGCCTGCGGCGCGCTGGCCACGACGATGCTGACCGACTACGCCCAGCCGGCCGACGAGGAGCAGGTCTGGAGCGTCTGGTCGGGCAACGCCCGCGTGAAGCGCTAGCATGAACATCCGCTTCCGCCACACGTGCCTGAAGGTCAAGGACCTGGCCGCTTCAACGGCCTTTTACTGCAAACACCTCGGCTTCGTCGAAGGGCCCTCCTTTGTTGACGCCGACGGTAAAAAATTCGGCACCTTCCTGTACCTGAACCACGGGGTGTTCCTGGAGCTGTTCACCGGCGAGCCCGGCGTTTTCACGGGCCACCTGTGTTTCGAGGTGGCGGATATCCACGCCACCGTGAAGACGCTCCGGGAAAAGGGGATCAGCCTGCCTGATCCCTCCCTCGGCCGCTCCAAGACGCTGCTGACGGGCTTCAAGGATCCGGACGGCAACGCCATCGAGCTGAACGAATACTCGCCCCCGGAAAGCTGGATCGGGCGGTTTCTCGCGGAGCGGGACCCCGGACAGCGGATGGACCGGCCGGCGCCCTCCACCCCCTAACACCCAACCGGACACCGACGATGAATGTAGTCTCCATCATGGCCCACCAGGACGACGAGATGCGCTGCCTCGGCACGATGCTCAAGTGCCAGGCGCGGGGCGACCGGCTGTTTTTCATCGCCGTGACCGATGGCTCGGCCGGGGTGATCCGGGAGCCGGCTCCCACACGGGAGGAGGCCGCGGCCATCCGGCACCGTGAAATCTCGGACCTGGCCGGCGCCATGGGGGCCGCCTACCTGACGCTGGGGGAACGGGATGAGTTTCTGTTCGATACGCCTTCGCTGCGGGAGCGGCTGATCGACGCCATCCGGCAGACCAAGGCCGACCTGATCTTCACGCATTACGCGGACGACTACAATGCCGACCACATCGCGGTCTACTCGCTGGTCAAACACTGTTCCATGCTGGCAAGCCTCCCGGTTCTCCCGAGCCGGCATCCGCCGCTGAAACAGCATCCGGCCATCTTCTGCGTGCCTCCCCACGGCCCCATCGCCTTCCCGGCCTCCTACTTTGTGGATATCAGCGCCGTCGAGGATCAGAAGATCGCGCTTCTGAAGAGGCACCGCTCACAGGAAGAGGCCATGCAGGTGGCGGTCGGGGCCGGATTCGACAAGCTCTGCCAGCGGCCGGACGCCTATTGGGGCGAACAGACCCTGTGCACCTTCGCGGAGGCCTTCGCGCCGATGCCGGCGCGGGGCGCGATCAAGCCGTACCCGGTTCTTCCCTGATCACACCGGAGAAATTCCTACCATGACGCCGAAAACGGATGCCGGAACCTATCGCTGGATCAACGTCACAGCGACCGCCGCCTTTCCCCCCCGGGACGGTTCAGGCGCGCTGGTCTTCCGGGACAAGATGTGGCTGATCGGCGGCTGGAACCCGCGGGACAAGGACTATTATCCGCTGGACTGCGTCAACGACGTGTGGTGCTCGGGCGACGGCGCCGCCTGGACACGCGTCAAGCCGAACACCTACGGCACCCCGACCTTCGATCCCGTCTGCGACTGGGAAGGCCGGCACACGGCCGGATATGCCGTGTTCAAGGGGAAGATGTGGCTCCTGGGCGGCGACCCCATCCAGGGCCATTTCCAGCCGGATATCTGGAGCAGCGCCGACGGGGTGCACTGGGACTGCGTCTGCCGCGAGGCGCCCTGGGGGCAGCGCGTCCTGTTCCACACGGTCGTGCATGCCGGCAAACTCTGGGTCATGGGCGGGCAGACGCTGCCGCCGTTCGCCCCGGGCGATGAAACCGTTTATAACGATGTCTGGTGCTCCGAGGACGGCGCGCATTGGGAGCGGGTCCTGCACAACGCGCCCTGGGCGCCGCGGGGGCTGATCGGCGGCAGCGCGGTGCTGGACGGGCGTCTCTGGCTGATCGGCGGCGGCCTTTATAGAACGCCGACGCGCCCTTACAGCGGCTATGGCGAGGTGTGGAGCTCGGCCGACGGCCTGACCTGGGACCTGCACACGAAGGACGTCCCGTGGAAGCCGCGGGTGTATCACGATGTGGCGGTTTTCGACGGCAAGCTGTGGCTGATGGACGGGCAGCGCATCCCGGACGGCAACGGGAACGACGTCTGGTTTTCATCCGATGGCGCGACCTGGCAGGAATTACCGGAC
Source organism: uncultured Verrucomicrobiota bacterium (assembly GCA_964481675.1). Lineage (GTDB taxonomy): Bacteria > Verrucomicrobiota > Kiritimatiellia > CAIKKV01 > CAIKKV01 > CAIKKV01. The sequence continues at coordinate 2,197 of CAYZVY010000017.1, forward strand.
ACGCCCTGGCCGCGGCGCCATGCCGCCAGCCTCTTCGTGTTCCGGGATGCCTTGTGGGTCATGTGCGGCTGCCACCTGCAGCGCGACATCTGGAAGCTCGTGAAGACACAGGATAACGAACCATGAAGAAAATACGGATCGGATTGATCGGAGCCGGCTGGATGGGCAGCCATCACGGGCGCACCATCGCGGCCCATGCGCGGGCCGAACTGGCGGCTGTTTGCGACGTCAACGCCGACAACATCGCCCGGCTCCGCAAGGACACGGGAAAGGACTTCGCGGTTTTCAGCGACCACAAGGCCCTTCTCGCCTCGGACGTGGACGCGGTCGTAGTGGTCTCTCCCAACGCCCTGCACGCCGCCATGTGCCTGGACGCCGCCAAAGCCGGCAAACACATATTCTGCGAAAAGCCCATGGCCCTCTCCCCGGACGACTGCCGCCGCGTCCGCGACGCGGTGACCGCGTCCGGCGTGAAGTACCTGATCGGCTACCACCGGCGCCTCAATCCCCTTTACCAGCATGCCAAGGGGCTGCTGGACGAGGGCAAGCTGGGCAACCCGTTCATGATCGAGTCGGATTACATCCACCACGTGCCGGGGGATTGGGACATCTGGTCCTGGCTGGGCAAGGAGCGCGTGGCCGGCAGCCTGTTCCATGCCGGCAGCGGGCACAACGTGGACCTGCTGCGCTTTTTCGGGGGAGAGATCGTGGAGGTGTCGTGCATGCGCGGCATTTACCTGCCGCGCGCGCAGCAGGTCGAGACGGAAGACACCGCGATGGCGATCTTCCGGTTCGCCTCCGGGGCCATCGGCAAGGTCCACTTCTGCATCGGCCCTATCACGCCGTTCCAGTTCAACTTCCGCTTGTATGGAACAAAAGGGTCGGTCCTCAACAACCGCGTCTGGCTGGATTCCATGCCGCGCTTCGCCGAGGCCGGCCATGAGCGCGACGGCATCGAGCTGCCGGCCAGCTGGATCCCGGACAACGTCCAGGGCGGGATCTCGGAGCCCTGGGACAAGCTGATGGATCATTTCGTCGCCCTGTTGGCGGACAACGTGCCGTGCCTCAACGATGTGGACAGCGCCTATCGGACAAGTCTCGTCTGCTTCGCCGCCATGGAATCGGCCAAGCTGGGACGAATGGTGTCGCTCAAGGAGATGGACTCATGAACTACGGGCCGTTTGCCAAAAAACTGCGGTCGCTCGGGCCGCGCGAGATGAAGAACCTGAAAGAGGTTTTCGACCGCGGGCGCATGAGCATCTTTTTCAATGACGGCGGCATGGTGGAGCGCTTCCAGGACGCGTTTGCGCGATACACAGGGTCGCCGGTGGCCCTTGCGCGCACCAACGGCATGTGTGCCCTGGCCGAGGCCGTCAGCGTCAGCGGCGCCGGGGTGGGGACGGAAGTGCTTTGCGATCCGGTGGTCCATTTCGGGGCGCTGGCCTCCCTCTATTTCAATTCGGTCCCCCGGTTTGTCGACGTCGATCCGGACACCTACCTGATGGATCCGAAATCCCTGGAAGCCAATATCACGCCCAACGCGCGGGCCGTCATTGTCACACACCTGTGGGGGCTTCCGGCGCGGATTGACGAAATCCGGCGCATCTGCAAAAAGCATAACCTTTTCCTGATCGAGGATTGCGCCCATGCGGTGGGGGCCTATTGGAAGGGAAAGCACGTCGGGACTTACGGCGACATCGGCATGTTCAGTTTCCAGGAGTTCAAGCAGCTTTCGACGGGCGACGGCGCCATGCTGACCGTCCGGGACAAAAAACTGGCCCATCAGATGGAAAACGTGTGGGCCTTCTCGGGGGAAAGCCCGCGCATCATGACGCTGAACTGGCGCATGAACGAAATGACCGCCGCCGTGGGACTGGGGCAGCTTGAAAAGGTGGACCGGATCATCCAGGGCACCTACAACAAGACCCTTAAAATCCTGAATGAGGCGATTGCCGGCTGCCGGTGGCTCAAGCCCCGCCATGTACCCTCCGAAGCCATCCAGGCCGGGTATTGGTTCGCCTGCAAATGGGAAGGCGACAAGGCCGGCATGAGTTATAAAAAATTCAAGGATTTGAACGACAAGCTGAAAATCGGCTTGCGGTTCGGGTTCAACGAAACAGGACCCTATGAATTCGACTTTTTCAAAAAAGCGCAGGCCTATGGCCATCAATGCCCTAACAAATGCCCGTTCTATCTGAAAAAAAGCGTCTACACCTATCGCAAAGGACTTTGCCCGGTGATTGAGGATGTGATGCCGAGGCTGGTGACGGCCAATCTCATTTTCCTGCCCGTCGAGGAAGCCAAACGCATGGCCGATAAAGTGGTTCGCTCCATTGCCCTGATGGATAAGGGGTAAAAAAAAAAGGGCTCCTGTTAAGGAGCCCTTTTTCATTCGTTCGTTATCCGATTCGCATCGGCATCAGCACATACAGGAACGGCGTATCGCATTTGATGACGCCCGGGCTCAGTTCATCGTTGAATTCCAGGTACACCTCGTCCGAGGTCAGGTGCCGGAGAGGATCCAGGATGAATTCGGGATTAAACGCCACATTCAGTTCAGCGCCCGTGAATTTGACGGGAATGCTTTCGTGCGCCTCCCCGATATCCTGGGTCTGGGCGCTGACCTCCACCTTGTTCTTGGCGAAGGTCAATTTGATGGAATTGGAGCGATCGCTGGTCAGCAGCGCCACGCGCCGGACAGCCGCGAGCAGGGTTTCCCGCTCGATCGGAATGCGGTGTTCGGCCTGCGACGGAATGACCTGCCGGAAATTCGGGTAATTTCCTTCGATCAGCTTGGAAAAGAGAACCTGGTCGCCGAATTCGAACGTGACCTGGTTTTTAACCGCCCGGATCTTGATCTGCCCTTCGTTGCCCAGGCTGTGAAGCAGCTCGTTCACGGCCTTGGACGGCACGATCATATCCCCTTCGGCATCCTTCGGAAACTCCATCTCATGCTCGATCAGGGCCAGCCGGCGGCCATCCGTGGCCACGGCGGTCAGCTTGTCGTTCTTGAAACTCAACAGCACGCCATTCAGGAACTGCCGGGTTTCGTCGGACGAGGCGGCATAGGCGGTTTTGGAGAGCATATCCTTGAGAACGGCCTGGTCGAGCGTGTAGGCAAAACCGTCGTCCTGCTTGGGGAGGGAGGGAAATTCCTCGCGCGGAAGGCCCAGGATCTTGAAAAAGGAGGAGCCGCAGGTCAGGGAAGCGGAATTTTTCTCATCCACTTCCATGGACAGTTCCGAGGCGGGCAATTCCCGGATGATGCTGAACAGCTTCTTGGCGGGAAGCGTGGTGCTGCCGGCCGTTTCGATTTCGGCGGCAATCGAACAGCGGACGCTGACTTCGAGATCGGTGGACGTCAGCCAGAGGCGATCGCCATCCGTTTCGATCAGCACATTGGACAAAATCGGAAGCGTGCTGCGCGTCCCGATGACCCCCTGGGTGATCTGAAGGCCTTTCAGAATTTGTTCCTTGGCGACTTTCAGCTTCATGTGTTCCTCCGTCCGGTGTTGAATGTGAACAGGTCTTTCCGGATAAGAATAGATATCTCTATATCCGTATCAGTATTATGGGGTGTTGACAAGTATAACAATGCGTTGGAAGGCCGATTTCCAGAGGGCCGTGAAGCCCTTGAAGGCTGTGAACAGGTGAGGGGGTTTGTTTTCATAACTCGGGGTTTATTCACAGGGGCGGGTTTTATCATCCTGGGTTGACAGGTCATGAACAGGGTTATGCTCATGCCACCGGGAGCTTGCGACCCAGGCGGCGGGTGATTTCGAGGATGCCCTGCTTGAGGGTGGGATCGGTGGCGATGCGCTTTTCGATCTGCGTGCAGGCATGCAGGATGGTGGCATGGGTTTTGCCAAAGGCGACGGCGACTTCGGGCGAGGAGGCGGAGGTCAGCCGGCGGCACAGGTACATGGCCACCTGTCTGGGCTGCGCCACAGCCTGGGGGCGGCGCTTGCTGGACATATCGGCCATGCGGACATCGAAAAACTCCGCCACGGCCTTCTGGATGCTGTCCAGGGTCAGCGCCTGCTGGTGTTCCGTCTCCAGCGCATCCCTCAGCAGGTCCTCGACTCGCGGCAGGGTGAGCGTCTGGTTGTAAAGCGAGGCATAGGCGGTAACCTTGACCAGGGCTCCTTCCAGGCTGCGGATGTTGGATTTGATGTGTTCGGCAATGAAGGCCAGGATTTCCTCGGGCAGTTTCAGGACAGCCTGATCCTGCTTGTTGCGGAGAATGGCCAGCCGGGTTTCGAAGTCGGGCGCCTGCAGTTCGGTGACCAGGCCCCACTCGAAGCGGGACACGAGGCGTTGCTCAAGGCCCTGGATCTGGTTGGCGGGCCGGTCGCTGGTCAGGACGATCTGCTTGTGGTTCTGGAACAGGGCGTTGAAGGTGTGGAAAAACTCCTCCTGGAGCCGTTCCTTGCCGGCGAGGAAATGGATATCATCGATGAGGAGCAGGTCCATGCTGCGGAATTTCCGCCGGAACTGGATGGTTTTGTTGCTCTGGAGGGCTTCGATGTATTCGTTGATGAAGGATTCCGAGGAGAGGTAGGTCACCCGGGCCAGCTTGCCGTGGGTCATCATGTAATTGCCGATGGCGTGCATGAGGTGGGTTTTGCCCAGGCCCACGCCGCCGTAGATGAAGAGGGGATTGTAGGCCTTGGCGGGCGCCTGGGCCACGGCCATGCAGGCCGCGTGGGCGAAGCTGTTTGACGGGCCCACCACGAACGAATCGAACGTGAACTTGTGGTTCATCCGGTTCTCGGCCGGCTCCTCGCGATCGCGGGTGCGGCTTTTCGAGCGGGAGACGGAGGCGGACTGCGTGTCCAGCGGGAAAAGCGTGTCGGGGCGGGGGGGGGCGAGGGGTTTGGCGGCGTCGGGCGCGACGGCGTCGGGTTCGGCCTGGGGTTTGACGGCGAACCGGATGCCGAGTTCCCCGCCGTAGGCGATCTGGACCGACTGCTTGATGAACGGCAGGTAGTTCTCTTCCAGCCAGGTCTGGTAAAAGTCGTTATCCACGCTGAGCGTCAGCGCCGATTCGTCCAGCGAGTCGGCCTTGATGACGCCGATCCACTTGGTGTAAACATCAGGATGAAGGAGGGCTTTCAGCCGTTTACAGGCTTCTTCCCATACCGAAACCGCGCTCCACTGGTTCACAAACATACTCCCTGTTCACCCAAAGCGAAAAGGCGTCCCACCACGCCCTTTTTTCACTTCACCTCCGCAAGGGGCCTCTGCTACCATTCCAACCGCAAAGGGTTATGCCGGAAAGGCCGTCAGAAACACACGACTGTCAACAGGTTATTAACAAGCTGGCCATCGTCTATCCCCAAGCACGTATGCGTGCTAGAATAGGGGGTGCGCCCCTTTCTCTCAAGTCAAATCACGTCCGAACGGGAACGAAAAAAAAAGACGCAAGGTCAAGTGGGGCGACATACCCCCAGCCCCAAGGAGTAGGGGGTGGGTTTGACGGGGTGCCGGCGGAAAAAGTTAAAAAATGGAGCCTTTCCCGGTGCTTAATTCATCCCTTTTTAGGGAACAAAACAAGCAGAAAAGCCAATAAATATAAGGGTTTCAGGTGCATATGAAAAAGTTAGCAACAGCCGTCCTCCTGGCGGATATTCCGGAGAAAAACGCGGATTTACGGTATGTTTGCGGATTTTCCGCGCCGGATCCCGTGGTGGTGCTGCTGGGACCCCGCCGGCGCCTGCTGATTGTGAACGATATGGAGGCCGGGCGGGCGCGCCGGACGGTGCGGAACCTGACGGTGGCAACGCCCGATGAATTGGCGCTGACCCCCGAGGAAAAAGGCCGTTTTTCGGGCTGGATCCTGGGCGCGCTGCGCCGGGAGCGCCTGCGGCGCGTGCGGGTGGGAAGCGCGTTTCCCCTGGGCATCGCCCGCCGGCTGGAGGCGGCCGGCATCCGCGTGGACGTGTCGGAGGCGTCCCTTTTTCCGGAACGCGACATCAAGACGCCCCGCGAAATCCGGGCGCTTGAGCGGGTTCAGGGGGTCGCCGTGGCCGCCATGAAGCGGGCGGTGGCAGCCATCCGGGCGTCCGTTCCGGACCGGGCTGGGGTGTTGACGCTGGGGGGGAAGCCGCTCACGGCCGAGCGGCTGCGCGCGGACCTGAGGGCCTTCCTCATGGAGCGCCAGTGCATCGCGCCGGAGCTGATCATCGCCTGCGGCAGCCAGGGCGCCGATCCGCACCAGGCTGGCTTCGGCCCGCTGAAGGCCAACCAGAGCATCGTGCTGGATCTGTTTCCGCAGGATATGCAGACCGGGTATTGGGGCGACCTGACCCGCACCGTGGTGAAGGGGACGGCGTCGCCCCGGCTGGCGGCCATGGAGAAGGCGGTGCGGCGTGCCCAGGCGGAGGTGCTGCGGGCGGTGAAGCCGGGCGCCAGGGGCACCGACCTGCATGCCCTGGCCGTGCGACTCTTTGAGGAGCAGGGGTTCAAGACCGGCATGAAGAACGGCTCGGCCGAGGGGTTTATCCACGGGACGGGCCACGGCGTGGGGCTCGAAATCCACGAGCGGCCGACCCTCGGCCGGCAGGAGGTGGTGCTGGAGCCCGGAAACGTGGTGACCGTGGAGCCCGGCCTCTATTACCGGGCCATCGGGGCCATCCGCATCGAGGATACGGTCCGGGTCACCCGGACCGGCTGCGAATGGCTGGCGGCGTGTCCCCGGGTGTTTGAAATTTGACGGGCTGCAATATTTGGCGGAGTCTCGCGTTTTATCCGGTAGAAAGCACCTTAAAGGAGACGGAATCATGAACAGGACGATTGCGATCATTGTGACTCTCACCGGCCTCAGTCTCGGCGCGCTGGCGCAGGCGCCCTCGCCCGCCCCGGCTCCCGCCCCGGACATGAAGCCGCCCGCCGAGGGGCGCGGCATGCGTCCGGGGATGCAGGATCGCGCCCGGTGGTCCGGCGGCGGCGGCGGCATGGAAAATCCCGAATTCGGGCTGGAGCGGATCATCGGCGCCATCGCCATGGGCCAGGAATTCGGCAAGAAGCTGAATCTGACGGCTGAACAGCAGGAACTGATCAAGAAGCTGGCGCTCGATCAGCGCACCAAGCTGGTCGAGATGAAGTTGACGCTGCAGAAGGCCGCCCTGAAGCAGACCGAGGTGCTGATGGCCGACCCGCTCGACGAAGCCGCCCTGATGGCGGCCGTGGAGGAGACCAGCAAGGTGCGGACGGAAATCGCCAAGGCCCAGATCCGGCTGCTGCTCGACATGCGGAAGACCTTGACGGAAGAGCAGCGCAAAATGCTTCGCGAGCTGATGCTTCAGGCGAAACAGGCACCCCAGATGCCGATGCGCCAGGGGCGCGATGGCGAACGTGGCGGCGATCGTGGCGAACGCGGCGGCGCCCGTGAGCGCGGGGATGCCCCCAGGACCCCGGCTCCCGTGCCGGCTCCCGCTCCTGCTCCTGCTCCTGCGCCGGCTCCCGTCCCCGCCCCGATGTAATCCGGTTGGCGGACTACGTCAGCACCATCTCGTGCGACAGGGCGTCCGCCTTTTCAGGACCGTCGATCAGGCGGACCAGGGTCAGCGCGAAATCGAAGGCGGTTCCGGGGCCCTGGCTGGTAATCAGATGACCATCCACCACCGTGCGTGCGGATTGCCGCGGCACGGTGGTTAATTTTTTTCCCACGGCCGGGTGGCAGGTTACCTTGCGGGCTCCCGTCAGGATGCCCGCGGCCTGGAGAGCCAGCGCCGCGGCGCAGATGGCGCCGATCCATTTGCCGGCCTGATCGAAGGCCAGGATCGCCTTGAGCACGCGCGGGTCGCGGATGAGCGCCTCGGTTCCCGGCGCGCCGCCCGGCAGCACAAGCAGGTCGTAGGTCATCGGGTCGATATCGGCCCAGAGCAGGTCCGGCTGGACCCGCACGCCGCGGGACGCCTGTACCAGCCCGGGGGCAAGGCCCACCGTATCGACCGTCCAGCCGGCGCGGCGGCAGACGTCCACGATGATAACCCCTTCCATTTCCTCGAAGCCGGGCGCGAACGGGACGAGTGCTCTGGTCATGTCTGGTTTCCTTTTTTGCGTCAGGCGGTTTCGCCGAAGGCCCGGCAGGCATTTTGCCAGGTCAGGTCCGCCACGGTTTCGACGGATTGCTTCCGGCACAGGGCCAGCTCGGCTAGCGTGTGGAGAAGGTGGGCGGGCTCGTTGGGGGTTCCCGCCGGAACCTGGCGCGGAGCCAGATCCGGCGCATCGGACTCCAGCAGGAGCCGGTCGTCCGGAACGCGGGCCGCGGACGCCCGGCCCCGCCGGTTTTCCAGGCGCGTCAGCGAGCCGCAGAAGGAAAACCAGCCATTCAGCTTGACCAGGAGGGGAATCAGGTCGGCGTCTCCTGAATAGGCGTGAAAGACGAGGGCCGGCGGCAGGCGGGGCTCGCTTTTGAGCAGGGCGAGCAGGGCGCCCCAGGCTTTCCGGCAGTGCAGGGAGACGGGGCGATTCAGGGTGGCCGCCAGGCGCAGCTGGAGGCGCAGCACCTCTTCCTGGACTGCCCGGCCGGGGGTATCGATGGCGTGATCCAGGCCGGCTTCGCCGATGATGGCTGAGGGCTCGGCAGCCAACCGGGCCTGCAGCAGGCTTTCCCAGCCCGGCGTGCGCCGGTCCAGGTACCAGGGATGAAGGCCGTAGGCCGGGCGGACGGCGGGGTAGCGGATGGCCAGGTGCGCTACGGCGGGCCAGTCCTCCTCCTCGCTGGCGCAGCAGCGCATCCGGAGCACGCCTGCCCCTTCGGCCCGGGCGAGCACCCCGTCGAGGTCCGGCGCGAGCCGCTCGTCCTGCAGGTGGCAATGGGTATCGTATAACCGCATGCCGGCATGATAGGGCCTTTCGGGCCAAATGAAAAGAAGGATTGAGTCGGGTCCGGCACCCGCTAAGATAGGGGTGCAAGCGAGGAAGGACGGGGCCCATGAAGGTCTGGATGGTACAATGTTCCGCGGGGCCGGATGTGGCGGCCAACCTGGCGGCCCTGGACGCCCGGCTGGCCGGCGCGGGGCCGGCCGACCTGATTGTGCTGCCCGAGGTGTTCGCGGCCCGGGGCGGAAATGCGGATCTGCGCCGAGCGGCGGAGCCGCTGGACGGGCTCCAGGCGACGTGGCTGGCGGAGACGGCGCGCCGGCACCAGGCCTGGGTGCTGGGCGGCAGCCTGTTGGAGAAGGCGGGGCCGCATATCCACAACACCGCGGTGCTGGTGGACCGCGAGGGGCGCCGGGCGGCCACCTACCGGAAGCTGCACCTGTTCGAGGCCCGGCTGGACAGCGGCCAGGTGGTGCGGGAGCAGGACGTGTATGAGCCGGGCGAGCACCCCGTGATGGCCGACATCGAGGGCTGGGCCTGCGGGCTGTCGATCTGCTATGACGTGCGCTTTCCGGAGCTGTACCGGCTGTATGCCAAGCGGGGCGCTTCGCTGCTGCTGATCCCCGCCAATTTCACCCAGAACACCGGCAAGGACCACTGGGAAACCCTGGTCCGGGCGCGCGCCATCGAAAACCAGTGCTTCGTGGTGGCGCCGAACCAGTGCGGCGTCAACGCCGCCACGGGCGTGGCCAGTTACGGCCACAGCCTGATCGTGGGCCCGTGGGGCGAGGTGCTGGCGAAGGGCGGCTCCGCCGAGGGGCTGCTCCACGCGACGCTCGACAAGGGGGAGCTGGCCCGCGTCCGCGCGCGCGTTCCCGCCCTGAAGCATCGCCGCCAGTTGCCGGAGAGCTGAGGGCCCGCGCCCGCTAGTGAACCCACGCGGTGCGCCACACGGGAAGGAAGAGGAGGTCCACGGCCTTCTGTCCCTCTTTCCGTTCGTAGCGGAAGCCCCGCCAGAGGAACGAGGCCTTCCGCATCGAGTCGCCCGTCCGGTCGTAGGTGATGGCGGGGAAGACGTCCACGGTCACGTCGTCGTGGTCCCGCTGGTAGCGGAACAGCCGCCAGAGAACCCGGGTGCGCACGAAATCGGTTTTGGGCGCGTCCGCCAGGTCCTTTTTCTTCGCGTAGTCCTGCAGGAAGAAGAGCAGGCTGAAATCCTTCTCGAGCCGTTCCGTTTTCGTGTTGGTGGTGCGGTCGTAGCTCCAGAGCGGGAAGAAGCGGTTCGCCGCGTGGTAGACCATGCCCGTCCGCTTCGACTGCCGCGTCGCGCGATCCCATTCCGTGAGGGGGCTCCGGCGGTTCTCGTAAGCCGCCAGGTACAGGACGTTCCAGGTGCGGCCCTGGGTTTCGGACGCCAGGGCCTCGTCGGTCCAGGCGTCGTTCTCGTATCGATAAAACGGGAACAGGCTGGACGAGGAGCTTGACCCGCGGGACTCGTAGTGGCCCCAGGGCAGGTACCAGAGCCGGGTCGTGTGCTCGACGGGGTCGGACGCATAGGAATAGAGGGGGAACAGCCAGCTGCCGCGCGTCGCCCCGGAGCGCCAGCCGGCCAGGGGCGTCGCGACATAGGTGAAGGTGGTGTTGCTTTTCCAGCGGCCGGCCAGGGGCGTCAGGAAATAATCTTTTCCGGAGGCATACAGCGGGACCAGCCAGCTGCTGGAGTCGCCGCCGGGGCGGGTCGACCACGACCGCCCGTAGAGGCCCAGCAGGAGCCACAGGTTGCGCTCGCCGGGCGACTCGGAATAGCCCGAGAGCAGGAGCGGGATGGAGACGCCCTCGCGGTCGTTTTCGCGCCAGCGCGCGTAGGGCAGGGAGAGGAACGTTCCGGAGGCGGGGTTCCGGTAATACAGGGGGACGACCCACGAATCCTCCGGCTCCTTTCCGCCGCTGAATTTGGCCAGTCCCAAAAGGAGGTAGGCGGAGGTGTTGTCCGGCTCCCGGTCGACCCAGGACAGCAGGAGCGGCAGGGCGGTTGCCGAATCGTGGCCCGCCGTCCAGCGGGCATAGGCCGGCGACAGGAGGGTGCCCGTTTCCGGGTTGCGGTAATAGAGCGGGAAGACCCAGGAGTTTTCCGGCTTCTCGCCGCCGCTGAATTTGGCCCACGCCAGGAGCAGGTGAAGGGAGGTGCTGTCCGTGTCGCGGTCCAGCCAGGACAGGAGCGGCGGGACCACCCGGACGTCGCGGGTTCCGTCCGTGGATTCCCAGGAGGACCAGAGGGGCGACAGCGTCAGGTTCCGGTTCTTGTAATAGAGCGGGAAGAGATAGGAGGAGCCGCGATCCTCGCCCCAGCTCAAGTGGCCCAGGCCGGCCAGGGTCCACAGGTCGCGCCGGCCTTCGCCGGAGCTGTAATAGGACAGGAGGGGAGGCAGAAGTGTGTGCCGGGTGTCGTGGGCGCCCGTCCAGGTGCTGAGCAGCGGCGAGAGGAAGGTGTCGCCGCCGTCGTCCTCATGGTGGTAATACAGCGGTGGGATGGCGGACCACGGGACGCCGGTCCGGTTGTCCCGGCCCCACATATACAGGGGCGTGATGGAGAAGGAGCCGGCGTCATCCTGGTGGTGGAACCAGACCGGCGGCACCAGGTTCCAGGAGCCCCGGGCGTCGCGGTGATGCGAATAGGGAAGCGAGACGAACAGGGATTCCGCCGGCGATTCGGACTTGAAGTACAGGGGCAGCAGATGGCTGGAGGCGGTTTTTCCGGCGTTCCCATAATGGAATAGAGGGCCGCCCGCCCACACCGACCGGTCCGCGCCGCTCCGGCTCCCCCAGGCGAGCGCGGGGGCGGCGTACCAGAAGCCGTCGCCGTTCGCGTCGGTCCGGCTGCCGCCGAGAAGGGTGTACCAGCCTTCGGCCTTGTCGTCCCGGTGGTGGAAGCCCAGGGGGAACAGGTAGCCCCAGCCCTGCCGGGCGTCGTCGTGCCAGCCTCCCAGCAGCGAGGCGAAGGTGGAGGAGCCCGGCGCGCTCGCCTGGTAGAACAGGGGGAGCAGCAGCCGGGCGTGATGGGTGGCGTCGCCCCAGCGCCAGCCCAGGGGCCAGGCGTACCAGCCGTGGTAGTCGCCGTAGTCCCCGCGCCAGTCGGCATACAGGGGCCAGAGCCGCCAGCCGGAGGTCGGGCCGTCGTGCTTGCGGTTGAAGAGCGGCCAGAGCAGGTGCAGGCTGTAATCGGGGCCGGGGGCGTTGTTGAAAATCCAGAGGGGGAACAGCGCGTCGAAGCCGCGGCTCTCCGACGGGGTGCCGTTGTGCCAGTAGAGGGGGAAGACGGCGGCGTAGTCGTCGCCCCAGAAGACGGGGAAGAACCGGTTGTCCCTGTTTTTGCGGTCCAGCTGGCCGAGGGGCCAGAGCACGTTGTATTCCCTGCGCTCCTCGTCCAGGTTGTAAACCGAAAACAGCGGGCGGAGCGCCAGGCGGTCGTCGCCATAGGAGAAGAGGGGCCAGAGCACGGACAGGGAGGGGCTCTGGTAATAGAGCAGGGGCCAGGCGTTGACGCGGTTCTCGTCGGGCTTGTTCGGGCTGTCGTCCTCGTCGGTGAAGAAGGGGGTTCCCTTGAAGGAGGTCGTGGTGCAGCCCGTGAGGGCGGCCGCCACGGCGAGCAGACCAAGGCAGCGGAGGAGCGCACGTCTTGTGTTCATGCCCGTAGCATAGGAGGAAAACCGAAGTTAGGGAATAAAATAATAAAAGGTTGTCTGTCCGGCGGATCGGGATAGACTGCTTGTGATGGATCCGGAAGAAGCCCCAGGAGAAGCCCGCCCATGTCCCCAGCCCCGGTCATGACCTCGCGCCAGCGGATGGCCGCCGTCCTTCGCGGCGCCCGTCCCGATCGCGTGCCGTTCCACCCCTCGTATTACTTCGACCACGCCTGCGTCGCCATGGGCCGGCGGTTCGAGGAGTTCCTGATCGATCCGCTGCTGGGAAACCCCGTCATGCTCCAGGCGGCCCGCCGCTACCGCACCGACACGGTCCGGATGATGTCGGGTCCGGACGACGCGTGGTTCAGCGACAAGATCGTCCGGGAGGAAGGAGGGCGGCTGGTCCAGGTCGACCGGCGGACGGGGAAGAAGGAGGGGGTCTATGACGTGGCGGGCGGCGGGAAGTTCCAGCCCTTCGAGCCGCCGGAGCCGGTGCGGACGTTGCGCGACGTGGAGGCCATCCCGGTGCTGTCCGCGACGGAGTGGATCCAGCGGGGGCGCCTGCGCGGGATGCGAGAGGCCATCGACGAGGCGCACCGCGACGGGCTGTTCGTCGTCTGCTTCTGCTCCGGGCAGACGATCAACGTCCTGGTGGAGAAGCTGGGCGACACGGAGACCGCGCTGCTCGCCTTTTATGATGCGCCGGACCTCGTGCGCGCGCTGTTCGACAAGGCGGTGGAGATCTCGATCGAGCGGGCCAAAGCCTATGTCGAGGTGGGGGCGGACCTGATCTACATCGGCGACTCCTATGCCTCCGGCAGCGTGATCTCGCCCGAGATCTATGAAGCGTTCTGCGCGCCGCCGTACCGGCGGATGGCCGACGCCGTCCGCGCGATGGGGGCGTTTACCTATAAACACTGCTGCGGGTATTACGATCCGTTATTGAAGCATGTGCCGGCGACCGGGATCGACGCCCTGGACGGGATCGACCCGACCACCGGCATGACCGTCCGGCACACCAAGGAGATGATCGGCGACCGGGTGACGCTGATCGGCGGGCTGAGCTGCCTGACGCTGCTTCAGGGCCGGCCTGAAGACGTGTATGAAGAGGCGAGGATCTGCCTCGAGCAGGGCAAGCCTGGCGGCCGCTATGTGCTGGGGTCGGCGTGCGCGATTCCGCGGCTGACTCCGCCGGAAAATCTGGATGCGGCGCGGCAGGCGGTCGAGGATTTCGGCTGGTATTAATTATTGTCGGCCGGGGTCGAGGCGGAAGAGGATGTCCTTGACCTTGTCGGCGCCGAAGCGCTTCCAGATGTTGGCGAGCAGCGGTTTCTTGCCGTTCCGCTGGAGCTCCTGCATCCAGACGTGCTGGTCCACGTAGACGATCAGGCGGGGGCCTTCGAGGCGGGCCGGGCGGGTGTGCGCGGCCACGGCCTTGCCGGCCACGTCGGGCCAGACCTTGGCCAGCTCGTCGATCCAGTCCAGGCGGAACAGGGAAATGCGGTTCATGACGCCGTCGAGGATGGCGCTGAGCGGCTCCGCCTCGTCGTTGCGGATCTTTTTTTTCACGCTTTCAACCACCACAGGGCGGGCCAGGGGAAGGAGCCGGTGTTGAGCTGGGGTTCGCCGGGGGTGCTGCGGCCGTTGCGGACGTAAGCGGCCAGGAGCGCGGTCAGGCGCGCCACCACTTCAGGATGGGCGGCTTCCCGGTTGCAGTATTCTCCCGGGTCCGCACGCAGGTCGTAAAGCTGGACGGGCGGCAACCCCTGGCATTCGGCGCCCGGCCGGGGATAGCTCCAGCCGCCGGAGCCGGGACACAGCTCCAGCTTCCACGCGCCCTGCCGGATGGACAGCGACCCGTCGATCGCGGTGTGGACCGTGGCTTCGCGCAGGGGCTTCAGCAAGGGCTCGTTGTACCAGAGCGCCAGGTTGCTGACGCTGTCCTCGCCCGCGTTGTCCGGCAGCGGATCGTCGAGCAGGTCCGCCAGCGTCGCGAGCAGGTCGGTCAGGCAGACGGTTTCGCCGGTGACCGAACCGGGGCGGATGAGCGCGGGCCAGCGCACGAGCAGCGGGACGCGGTGGCCGCCTTCATAGATGTCGGCTTTGTGGCCGCGCAGCCGCGCGCTGGGATCGTGGCCCAGCGCGGCCAGCTCGGGAAGGTTGGCCATGGGCGAGCAGCCGTTGTCGCTGGCAAAAACCAGGATGGTGTTGTCCGCCTGGCCGGATTCCTCCAGCGCGGCCATGATGCGGCCCACCACGGCGTCCACCTGCAGGCAGAAATCGCCATACGCGTTGGTGCCGGAGCGGCCCTGGAATTCCGGAAGGGGCAGGATGGGCGTGTGCGGGGCGGGCAGGGGGAAATAGAGGAAGAACGGGTCGGCGGAACCCGCGCGGGAGCGGATGAAGGAGACGGCTTCGCGGGTGAAGCGCGGCAGCACATCGGCGTGCTGGAAGTCGGGCGCGATGGGGCCCTCGCGCCAGAAGCCGGGGCCATGCGGCATTCCCCGGGTGGTCTGGTCCGGCGCCGCGGTGGGCAGGGTGTCGCGGATATAGCAGTAGGGCGGCATGTCGAGCGAGGCGCTGATGCCGAAAAAGCCATCGAAGCCGGCGGCGAGCGGCCCGTTTTGGATGGGCACGGAGAAGTCGATCGAGTCGTCCGGACGCCGGGTCCAGTCCCAGCCCAGGTGCCACTTGCCCACGCAGGCGGTCGTGTAGCCGTGCTTTTTCAGGAAGGCGGGCACGGTCAGGCGGCCGGGTTCGATCACGGGGCCGTCGTAGCCGAAGGTGACGCCTTCCTTGAGGGACGACCGCCAGTTGTAGCGGCCGGTGAGCAGGCTGTAACGCGAGGGGGTGCAGACCGCCGAGCTGGCGTGGGCGTCGAGGAAGATCAGGCCGTCCGCGCCCAGGCGGTCCAGGTTCGGCGTCCGGATGCGGGAGGCCGGGTTGAGGCAGGAGAGGTCTCCGAATCCCATGTCGTCGGCCAGGATGTAAACCAGGTTGGGGCGTTGGGCGGGCATGCCGTGAACATAACGCAAAGGAGGAATCGGCGCAACTGCTTTGGGGCTGGAGAGAATGGAAACTTGAAGTGGGGGGCCTGCTGGCGCATAGTTTGCCAAAAGGAGCGCGATCATGAAGCCGATGAGCGTGTGGGGCGTTGGCCTGGCGGGCGCCTGCCTGTTGGCGGGATCGCTGGAGGCGGCGAAAATGAAAGTGTTTGTGTTCACCGGGCAGTCCAACAGCCTGGGCACCACCGCGGATCCCAAGGAGACGGACATCACCCCGGGGAAGGAGCCCCTTGACGAAAAGGTGCCCTTTTTCTGGGCCAACCGCTCCACGCGGGCCGGCGACGGCCCCGCCGTCATGATCGGCGACTCCGCCGGCAAGATCGTGACGCTGCAGGCGCAGCAGGGAGAGGCCGCCAACAAGCTGTTCTGGGGACCCGAGATCGGATTTGGCCGGTGCCTGGCCCGGGCGGGCGTCACCAATGTGTTGATCATCAAGGCCAGCCGGGGCGGAGGCGGCAACGGGTTCTGGCAGAAGGGCTCGGTGAACGATCATATGTACCGCCACGTGGTGGAAACGGTGAACCAGGCGGTTAAGGCGCTGCCCGCCGGCGTGGATTTTGAAATCGAGGCCCTGGTCTATGTGCAGGGGGAGAGCGATAGCGAGGCCGAGGCGGCCGTTGCCGGCGAGCGGTTGACGCGGTTGGCGGCGAACCTCCGCAAGGAGCTGCCCCACGCGGCCGCCATGAAGGTGCTGATCGGCGGCATTGCGGCGCCCAGTCCCCGGCGCGACCTCGTGCGGGAGCAGCAGAAGGCACTGGAAAAGAAGAATCCGGATGTCCGGTACATCGATACCCTGGACTTGCAGAAGCTGCTTTACGACAACCTGCACTTCAACAAGACCGCCAAGCTGGAAGTCGGGAACCGCCTGGCCGAGGCGTGGCTTTCCGGCGCCAGGACCGGAACGGGCACGTAATTCAACCGGGAGAGAGGACCCCATGGACGAGTATCTGCAGCCGCCCCGGTTTATCGGGCCGCCCGAAAGCCGCCATGCCTGCGCCGCGCGCCGTTTCCAGGGCATTCCCGGCGTGGAACGCGCGCCGAACGGCCGGCTGTGGGCCGCCTGGTATGGCGGCGGGGTGACGGAAGATCACATGAATTATGTCCTGCTGGCCACCAGCCCGGACGCGGGAAAGCCCTGGACGCCTCCGGTGCTGGTGATCGATCCCGACGGCGACGGCCCGGTTCGCGCCTTCGATCCGTGCCTGTGGCATGATCCGGCCGGCCGCCTCTGGCTGTTCTGGGCGCACGGCGATGCGGGTCATCGCACCAGTCCCCGGTCGGGCGTGTGGGCCATGACCACGGAGCAGTCCGGGGCGGAAAAACCCGCGTGGTCCGCCCCGTTCCGGATTTGCGACGGCATCCTCATGAACAAGCCGACCGTGCTGGCGAACGGGGATTGGCTCCTGCCGGTGGCGCACTGGCATGTGGAGGGGAGCGCGGGCATTGTGGCCAGCCGGGATCGTGGCCTCTCCTGGGAATGGCGCGGCCGCGCCACGGTGCCGGATCCCGCGGACCGCAATTGCGACGAACATATGGTGGTGGAGCGCCGCGACGGCAGCCTGTGGATGTGGGTGCGGACCCGCTACGGGATCGGCGAAAGCGTCTCTGCGGACGGCGGGTGGACATGGTCGCCCGTCGCGCCCATGCCCATCGCGCATACGGCTTCGCGCTTTTTCATCCGCCGGCTGAAATCGGGGCGCCTGCTGCTCGTCAAGCACGGCAATATCGCCGAAAACCCGGGCCGGTCGCTGCTCAAGGCGTTCCTGTCGGAGGACGACGGGAAGACCTGGTCGGCCGGGCTGCTTCTCGACGGGCGGCTGGGTGTTTCCTATCCCGACGGCGCGGAAGCGGAGGACGGGACGCAAGTTGTGATTTACGATTACGACCGCGCCGGCGCCAAGGAGATCAACCTGGCGGTCTTCGGGGAGCAGGATGTGCTTCTGCGGAAGGCGCCCGCGGTCTACCGGGTCAATCAGGCCTTCGGCGAACCCGTCAGGCTGCGCCCCGTCCGCCTCGAGCGGGCTGCCGGGCCCTTGCTGACGACAGGTTCGAATGCCCGGCTGGGCACTAACCTGAACGGGCCGTGCCTGATCCGGGTGCCGGACTGGGTGAAAAAGCCGCTCGGCCGGTACTACCTGTATTTTGCGCATCACCAGGGCACGTTCATCCGGCTGGCGTATGCCGATTCCGTGACCGGGCCCTATGAGGTGTATGAGCCCGGCGTCCTCGATCTGGAGGAAACGCCGTTCAACAAGCATATCGCGTCCCCGGAAATCGTGATCGATCACGACGCGCGCCTCATTAAGATGCTGTATCATGGCGCGGGGCCGACGGAGACCAACCCCGGGCGGCACCAGTCGACCGTTTATGCCGAATCGGATGACGGGCTGCATTTCCAATCCGACCGCGTGTATCTGACTGCCCCGTATCTGCGCGTTTTCAGAAGGGACGGTTGGTGGTACGGGTTCAGCGGCGGGGCGGACCGGCGGATCACGCGGAGCCGCGATCTGCGGGCGCCGTTCGAGCCGGGGCCCGTGCTGGACATCGAGGGCGATGTTTTCACGCCGCTTGTCGAGGGGCAGAACATCGACCGCATCATGCGCATCCGCCACGTGGCGTTCCGGGTCTGCGGGGACAAGCTGCTGCTGTATTACAGCAGCGTGGGTGACGCGCCCGAGCGGATCAAGCGGACCGTGGTTCCGCTGGCGGGCGACTGGATGACATGGCGGGGGGAAAAGGCCCAGGAGGTGCTGCGGCCGGAGATGTTCTGGGAAGGGGCGGACGAACCGCTGGTTCCGTCGATGGGCGGCAGCAAGCACCGGCCGGTGAACGAGGTGCGGGATCCCTATGTGTTTGTGGAAAACGGCCAAAGCTGGCTGTTGTATGCGGTGGCCGGCGAGCAGGGAATCGCGATGGCCCGGATTCAGGACCAGGAGGCGACATGAGCGCCAAAGAGGCGGATATTCCGGTTACGCCGGCAATCCGGGTGCTGCGGGAGAGCGGGGCGGCTTTCGACCTGGCGACGTATACCTACATCGAGCATGG
>CAYZVY010000017.1:20918-23433 GCA_964481675.1 uncultured Verrucomicrobiota bacterium
TGCGGGAGAGCGGGGCGGCTTTCGACCTGGCGACGTATACCTACATCGAGCATGGCGGCACGGCGAATGCCGCGCGGCAGCTGGGCGCGCCCGATCATGCGGTGATCAAGACGATCGTGCTCGAGACGGACGTCAAGGCGCCGCTGATCTGCCTGATGCACGGCGACCGCGACATTTCCACCAAGCAGTTGGCCCGCGTGATGGGCGTGAAGCATGTCGGGCCCTGCGCGCCGGAGACGGCCACTCGCCACACGGGGTACATGATCGGCGGAACGAGTCCGTTCGGCACGCGCAAGGCTATTCCGGTCTATGCCGAGGCGACCATTTTCGATTTGCCCGAGATCTGGATCAACGCGGGGCGGCGCGGCGTGCTGGCCCGGATGGCTCCCGCGGTCCTGGAGAGGCTGAACCCCATCCGCGTGACGGTGGCGATTGAAGGGAAGGCCGGCGCATGAGCACGATTTTTCATATCACGAGTGGTGACATCTGCGGTGGAAGTCTGGCGAAAGCCGGCCTTCCTGGCGAGGTTTTTGTCTGGCACGACATCCTTTACGAGGGACCCCGGAATCCGGGCTGGCCCACGGATGCGACGCTGGAGGCGCGGGCGCGGTTTCTCGTTCAAGCCACGGGTGGCGGTCTGAAACAAGCGTTTGTTTTACAAACACTCCGGGATCAATATGCCAAACTGGCTTCGGCCGGGGCCTATGACCGGGTGGTGCTCTGGTTTGACGCCTGCCTGTTCGACATGGCCATGCTGGCTCATATCCTGGCCTGCATGCAGGCGGATGCGATCTCCAAAACCGAGCTTCTGGTGGTGGACGCCTTTCCCGGCATTGAGCCGTATGACGGGCTTGGCCAGTTGTCACCCGCCCAGATGGCCGCTGTGTATCCGCAACGCCGGCCGGTTACGCGGGCCCAGCTTGAGTGTGCCGTCGTTGCGGATCGCGCGTTTGCAACCCAAGACAAACAATCGTTTGTTGAAATAGCATCAAAGAGAACCTGCGCCTTGTTCTGGATGGTGGCGGCGGCCAAACGGTGGCTTGAGGAGCAGCCGGATCCTGTGACCGGGCTGGGTCGACTGGAACAGAGGGCGCTAGAGGCCATTCGGGCTGGAAACAGCGCACCGGCTGATATTTTCAAGGCTGTGGCATCTTGTGAAACGCATCCCCAGTTCTGGGGAGATACCACCTTATGGGCCAGGATCAACGGGTTGGCGGACAGAGGTCTGGTTGGCATCGAGGGGCCCGCACCCCGTCTGCCCCAATGGGAGGGGCAAGGGGATTTGCGGAAATTCAGGATTAACAAGACGGTGTAGCAGGCCGTTTTGATGAAGGGCGGGGTGTAATATTGTGTCGAGCAGTAAGCGATCGCCACCGTGCACAGACTAGAATTAACCGATGATTGATACCAGAAAGGAGGTAATTTTCATTACTGACTAACAATAGAGTTAAGCGTTAAGTCTGATAACCATAGGGGGAATATGGTGATAACGAAAAATCAGACGCGCTTTCTGTTCCTGGTTACAGCTTGTTTATTGTTTTTCCCGGGTGGGCCCCTGATTGCCCAATGGCTGACACAGGACATACCCCTTTCTCCCGGGTGGAATGGTGTTCAGCTTCTCGTTCAACCGGTCCAGTCCGAATGTGCGGTCCTATTCAGCAATACCGCGGTGGATAAGGTTTATTGGTGGAAGCGGACCGGCGCTGGAATGGAATTCGACCTTGATCCCCGCGATCCGTTCCCCCGCTCGGCGGACTGGCATTACTGGTTTTCCACCAATGCAGTAATCAGCTCATTTGGAACTCTGCTGGCAGGCGAATGCTACTCGATTTATGTGGCTGGAAGCGGGGAGCCTTTCACCGTGAGCGTCACGGGCAAGCCGGTCTTGAACCCCATCCGCTGGATTCCGGGCGAATTAAATCTGGTCGGGCTTCCGGTCTCCACCAATAAGCAGATCACCTTCACGGAATTTTTCTCTTTTTCACCCGACTTTACCATCAACAGCTCCACGGCCACGGTGTTCCGCATCAATGGCCTGTCGGGTTTTCCGCAGCGTGTGTGGACTCCCGCCACGGAACAGATCCGGGGCGGAGAAGCCTGCTGGATTCGCGCCGGAGCGGGGGCCCGGGGGTATGGCGGGCCGGTTCAAATCGAGCTGGCCCCCTCCTCGCGACTGCTTGATTTCGGCGATTCCATGTCGCCCCGGTCGCTGATTCTCAAGAACCTGACGGCCACGAAGCGAACTGTCCGGATCGAGCACCTGGCATCGGAAGCGCCACCGGCGTGTTCCGGCGCTCCGGCGCTGTTGGGCAAGACGCCGCTGATTTTCAAATCGGATGCGTTCGGGGCGAATTTTCAAGCCCTGCCCGGCGTGCTGGTGACCAACATCCCCGCCTCGGGGCAGCTGGAGCTGAGCCTGGCGCCCGATCCCCAGTCGCTGAACGGTGGAGTTCCCGGGAAGGCCTGGCAGAGCATCATCCGGGTGACGGACGCCAACAACACCCAGTTCGTCCCC
>CAYZVY010000017.1:23533-32517 GCA_964481675.1 uncultured Verrucomicrobiota bacterium
GGCCTGGCAGAGCATCATCCGGGTGACGGACGCCAACAACACCCAGTTCGTCCCCCCCACCGTCGATATCCGGCTGGGCGTATCCTGCGACGGCAGCGTGTCTTCCCAGCTTGATCCGGCCGGGCTCTGGGTGGGCAACGTGACCGTGACGCACGTGGAGCGCGCGCCGACCCGCATCGGGGCCGACAATGTCTGGAAAAACGACGGGCCCGTCTCCGTTTCCGAGCCCTATACGTTCCGGCTCATCTTTCATGTGGATGCGATGGGGACCCCGCGGCTTCTCCAGCGCGCCTTGCTGGCCTACCGGAAGGGGGACGCCGAACAGGATGCCACGTCTTCGCTGGCCACCAACGGCATTATGACGATCCTGACGGACGAAGCGGAGGCCAAGGCCTATGCGGTCGCACACGCCGACGCCCGGATCGTACGGGTGAGTTCGACCTGTTTTCCGATCATGAATCCGCTTCTCCTCTCCGGCACGTTCGGTTTGTCAAACACCCTGTCCGGACTGGTGACGATCCCCTACAACGATCCCGTCAACCCCTTTGTCCACCGCTATCATCCGCAGCACGATAATCTGCGGTACGATAACGGCGTGGCGACCAATCAGGCAGAGGCGGTCGAGTCCTACACCGTCACGCGGGACATGAGTTTTCAATTCACCCTTCTCGACCCCGAGCGCGGCGTCGCCAACCGGCAGTGGGGCGTCAAGGAATCCGGCGGCCGTTTCGAAGAGACGGTGGCGGGACTCAACAAAACCATTCGCATCACGGGGACTTTCAAAATCGAACGCGTCAGCCGCGTCAGCGAACTTGGGGCAATTGAAGATTGAAAAGCATCAGGAGACGACAGCACATGAATAGCCCGAAAATGATGGTGCAGGTAGCGGCCATGTTAGCCCTTGCGGCGGCGTCCGTTCTGGCGGAGGTTCCGGCCTCGAGAACGCAGGTCACGCCGGGGGTAATCAATTACCAAGGACGGCTTCTGACCCCGGCGGGAGGCGCTTACACGGACGGCGTCTACAACATTGAGTTCCGCTTGTATGAGGAGTCCACGGGGGGCAGTTCGGGGCTATGGGCCCGCGTGTATCCCGTCTATGTGAAAGACGGCTATTTCAACGTCATGCTCGGCGGCCCGGGCTCTTCCGCCACCGCTGTTGAGCCCGCGTTTCCCCCGGAAAACGGGCTATGGAAGTCGCTTTGGTTTGATTCGAACAATAGCGGCAAGGCCAATGACCGGTATCTGGGGCTCAAGGTGACCGGGGTTCCCGCCGGCGCGCCCGCGGTCCCTGCCGAAGAAGCCTTCCCGCGGCAGCGGCTCCTGAGCGCTCCGTTTGCCGAGCGCGCCCAGATGGCCCAGTACGCCGCGGCGGCCTACGACTCCTTTACGGTCGGCACCACGCTGACCGCAAGCGGCGCGGTGACGGCGGTCAGCAACGTCACGGTAAAGGGGCTCACGACCCTCACAAACACGACGGTCAACGGCGTCGCGACGTTTAACAAGGGAATGACGGTGAGCAATGCGGAAGCCTTGTTTACCAGGGGCATAACGGTTTCCGGCACCACCGCCATCGTGAAATCCGGCCTGGAAGTCTCCGGCATCGCCACCTTCAGGGGCGGCGTGAACGCCGTCAACTCCAAGCTCCAGGAGGAGGGCCAGAGCCTTCTTCCGAGCGGAGTGATTGTCATGTGGCATGGCTCCATTGCCCCGTCCGGATGGGCGCTGTGCAACGGCGCGAACGGCACTCCGGATCTGCGGGGCAAATTCGTGGTGGGGTATAATTCCTCCGTCACGGACTACAACGCGACCGGTAAAACAGGCGGCGAAGCCGCACACACGCTCAGCGTCTCCGAAATGCCAAGTCATACTCATCCCTATAAGGATAGGGACGGTACGGATGATGGGGGAAGCAATGTGTATGGTGGTGATCAAGAAGCAGATGGCGACGGAACCGTCCGTATCGACTACTCTCGAACGACCTCGCCACAAGGCGGCGATCAGGCTCACGAAAACCGGCCTCCGTATTTTGTGCTGGCGTATATCATGAAACTGTAATGACCCACGGACGTAAGCGCGAACGGGGGATGGACAGAGCCATGCATAACGACAACACAGGCGGCGGGACGAGGGCCGGGTCCGGCATGTTCGTCCGTCTGAATTTGCTTCAACGAGGCACCCGGGCGGTCTGCCGGCGTTTGCGGTTCCGACTTTTGGCGTTGGGCGTCCTGATTCTCCCGGCGTTGCCGGGGATCGCCGCGCCGCCCCTGGTTCAATCGGCCAATCGGAACGTGGTCTGGCCCGACAGCCAGGTAACGAATACGTCCTGGTGGGCGGATTATTCCGGTACGGCCTCGTTTGCGAGTAACCCGGCGGCCGGGTTTTCGGCCGTCGGCGGCGCCGGGGTCGAGACGGGCACCAACGCGGCGACCGTCTTTCCCGTGCTCGGCACGAATCTCGTGATTGCCATGTCGTCCTTTGCCGAGCCCATCGTGGGCATTGGCGCCAATTTCCAGCTCGGCGACACGCTGATGCCGCCAGTCAACGTCAACAGCAACGTGATGCCGGTGCTGGATTTCCTGGGCGGCGCAACCAATGTGGTCTGGCTGGATTATGCGGGGCTGCTCATTGCCTCGGACATGGGCGCCGTGCAGGTGAGCTGGACGCTTATGAACGGCTCCACGCAGACCATCACCTACACCGTCTCGCCCAATCCTACCCGAAGGCCGGTCCGGCTCTATTGGACGGAAGGCCAGAATGCGGGGCCGACGATCACCTTTGCCAGCACGTATCGCGTGGATATATTTTACAACAGCCAGATCCGGGGCACCAATGACGTGTGGATCGACGTCAACCAGCTCCACGCCTCGCCAACGTGCGGGTCGGGCGGCCGATTCCTGCTGACGTATTCGCGCGTGGATGAGGGAACCGGCTCGCGCGAGCTCCTCGCCTACGAGATTGTGGAAGTGCTTCAGCCCATGTCCTCCGTGCGACCTGCCCTGGTCGGCGAACGGCTTCTGCCCCAGGAACGCCCGTACGGGACCGAGAGCCTCTTCGCCACCATCACGCGCGGGGTCATCGACCCGGCGGGACTGGAGACGCCCTATGTCTACCAGCATACGGTGGGGACGAAGAAGGGGTGGGTCTGGGCGATCCGCGAGACGCCGCCAAACGAGCCCTGGCGCATCGAGATTTACTGGAAGGCCAAGGAAGAGCTGGATGTGCTCTGGCCGTTCGAGGTGGACATCTATGACGTGAAGTGGGGCGACAACGCCCAGCTTTACGTGCGCGGCGAGCCGGGCGACACGCTCCCGAAGGTATATTTCCCGCCCGCCCTGCAGGTCGAGGTGCTGCCCCACACGCAACCCGAGACGCATATACCGGTTTTGAAAAATGGCGCCCTGCATACCGTGGACGAGGGCTACTGCCTTCTTAAATATGCGTCCGGAAACGAGGTCTGGTTCGAGCCGGTGCGATCCATCTCGCATCGCAACCCCGTTTTCGGCGAGACGGCGACAGAGTGGAACATCGCCCGCGAGCTTCGGCCCGTGGACTTTAACGGTGCGCTCCTGGAGGAGACATACGGGGAATGGCCCGCGTACCTTTACACCAATGGTGTGAATTCGGGGAAAGCCTACCATGTCGGCAAGTACCGTTATCCCGCCGGGTACATGGACCTGGCCGACCTCTATTCCTACGTGTTCCCAGTGAACAAGGGCCAGCTCGAGGTCTGGTGGGGGAACCGGAGCAAGCAGGAGGGCATGCCCGATCCTATCTTCTTCCCCAGTCTTGCGAATCGGTTCACGTGCATCTGGCCGACCCAGTCTCGGGAAATCGCGATCGCCAGCGGGCTTGGGAATGTGGGCTACACGGAGGACCGGCTGCTTTCCTGTGTCCGGTTCGCCCGGGGCGACATGCCCCTGGAGGAGGCCCAGGTTTTCGGCTGCCATCTCAAGCGGGACAATCCGAACGGCCTGGCCATGTCCGGCCAGCTGACGCTGGAGCTCTGGCTTAAGCCCGACGCGCTGAACGGGATGCAATATCTGATCGACAAGGGGCTCAATTACCGGTTGCGGCTGAACGGCGCCGTTCCCGAACTGTTTGCCGGGGGACGCTGGTATCGCGCGAACGCGAGACTCACGCCCGACAAGTGGCAACATCTCGCCGTGACGGTGGTCGGCCGGGGCGCGGTCACCTTTTATCTGGACGGCGCGGAGGCGGGTGTAACCGCGTTCTCCGGTTCCCTGGTGGCCGAGGCCTCTCCCTTCCGGCTGGGCGCGCACGCGAGCGACGGCGTGACCCCCGAAGACTTCTATTCCGGCGTCATGGACGAGGTCCGCATCTGGTCCGTGGCGCGCACGGCGACGCTGCTTCGTGACCACATGAGCGTTTCCGTGGGCTCGAGGGACAGGGGGCTCTGCGCCCGCTATCGCTTCGATGCCGAGGATCAGGTGCGCGATACGAGCGATTTCGGCAACCACATGGAACTCCCTGAAGCCGGTGTGGCGGTTGAGCCGGATGGCATTTCGCAAGTTCTGTCGGGAGTCGATCTGTCGGGCGTCACGATCGGGCTCTATGCGCAGAACGACCCCAGGCAGCACGGCTATAATCCCAACGAGGAGCACGCGCTCATATTCCAGAGCACGGTGTACGCCCTTCGCTGCGATCTCAACGTCACCAACGAGGCCGGGTACACCTCCGACCCGTACGTGCTGGTGGATTGCCAGAGCCCGCTGACCCTGGACAACCGGCCCTACATGGAGGCCTTCCGCGTCGTCCCTTCCAATTCGGTCTATAAATTCGAGCGGTTTCTGACCGCGGGGCTGATGATCCAGCCGCCGCTGCCCATCTCGCTCATGTATCCGGCGAACTGCTCGTCGAACAACCAGGTGGCCGGGCCCCGGTTCCGCGATCGCAAGGGATACTACTGGGCCAGGCAGGCGGGAGACAGGGGCGGAACCACCAACTACGTGTTCGACTTCTTCTATCCGATGCAGTCCTCCTTCAACTTCCCCTCCCTGGCCACTCCGCCCGCCCTGGGTTCCCAGATTCCCTGGCTGAAGGAATTGGCCGGCGACGGCACGCCGCTGGACTTCACGTATGTCGTCGAATGGCCCGTCAACCTGCCCATCCTCCACATCGGCGACACCCTGACCACGGCGCGCGGCGGCCTTCCGGCCATCCGGGGCCAATTGAGCGTGGACGTGCCCTATCAGCAATCCCTGGCGCTGGATGCCTCCAAGCCCAGCGTCATGCTGATCGATCCCACGGCGGCCCGGACGGCGCCGATGGGCGACGTCAAGCTCGTCACGCAGACCATGAAAAGCTATCGGGACGTGCCCACCGCCTGCTGGTTCTTCAGCGACCTGCCGCCGGCCCTGCGCTCCCGCCTGTACTACAATCCCAATGCCGCGAGCAATACGGCGCTGCAGTTGATCGGCGAATACCGCACCCGCACCGACAACAACAACTACCTGATGCTGAATTTGCTCGCCGGGACGAATCGCGCCGCGACGTTAAACGAGAGCCTGGTCCAGGGCATCACCGGCGAGGGTGGCGACCCCTGGCGGGCCGGCATTGCGGCCTTGCCGGAGACGGCGCTTGAAATTGTGAACAATACGACGCCGTTCGATTCCCTTGCGCTCCCCACGACGGGTCTCGGGACGGGCTATGTCACCGTCGTGTTCAACAACAGCCCCAATACGGGCATGGTCGATCCCTCCGAAAACATCGATATGGTGATTTTCAGGGTCGATCCGACGCTCTACTGCGGCCAGCTCGACGTGATCCAGTCGATCAACCCCCTGGACAAGCAGATCAGCGTTTATTATACGGCCGATTTCCGCGGCACGCCGGAGCGCTGGGAGTTCAAGTGGGAGTATGCCGATCCCAACAACGGAGCGGCGCCCGATCCCGATAACGCGTCTTTGTGGAAAGACTACACGACCGGCGCAGGCCTCCACTATACGACTGTCGGCGACGCCGGCGTGTTCGGCCTCTCCGACCGCTATCTCCGGTGCTCGTACCGGGCGCTCGATCCCGCCGTGAGCGCCGTGGTCGGCACCAATTGGGCGGCCTGGACGCAACCCGTGCTCTGCGAAGGCTGGATCAAGCGGGTGCTCAAGGCCATCAACCCGTTTGAGCAGCGCATCCGTGACTTCATGAAGTATGCGGTGCTGGCCGATCTCAGCATGCTCCAGCAGATCGGAAAGCCCTATGACGGAGATATCCCGCTGAATTATGAGGCGCTGAACGAATATGGCCTCATGCAGATTTACGAAACCGTCAACGAGCAGGCCGACAAGTTGTCTGTCAGGGCCGGATTCCAGGCCGATGGCAGCCTGGCGCTCGCCCTTCTGATGGTCAAGGGCCGTCTCTCCGATTTATATATGGTGCTGGGCCACGAAGCCTACGGCGATGCGATGGATCCGACCCTCTCCCTCGGCGCGAACGACCCCGTCAGCAGCGGCGATGCCCCCTCCCTGTTCTGCTTCCAGAATCAGGTGCCGGATCTCCTGTCCGAGGAGTTGGCGCTGATCCGCGGCCGCGACAACAGCATGAATCCACAGGTCAGCCAGTATCCGTGTTATAACCGGCTGCCGTGGAACATCACGGCGGACATCACCGGCGGCCAGGTCGCCTACATGTTGAATTACGGGATCAGCGACCTGAAGGGCAACCAGAACGGGGTGCTGGATGCGGACGACGCGATAGCGCTGTTCCCCCAGGGCCATGGCGACGCCTACGGCCACTACCTGTCCGCCCTGAAGGGGTATTACGCCTATTTGCACAATCCCCTCTTCAGCTGGTATCCCCAAGTCGAAGGCATTCTGGTGAAGGACGTCGAGGTGACCATCTCGTACTTTCACGAGAAGAAGTTCGCCGTGGCCGCGGCGGCCCGGGCCCGGGCCGGCGTGGCCGCCATCGAGGCGACCCGCCGCGCGTCCTACACGGGCGAGGACGGCTGGACCACCGCCCGCGACAGCAACACGAATCGCGCCTGGGGCACGGGGGAGTGGGGGAGCCGCGTCGGCATGGGCGCCTACTTCGACTGGCTCACCGCCAATTCCCTCCTGCCGTCGAAGGATCCGGATGAGAGCCACTCGGGGATCCGGATCATCGACCGTGACAACATTCCGGAGCTTTCCGAACTGGTCGAGATGGGCAATCGGGTCCAACAGCAGGTCGATTTTGCCGACTCCGGCCTCAATCCCCTGGGCCTGGCGCCGGACGCCGTGCCTTTCGATATCAGCAGCGCGGAAATCGACGAGGGCAAGACGCATTTCGAACAGGCCTATGACCGCGCCTTGACCGCCTTGCAGAATGCCGTAGCCGTGCGAAGCCGCATCAAGCGGTCCGCCCAGGCGATCCGGGATCAGAATGAGGTGGCCGACCTGGACAGCACCATGCAGACCGAGGAAGCCCGCATCAACCGGCGGCTGATCGAGATCTACGGCTATCCCTACAGCGACGATATCGGCCCCGGCAAACTCTATCCCCAGGGATACAACGGTCCCGACCTCCTGCACTGCCTGTATGTGGATCATAGCACGATCGGCCTCGTGATTCCGGCTGATACCAAAAAGATGACCTACAGCCTCGTCCAGGATTATTGGCAGATCACAACCAATACGGAGGACCTGACCGGAGGTGGCTCGCTCACGGTCACTGTTCAGGACATGTTTAATTTGGTAACCAATATTGTCATCCAGGGCGCCGATGCCAGGACTAACGGGCTCAGCACGGCCGGCGGGACCAACGATACCCCCGTCGTCAGCGGGACGAATTCGACCCCCGTCGTCAGTGGGACCAACGATACCCCCGTCGTCAGCGGGACCAACGATACCCCCGTGGCCGACGGGACCAACGATACCGGCACGGCAAGCGGGGGCGACAAGGACGAAGAGAGCGGCGTGGGCTCGACCGTCGATGTGCCATGGATCGCCGACCTTGGCATTACCTTCTCGTTTGGGGACTTTGTTCGGCAGTACCAGGTGGTGTCCGTGGAACGGCTTCCGTCCCAAACGTTCCTGCTGGAACTGAATGTGGCCAATAATGGTCTTCCCGTGAAGCCGGATTCCTACACGGGAACCCGACGGGCCGAGGGCGAGATTCAGATGGCGCTAAGCGAGTATCTGGCGGCCAAGAGCGACCTGGATACCGCGGTGCGCCTGGCCCAGGCCATCGCAACCGAACTTCGGCGCGAAGGCGAACGGTCCCTGGCGGACGCCAAGTACAGGGCGGATATGGAAGACTGGAAGGCCGCGGCCGGCGAGGAGACCAGCGGCCTTGAAACGGCCGTCAAGCAGATCACGGAGGCCAGCAAGGCCATCACGATAGCGGATACGATTTTCAGCCTGATTACGGATGCAGGGGTTGAATCCATGCCCACGGTTGTCGGCTTGGCCAGCGATGTGACGTCAGCCGTCCGCGGTTTGCTGAAGGGCATGTTCGGCAGCGTCCACGCCACCAGCGAAACGCTGGTCAAGGCCGGCGAGATGACCATCTCGGTGCTCGAGCGCATGATCAAATCCATTAACGAGTCGATGGAAGCCGGGCTGACGCAACTGGGGACCTGGCATGAGCAGCACCTCGAGGCGTTGCGCATGGTCACCATCATGGAAAACGAGCGCGACGCGCTGCTCGGCCTGACGGCGCAGTGGCAGCGGCTGGAGACCGCCCGCATGCGCTTGTCCGCCGCCATCAGCGAAGGTGACCAGCTTCAGATGGAACGGGAGCGGCTCCGGATGAACTGGGCGGGCAACCTCAACATGAGGCGTTATCGTAACATGGCCTACCGCCTGTTCCAGAATGACGAACAGGTCCGCTACCAGCAGGCCTTCGACCTGGCGGCCCGGTATGTCTACCTCGCAGCCAAAGCGTATGACTACGAGACGGGCCTGCTCGAGGCGGACGCCAGCCACACCGCCGGCAGCACGTTCATGCGCCAGATCGTCAAGGCCCGCTCCCTGGGGCGCTTCACCGAC
>CAYZVY010000018.1:0-32322 GCA_964481675.1 uncultured Verrucomicrobiota bacterium
CCGGCGGAGGAGCCGGCTTCATCGCGGCAACCATGGCGTCCCCCAACTGCGATTGCTTGACGGGTTTGGACAGGACCCGCACGCCTTCAAGCAGGCGGGCGCCCTGGGGCTCCACGGAGCGGCCCCGGGACGTCATCACGACCATCCGCACGGTCCTGAGCGCGGGATCGGCCCGCACGGCCTGAACCAGTTGCGCGCCGTCCATCTCCGGCATGGCCATGTCCAGCAGCAGCAGGTCATGGGGACGGCCCGCCGCCGCGGCCCGCCGCATGGCCTCCAGCGCGGGCAGGGCCCGCGTGAACCGGTCGGCCGTCAGGCCCCACGAGGACAGCTGCCGCTCCAGGATCATCAGGTTGGTCTCGCTATCGTCCACCATGATCAACCGCAGCCCCGCCAGCGTCTCGGGAGCGGCGCCCGGGCGAGCCAGGGGGGGCGGACAGGTTTCCAGGGGAAGCGTGAACCAGAAAACCGACCCCTGCCCCACGGCGCTGTCGACGCCGAGCCGCCCGCCCATCATCTCCACCAGCCGGCGGGAGATAGCCAGCCCCAGCCCGGTGCCGCCGTAGCGGCGGGCGGACGAGCTGTCCACCTGCGTGAACGGCTGAAAGAGCCGGGCCTGGGCTTCGGGCGAGATGCCGATGCCCGTGTCGCGCACTTCGAACCGAAGCCAGACCTTGGCGTTATCCCGCTTCGCCAGGGACACCCGCACCACGATCTCGCCGCGATCCGTGAACTTGATGGCGTTGGAAATCAGGTTGATGAGAATCTGGAGGATGCGGCTGGCGTCTCCGCGCAGATGCACCGGAACGTCGAACGCCAGGCTGGACATGGTTTCAATCCGCTTCGCGGCGGCACGCTCGGCCAGCAGGTCCAGGGCGCCCTCCACCGTGGCGACCAGGTTGAAGGCTTCCGGCTCGATCGTCATCTTGCCGGCTTCGATCTTGGAGAAGTCCAGGATATCGTTGATCAGCGTCAGCAGCAACTCGCTGCTGGCGTTGATGGTTTCCATGTATTCGCGCTGTTCGGCCGCGAGCGGAGTCTGGAGCAGCAATCCCGCCAGCCCGATGATGGCGTTCATGGGCGTGCGGATTTCGTGGCTCATGTTGGCCAGGAATTCGCTCTTGGCCTGGTTGGCGGCCTCCGCCTCCACCGCCAGCTGGTTGGCCCGCTCGCTCGTCTTGTTCAATTCCCCGTGCGAGTGCTCGAGCTTGCTTCGGGCTTTTTCGAGATCCTCGACCATGCTCAGCATGAGCACGTGATTCTGTTCCAGTTCCACCGTCCGCCGGCTCAGATCCTCATTGGTTTTCCGGTTCGACTCCTCCATCTGCTTGATCGAGGAGATATCCACAAAGCTCTCCAGCAGGAAGCGGCGGCCGTGGAGCGTGATCGGCACCACGGTCTTGAGGACACTGAGCGGCGAACCATCCTTGCGCAACAGCACCCGCTCCGAATTGTCCACATGCAGCCCCAGGTCGCTGAGGGGACACCGCCCCACTTCCGCGGGACAGATGAACCGGTGGCACACGTGGCCCACCACCGCGTCGCGCGTCATATCCAGCATCAGCAGGGCCGCAGGATTGATGTCCGTGATCTCATGGGTCAGTTCGTCCACCACCACCACGCCCGTCTGGATGTTATCCAGCAGGACCTTCAGGCGGTATTCGCTCTCGCGAAGCGCCTGCTCCGCCCGCTTGGTCTGGGTGATGTCCACGGTGAACCCGATCACCTCCACGATGCCGTCGGGCTCGCGAATGGGCTGAAGGCCCGTCAGGTAGACAAACCGGTTGTCCCGCTCCATATCCTCGCAGGTGACGGTTCCGCCGGCCCAGGCGCGCTCGAAATACGGCCGCATCCGGCGCAGGTCCGGCTCGGACAGGAATTCGTCCATCGCATGCCCTTCGACCTGATCCGATGTCAGCCCGTACTGGGCCTGCAGCTTGCCCCGCCACAGGGCGAAAATAAACCGGCCATCCGTTTTCCTGAAACGGAAGGAAAGACCCGGCTGCAGGTCGAGGGCCTGCTCCAGGTAATGGCTGAGCCCGCGCAGCCGGGTTTCGGTCTCCCTGCGCAGTTTTTCGTTGGCTCCGATGAGCTCGCGGGACACGGTCGCCATGTTGTTGCGGGTGGAACGGCGGTCCTCCTCGAAGGCATCGTAAGCCGTCCCGACCCGGGCAAGAAACGCCTTCCACTCGGGCTTGTCGGGGACGCCGCCCGGAAAAGATAGCCGGATCTGATCGGCCAGAAGAGGGTTCATCGGGCCGCTCCCTTCCCGCTTTCCGAGTCGCCGCATGCCACCGAGGAATAGGCGGCCGGGCGGTTCAATTCCCGAAGCAGGCCGTTGATTTCGCGCTTCAGCTCCACCACCCGCGTTTCGCGGCCCACCATCAGCCGGTTGAACCGCTTCAGTTCCGACAGGCTTTTCTGGAGCCGTTCCTCGGCGTCCCGCCGCTTGATGGCCCCCCCGATGCTGCTGGCCGCCGCCCGGACGATGGAAATCTCGGCCTCGCTCCATTCGCGCTCGAACCGGCAGTCTTCAAACCCGATAAAGCCCCACAACCGGCCGTCCATCATGATCGGAATTGTCACCAGGGACCGGACGCCATACCGGTCCAGCAGTTCCCGTTCCGGCTGGGGAAACGCGCGCACGGAACCCTGGACGGCGCGGCCGCCTGAAAATTCGGCGAGCCACCGCTGAAACCGGGAATAGGGCAGGATGTGCAGATCCGAAAAGGGGGTCATGTCTTCCGGCAGCGCCTCGTTGCGCCAGATAAAACGCCGCGTGGCGACCGGTTCACCAGTTTCGGGCTGCATGTGATTCTCGAAGACATAGGCCGCATCCACGCCCGCCGCCCGCCCCATGGCGGCCAACGCCTGGTGAATGGCGTCCGCAACGTTCTCCCCCGTCAGCAGAATGCGGGCTGCCTCGGCCAGCCCGTTCAGCAGGGCGCCGCGCTTGCGGAGCTCCGATTCGGCCAGGCGCCGGTCCGCGACATCGCGAGCGAAGACCACCATGCCGTCGGCCTCCTGGAACCGCAGGGCATCGCCCGTGGCCTCGGCGGGAATCTGGCGGCCATCCTTGCGCCGGAAGACAAAATCTTCGGGAGCCGCCCGATCGGCCCCGGACCCGGGCAGGATGCGGGAGCGGATCTGGTCGAGGGTTCCGCACACCAGGTCCTGGACGGTTTTGCCATGCATCTCCCCCCCGGAATAGCCAAGCCAGTCGGCCATGAACGGGTTGGCGGCCAGAATCTTCCCGCTGTCGGCCTGGAACACAAACACGGCCTCCGGGGCATTCTCGAACATCGTGCGAAACCGGTTCTCCGACGCCGCGGCCTCGCGGGCCGATTGGCGGCTCACATGAAGCCCGGTGAAAAGCCCGAGCATCAGCAGGTAAAGCGTCAGGGACAATCCGATGCCCGCCAATCGGTGCTGCGCCACAAAACGACGGCTCAGCCGGACATCCATATCCATGCCCAGCACGGCCAGCACGGTCTTGCTGTCCGCCCGAATGGGGGCAAAGGCGCTTTCCCACTCCCCCCAGCGGTCCCTCAGCGGCATTTCCACAAACGCCTGACCGTGGTCGAAAAGCCGCCGCAAGGAGTCGGGGGCTTCCGCATAAACCTGGCCGGGAGGCGAATGATCGGGTGACGTGTCCGGCTCGGATTCGGCCAGAAAAACGACCTGGTCATTGGTCCGGCTCATCAGGTAGACGAACCGCGTGTCCCGGTCGGTGGCCCAGATCTTGCGCAACTGGTCGCACAGATTGCTGTAACTGGATTTGCCGGTGTCGGCGGGCGATCCGCTCAAGTCCCGCACCCAGTCGGCATTGACGGCGGAAACGGCCGTCCGCACCCGCGACAACCGCACCTCCCGCTGCGACCGGCTCCCGACGTCCCCCGCCAGTGCGACCAGTTTCACGCTTCCCGCCAGACACAGGGCCAGCGCGGGAAGACTCCATACCATGAGACACGAGCGCAGAGAGCGCTGATTCGGTTTCGTGGCGGAGGCGTCCGCTCCGAGCGCCATGGTCAGCAGCCCTACAAAAGCAGCCGCGACGAGCGGTTCGACGCACTGGAACCCTGTCTCAAAACGATCGGGAGGCTGAAACAGCGGGTAGAAGGTCCCGTTGATCAGGATGGGCGCTCCCCATAAAATCCCGCAGCAACCGAGAAGAATGCCGGCAAGCCGGAATCGAAACCGGGTGTCCGCCGGCTCCTGCCGCGCTCCCATGAAAATCCGGATCCCGGCCCACAACCCGGCGATCAGTTCGAGCGTCCCCAGCGAAACGGCATCAGGCCCGGGAAAGCGCTGGAGAACCCCCACCACCACGGCCGCCACCTGCGGCACCACGAGGCCAAACACGAACAGCCGGCGAGACAAGGGGGTGCCGGAACAGGCGAATTGCAGCAGGGCCAGAAACGCCAGGATCTGGGACACGATGCCGGCGACAACGAAATGCGGATGGCTCTCGACGACCTGCCCCAGCAGCGCGAACATGCGGGATAGACTAAGCAGCGTTCCGAAGGCGGCCAGCCAGGCCCACCCCATCTTGAGCCGCCGCTGTCCCAGCGTCAATACCATCACGCTGAGGGTAAAGAAAACGACCCCGCTGCTGAACAACAGGAAGTCGGCTTGAAGAAGGATCCCGGCATACATGGGCTGTTCCATAATGTGTAAAACAACCCTGCCATGAGATGCTCCAACGGACAAGAGGCCAATATACCTGTAAGCCGATATGCGAAAAAAAATCGGCGGCCCGCGACGGGATGGAAAGACGCCGCCTCCCGGAATCTCCCGGCATCACCCTGTCCCGGGATCACCCTTGCCGTTCTCCGGCGGCACGGCTATGCTTCCCCCATGCAAACGGATCCCGCCTGCTTCCTTCAGCGCGCCGTCGCCCTCGGGCTGGATGGCATGCGCCGCGGAGAGGGCGGCCCCATGTGCCTGGCCGCCCTCTACTGGGCCGGCATCGGCTCCGTCTTCTACGCCGCCACCCGCCGCGATGCCGCGGACGCCGCTTTCGCCGAATTCAGGGCCAGGCCCAACCGGCAATTATATTAAAGACGAGCGCTCCCCTTTTGTGTTAAAAAGGCAGGCTTAAACCCATTTCCATGAGGCACGCCATGGCGCCACAATCTTTCTCAGCCGTTCTGCTGCGCGCAGTCCTCTCCCTGCTCCTGAAACTCCGCTACCGGATCGCGGTAAAAGGGCTCGATACACTGGGGCCCCGCGACGGCCGCGGCATCCTGTTCCTGGCCAATCATCCCGCGCTGATCGACCCGCTGATCCTGTTCGCCATTCTCCAGCACCGCTTTCATCCCTCCCTGCTGATCGATCGCGACCGCCTCACCGCGCCCTTCACGGCCACCCTGGCGCGCCTCCTGGGAATCCTCCCCATGCCCGACCTGGCCCGCCACGGCAACACCAAGCGGCCGGAGGTGGAACAGGCTCTCGCCGCCTGCACCGGGCGGCTGGGCCGCGGCGAAAACCTGATCTTTTATCCCGCCGGCCGGCTGTACCGGAGCCGGCTCGAGGACCTGGGAGCCAACAGCGGCGCGGCCACGCTGCTCGCGCGGGCCCCGCAGGCGCGGGTGGTGCTCGTCCGCATCACCGGGCTGTGGGGCAGCATGTTCAGCCAGGCGTCGGGCGAGGCGCCCTCCGTGGCAGGCAAGCTGCTCAAGGCGGCCGGCAGCCTGCTGGCCAGCCTCCTTTTCTTCGCCCCCCGCCGGACCATCACCGTCACCTTCGACGAGCCCGCCTCGCTCCCGCGCCGCGGGGACCGCCTCGTGCTGAACCGGTTCCTCGAGGGATTCTACAACCAGGACGCCGCGCCCAACACCTATGTCCCCTACTCCCCCTGGGAGCGTGGCGCCGCCCGGGAGATACCGGAGCCCGAAACGGACCGCGTCACCACCGCCCACGGCACCGAGATCCCCGCCATCACGCGCCATCACGTCTACCAGAAACTGTCCGAAATTTCCGGCGTGCCGGCGGACAAGATGCGGGACGACCAGGAGCTGGCGCACGACCTGGGGCTCGACAGCCTGTCCCTCATGGAGCTCGTCACCTGGGCGGAGGAGGAATTCGGCTACCAGCTGGGGGAAGCCTCCGAGATCCAGACCGTCGGCGACATGCTCCTGGCCGCCTGCGGCAACACACTCAGCGGCGAGGTCGTGCTGCTGCCGGTCGCCAAGTCCTGGTTCTGGAAACCCCCGCGCGATCTCCCCTGCCTCCTGCCCGAGGGGCGCACCATTCCCGAAGCGTTCCTGAACCAGGCCCGGCGGGCCCCGGGGCGCCCCATCCTGGCCGACCAGATCGCGGGCGTCAAAACCTACCGGAACCTGATCACCGCCATCCTGCTGCTCAAGCCGGAATTCGAGAAGTTCCGGGACCCCTATATCGGCATCATGCTGCCGTCGTCGGTTTCGGCCACCACCATCTACCTCGCCGCCCTGTTCGCGGGCAAGGTCCCGGTCATGGTCAACTGGACCGTGGGCACCCGCAACATGAAGTATTCGCTGGACCTGATGGGCGTGAAGCACATCCTGACCTCCCAGCGCGTGGTCGAACGGCTGGAAGCGCAGATGGGCCCCCTGACGGAGCTGAAGGACCGCTTTGTGCTGCTTGAAAAATACCGCGCCTCGTTCACGCTCGGCCGGAAGCTGGCCGCGCTGGCGCAGGCCCATTTCTCCTGGAAGGCGCTCCAGCAGGTGAAGGTGCCCCACACCGCCGTGGTCCTCTTCACCAGCGGATCCGAAAACATGCCCAAGGCCGTGCCGCTGACGCACGACAACATCCTGAGCAACCTGCGGGCCGTGCTGAAGACCATCCGGCTGCTGCAGAGCGACGTGCTGCTCGGCATGCTCCCCCCGTTCCACTCCTACGGCCTGAGCACCAACGTCTGCCTCCCCACCTGCTGCGGCCTGCCCTGCGTCTACCACTCCAACCCCACCGAGGGCATGCACCTGGCCAAGCTCACCGCCACCTACGGCGCCACCCTCGCCATCGGCACGCCCACCTTCCTCAACGGCATCCTCCGCGTGGCCAGCGACAACGACCTGCGCACCCTGCGCGCCGTCATCACGGGCGCCGAGAAATGCCCGGAGCACGTCTACGACAGCCTCGCGCGCTTCTGGCCGTGGGTCAAGGTGCTGGAAGGCTACGGCATCACCGAATGCTCGCCCATCGTCTCGATCAACGACGAGAACGACATCCGCCACGGCACCATCGGCAAGGTCCTGCCCGGCATCGAATACGCCCGCAAACGGGTGGAAACCGAGGAAGCCGCCCCGCCCGACGAGCCCGGCATGCTGCTCGTGCGGGGGCCCAGCATCTTCGGCGGCTACCTCCACTACACCGGCCCGTCCCCCTTTGTCGACTGGAACGGCAAGCGCTGGTACATGACCGGCGACCTGGTCACCGAGCTCCCGGGCGGGGTCATCAAGTTCGCCGGGCGCCTGAAGCGCTTTATCAAGCTCGGGGGGGAGATGATCTCCCTGCCCGCCATCGAGGACGTGCTGACCGCCGCGTTCGTCAAGCCCGAGGAGAAAGGCCCGCTCCTGGCGGTGGAGAGCACGGCCGCGGAACTCAACCCGGACATCGTGCTGTTCACCGCGGCCGGCAAGACGGTCACGCGCGAGCAGGCCAACGACGAACTGCGCAAGGCCGGCTTTTCGGCCCTGCATCTCATCCGGCAGGTGGTGCCGGTGGAGTCGATCCCTGTTTTGGGAACCGGCAAAACCCATTACCGCGCCCTGCGGGAGCGGCTGGCCGCCCCGGCGAAAGGATAATCCGGACGGCGCCGCCGCCCGGTCACACGCATGAACGAGACCTTCCGCCCCGCCGCACCCGGCGGCTATCGCGAACTCTGGCGCCTCGCCCTGCCCCTGATCCTCAGCACGGCGGGTCTGACGATCAACCAGTTCGTCGACCGCATCCTGCTGGGCCGGCACAGCATGACCGACATCCAGGCCGCCCTGCCCGCCGGCATCATGTCGTTCGCCCTGA
This sequence comes from uncultured Verrucomicrobiota bacterium, assembly GCA_964481675.1. GTDB lineage: Bacteria > Verrucomicrobiota > Kiritimatiellia > CAIKKV01 > CAIKKV01 > CAIKKV01. The sequence continues at coordinate 8,008 of CAYZVY010000018.1, forward strand.
TCAGCGGCTTCATGGCCCTGTGCGGCTACGTCAACACCTTCGTGGCCCAATACCACGGGGCCGGCCAGCCCCGGGACTGCGCCCGGATGACGGCGCAGGGCGTCTTCCTGGCCCTCCTGGCCTGGCCCGCCATGCTGGCGCTGATCCCGCTGGGCGAATGGCTCCTGCGCCTCAGTAACCACCCGCCCGACGTGCTCCGGGCCGAGCTGGCCTACTTCCGCCCCCTGATGTTCGGCGGGGTGGCCGTCACGCTCGGAACCGCCATCAGCAGCTTCTACACGGGCCGGGGCGACAACCTGCGCAACATGCTGGCCATGCTGGCCGGCAACGCCGTGAACGTCGTCCTCGATTTCGCCTGGATCTTCGGCCGCTGGGGCTTCCCGGAGTGGGGCATCGCGGGGGCCGCCTGGGCCACCGTGATCGGGGGCTTCGTGCCGCCGCTCCTGCTCTTTGCCCATTATTTCGGCTCGGCCCGGCTCCGCCGCACCTTCGACACGGTGGGCACCTTCCGCTTCAACTGGAGCCTGACCCGCCGCCTCCTCCGGTTCGGCACGCCCGCCGCCCTCCATTTCATCCTGGACATCGGGGGGTTCACGTTCTTCGTCCTGCTCCTCGGCCGGCTGGGCGGGGTCGAGCTGGCGGCCAGCAACATCGCCTTCAGCATCAACCACCTGTCCTTCATGCCCCTCGTGGGGCTCGGCATCGCCGTCTCCACGCTCGTGGGCCAGTACCAGGGGCGGGGCGACAGCGCCACCGCCACCCGGGCGGGGTGGACCGGCATGAAAATGGGCTGGGCCTACGCCATCGCCATCGGAATTATATTCGTCCTGCTCCCCCGCCCGTTCTTCCAGCTCTTCGCCGAAAAGGGAAACCCGGCCAGCATCGAGCCTCTGCTCCCGCTGGCGTTCCCCCTGATGGCCGGCGTGGCCACCTGGGGCGTGCTGGACGCCTGCAACATCATCATCTCCGGGGCCCTCAAGGGCGCCGGCGACACCCGCTTCGTCATGGCCTGGTCCATGATCATGTGCTGGGGATTCTGGATCACCGGGGAACTCGCCATCCTGCTGTATTTCAAGGCCGGCATCCTGATGGCCTGGCTCTGGCTCGTCGCCTACGTCGTCATCCTCGGACTGGGCTTCCTCTGGCGGTTCCAGTCCGGCCGGTGGAAGGATATCCAGGTCATCGACCGCCAGATACCCACCCTGCCCCCGCGGGGAGCCTCCGATGCGCTCGGGATCGTCGAATGATCCCTGATCTGAGAACCGGCATGGCGGACTCGCAGGAGCTCGTCCCTCCGGACGAACGGCACAAGCAATCCGGAGGGACGAGCTCCTGCGAGTCCGCGTCCGCTTCCTCTTTTGATCTTGACTGTACCCCCGAAAGCGTTGAATCTTCCCCTCAACCAATGTATCCAAAGGAGATCCGATCATGTTGCGCAAAGCCTGCCTCGCCGCCCTTCTCGCGGCCCTCGCCGCCACCGGTTACGGCGCCACCATCAACCCCGACGTCTATGATCTCCGCCTCGATGTCCAGTCCAGCCTGGAATCGGATGCCTACGAATTCCCCCCTCTCTCCGGCTCGATCGGCTACTTTCCCATTGAGAATTTTGAAGTCGGCGGCCTGATCGGCCTGCGCAACTCCCAGTGGGACAGCTACTGGGTCACCGGCAACGTCTTGGAGTTGGGCGTATTCGCCGAAAACCACCTTGAAGTCGACTTCAAGGTCCATCCCCTGTTCGGCCTCCGCCTCTCCCTCCTGGATGGCGAGGAAAACAGCGACACCGCCTACCAGGCCTACCTCTACGCCGGCGGCAAGGTGTTCCTGACCCCGAAGACCGCCCTCGTGCTCAACGGCGGCGTGGCCTTCGCCACCGAGGACATCTACAACGTCAAGACCACCCGCCAGCCCGATCTCTCCACCACGCAGACCGGCGATTCGGTGGGCGCGATCGTGGACCTCGGACTCCGCTACTTCTTCTAAGCAGGGGTTCAGGGTTTAGGGTTCAGGGTTCAGGGTTCAGGCCAAAAGCCTGGACCCTTTTTTGTGCCATGCTCTTCCGATGGGAAACGCTTCCGGGGACACGGCCTGGAAAGGCCGTGCCACGCCTTTTTCGCCCTGTATGAGGGTTAGGAGCAGATGAGTCCCCCATCCAAACCCGGCAAAAAAAACGGGGCCCAGGGTTGACCCTGGGCCCCATTTGCATATTCCGACAGTCCGGACTCTACTCCACCGCGGCCGGGGCGATCACGTCATCGACGTTGAACTTCGGCTGCTCGCGGGGACTGACCGGATGGTCCAGCGGGCGGACATACACATCCACGCGGCGGTTCAACTCGTTCCCGTAAATCGGGTCATTCGGATACTTGGGCTTGGAGAACCCGTAGCCGACGGCCGTCATGCGGGCCGGGGCGATGTTGAACTTCGAGGACAGATGATCCATAACCGCCTTGGCGCGCCGCTCGGACAGGGCCTGGTTGTACGCCGCCTTGGAGCCCTTGAGCTTGTCGGCGTGACCTTCCAGTTTGGCTGTCGATCCGGGATGCTCGCGGGTCATCGTCTTCGCGCCGATGATCTCGAGCTTGTCGAAATAGATCGGCTTGATGATGGATTTATCCTTGTCGAACTGCAGGTTCAGCGAGAACAGGATCAGGTCGTCCGCCTTGAACAGCGGGTCGGTGCCGTCCTCGATGACCTCGTGGCCGTCCGTCACGCCGCCGTTGTCCGTGTCGGGGTCCGTGGGGTCTGTTCCCAGAACGGTCACTTCCGCGCCGTCCTTGAGCATGTCCATGTCCGTGTCGGGGTCCAGCGGGTCGGTCTTGAAGTGATAGGTCTCGCGGACCTCCTCGTAATCCGTCAGCCCGTCGTGATCCGTGTCGGCATCGTGGGGATTGGTGTTGTAGATCCCGGTCTCCTCGGCGTCGGTCAGTCCGTCCGCATCGCTGTCTTTCGCCCCGCCGGCCACCATGTAGTTGACCGGGATGGGCGCGCCCCAGGTCCAGCACAGACCGGCCTCAAGAAACAGGTTGGCCTCGCTGTCCGCGCCAATGCCGCCCAGCGCCACGCGGGCGTCCCCGCGAAGCGCCCACTCCTTGCTGATGTGGTAAAACGCGCCGCCGCCGATGCGCAGCGCCACATCGGCCTGCCTGTCGTTCTTCTGGTTTTCCGAAATATAGCTCGCCTGGACGCCCGCCGCCAGGAACGGGTCGAACGCCTGCCGGCTGGTCAGGTGCAGAAGGCCTTCCATGCCGCCGCCGACCATCCACGCCGTGCTCCAATCCGGAACCTCGGTCCGGTTATCCGGAACGTTCGCGTCAATCGACGGCACCAGGAACAGGAACGTGTCCAGGTCCAGCCGGCGGTTGAATTCATAGCTCAACCGGCCCTGGAGGTAGGCCGAGTCCTTGTTCCACTGGTTGCGGTCAAAAAGGAGATAGCCCGGCCCCGCGCTCACGGTCCAGGGAAAACTCTCCGCGGTTTCCGCCGGCGCCTGCGCCGCCGCGCGCCCCGCAAAACCCGTTGCCGCCACAAGGGCGATACCCGTCCACAAACCAAGCTGCTTCATCTGGATTACTCCTCTTTCCACACCCGTCCAACATAACGAAGGGACCATAGCAGAATCAGGGTGAAAACAAAACAGAAAATCAAGCGCCGCCGCTTCCCCGTGTGGCGGGCGGAAAAGCCGCCCGCCGCAGCCGCCCCGGGACACCCGCGTTATAGGCGCCGAAAAAGGCCTCCTCGTCCCCCGCGTCCCGCAGCCAGCCGTGGCAGCGAAGCGACAGGGCCACGGGCCCGAAATCCCCCGCCGCCAGCCAGGCCGGCAACACCCGGAATCGCCGCAGCCCCTCCAGGTCCGTCACCCACAGCGTCAGCGGGTCCCCCGTCGAACAGATGATGTTCGCATCCTTCAGGTCGCGGTTGGAAAAGCCATTCCGGTGCAGGGCCGCCACCAGGCTTCCCAGGGCCCGCAACGTCTCCAGCCGCCGGACCGGATCGCGCCGGAAGCGGTCCAGCCGGTTCGTCAGCAGTTCGCCGTCCCGGATCTCGCGGGTGATCACATAATCGCGCACCCGCAGCCCCCACACCCGCCGCACCGCCCAGGCCACCGGCTCGTGCGTCGGGATGCCGGCCGCCAGCAGGGCCCGGGCGTGGCTCACGATCAGCCGGCCGACGGGCCGGCGCAGCCCGTAGACCAGCCGCCCGCGGCCCGGGCGGGGCCCCGATTCCTTGATCACCAGCCCGTCCAGGGCGGCCACAAACCGGTTCGGCGCCGCCTGCAGAAAGCGGGCCTCCGAACCGGGCAGAACCGGGAAATGGCGGGCGAGCCACCCCTGCAGGGGCGCGGCATCGCGCTCGGCCACCTGCCACACCAGCCCGTGGCTGCGTAACGGCCGCATCCGGTCTGCTGGCTCACATCCTGGCGTTCCCGTGCTCATGCGGTAGATCCTATCTGTTTTCCCCGCCCTGTTGAATCTCAAAGTCACGCCGACCGAAAATCGCCCGTTCGCGTATGACACCCGCCCGGCGTGTCGGCAGGATGCTGCTGGGCGCGTAGCGGCGCCAACGGGGGACGGCACATAAGGCCTTGACGCCGCAAAGCCCCTTCCCTATTCTGAACGTCTTTAAGGCACCCATCTCAACCCCCGGGGACCCATGGCGGACAAGGAAATCCTGCGCTTCGACAATCTGGCATCCTACCTGCTTCTCAAGAACGGCAACTATCTCTACAAAGTGCCGTTCCGCGGGGGCTGGGCCGTCCTCAAGGTCTATTATGGCAGCAAGAACCTCTACCAGTGCCTGCTGAAGAGTGCCGACAACGTGATCATGAACGGGCAGACCTCCTACATGCCCAGGACCCGCCTCCGCAACGAGCAGGCCTCCATGAAAGTCTGGCGCGAGGCGGGCCTGCGCGTCTTCGACACCTATGACAACGTGGAGGTCGAAGGGCTGCCCGAGGGAGGCTACGCCCTCTACGAATACGTGCCCGGCGTCAACTTCCACAAATACCTGCCCGACGAGTCCGTGCCGATCGAGGAGCGCCTGCGCTGGTACCGCGAGTTCCTGGTGCAGTGGCACCGCCGGCACGCCCTGGCCTGCAAAACCCGCAACCCCGTGCTGATCCACGAAAATGGCGACATCAAGCACGTCATGCTCCACCACAACCAGCTGTACTGGTTCGACTTCGAGATGGTCTTCCGCAGCGGCGCCCATATCGAGGAACTGGTGGCGCGCGAGATGCTCTCCTACCTCAAAACCCTGCGCAGTTTCCTGACCGAGGAGCGGTTCGACCTGTTCTTCCGCGAGACCCTGGACCGCTATCCCGACCGCGCCCTGCTGGAGGGGATCTACCCGTTCATGTTCCGCAACCGCAACCCGGTCAACCGGTTCGGGCGGTGGCTGGATTTCACGTTCCGCGCCAAGGCGCGCAAGCCCGGCTCCAAGTACCGGGTGGCCCTGCTGATCAAGCAGTACCTGGACGCCCACCCGAGGCCGGGTTGAATGTCCCCTCGCGACCAGCTCGCCGCGCTCCTCGCGGCGTATGAGCCCCGCCTGCTCGACGCCAGCGCCCGCGGCTCCGGATGGAACAGCGTCTGGCGGCTTTCCATCCGGGGCCGTCCCGTTGTCCTGAAGGTCTACGGCCGGCGCCGCGCCCGTCTGCGCGAGGCGATGACCCACCTGGCCCAGCTGGCTTCCGGCCTGACCGGCTACACGGCTCCGGCCCGGCGGGCCGCCGAGGCGCACGGCCTGCGCCTCTGGCGGGACGCGGGCTGCGACTGCCCCGCGCTGGAAAGCCCGCCGCCTGATTTTCCCGGGCTTCCGGCTCCCTTCCTGCTGATGGAGTACCTGCCGGGCCCCTCGCTGAAAGAGGCGCTGGCGGATCCCGCGGTTTCCCGGGAAGCCCGGGACGCCCTGTTCCGCCGCTACCTCGACGCCATGGGGCGCCGCCATGCCGCGGCCCTGGCGCGGCGCGAGCCCGCCCTGGTCCAGGAGCACCCGGGGCTGGATCATGCCCTGGTGTCGGGGAACCGGCTGGCGGTCTTCGACCTGGAGACGGCCTACACGGCGCGCGGATTTGTGGCCGACGCGATTTCGGCGGAGCTGGCCGGCCTGGTGCGCTCGCTGTTCCGCGCGCTGCCGGCGGCGGACGCCCGCCATTACCTGGACCGCCTGGCGGCGGATTACCCCGACCGCGGGCGCCTGGCGGATGTCAGCCGCAACCTGTTCCGCAACCCCTCGCCCGGCCGGCGCCTGCTCCACGCCCTCGACCGCCTGCTTTTCCGGAAAAGGGGACAGCTCGACAAGTATGCCGCCGCGCGGCTGCTGGACGAGGCCCTGAAGAAGAGGGGTTTAGGGGAAATCTGGAATCTGGAATCTGGAATCTGGAATCTGGAAGGCATAAAAAAAGGCGCGGATCCGTAGATCCGCGCCTGTTGACAATCTGAACGACCTCAGGTGGCGGCGGCGCCTTCCTTCTTGGTCTCCTTGGCGTCCTTCTCGTCCTTGCCCTTGGCCTCGCCCTTTTCCTTTTTCACGGCAGGCACGAAGTTGATCCACTCCAGGTAGGCCATTTCCGCCCCGTCTCCGATGCGCTGGCCGATGCGGGTGATGCGGGTATAGCCGCCCTTGCGATCCTTGAACACGGGAGCCACCTCGTCGAAGAGCTGGGTCACGCGGTCCTTGCGCCGCAGCGTGGCGATGGCCTGGCGCCGCGAGTGAAGGGAACCCTCCTTGGCCAGCGTCACCATCTTCTCGGCCAGCGACCGGGCTTCTTTGGCCTTGACGATCGTGGTCCGGATGCGCCGGGCGGAAATGAGGTTGCTCACAAGCGAAGCCATCAGCGCTTCGCGGTGGGCCGGGCTGCGGCCCAGTTTGGTGGTCTTCCTTAAATGTCTCATCTTGAACCTGCTTCGAGGCGGCGGCCGGGCGGCCTGCCGCGGTTACCTACTTGCTCTCCGACGCCGGCTGCTCGACCGGCTCGGCCGGCTTCAGCAGATCCGAATCGAACTTCATGCCGAGAGTCAGCCCGAGCTCGTTCAGCTTGGCCTTGATCTCGTTCAACGACTTCTTGCCGAAGTTGCGGTAGCGGAGCATTTCCTGCTCGGTCTTCTGCGCCAGCTCACCCACGGTGGTGATGTTGGCGTTGTTGAGGCAGTTGGCCGCGCGCACGCTCAGCTCGATCTCGTTCACGCTCATGCCGAGGGTCCGGTGGAGCTTCTCGCGTTCGGCGTCCGCCCGCAGTTCCGTCTCCTCGAACTCGATCACCTGGTTGCTGAAGTTGACAAAGATGTCAAGGTGATGGCGCATGATGGAGGAGGACATCGTCAGCGCATCGTCGGGGGTCACGCGGCCGTCCGTCCAGACCTCGATGATGAGCTTGTCGTAGTCCGTACGCTGGCCGACGCGGGTGTTCTCCACGAGGAAGTTCACGCGGCGGACGGGCGAGAAGATCGAGTCGATCGGAATGCGGCCGATCTCCTGGTCTTCCTTCTTGTTCCAGTCGGCCGGGCAGAACCCGCGGCCGGTCCGGACTTCCATCTCCATGTTCAGGACCCCGTCGTCGGCCAGGGTGGCCAGGTGCAGGGTCGGGTTCAGCACTTCAACCTTGCCGTCGGTCGCGATGTCCCCGGCGGTCACGACGCCGGCGCCCTTTTTCTTGAGGGTCAGCACGTGGTTCTCGCGGTTGAAGCTCTTCATCAGCACCCGCTTGAGGTTCAGGATGATGTCGGTGACATCCTCCACGACGCCGGTGATGGCGTAGAACTCATGCGGCACCTTCTCGATCTTGACGGCCGAGATGGCGGCGCCTTCGAGGGAGGAGAGCAGCACGCGGCGCAGGGAATTTCCCAGCGTCCGCCCGTACCCGGCCTCCAGAGGCTCCGCGATGAACTTCGCATAGGTGGGAGTGGCGCTGGCCTCGTCCTTCACCAGCCTCTTCGGCATTTCGAATCGACTTAATCTTACTGGCATTGCATATACCCTTCCCACGGTAGGGGGTTGAGTCCCTTACTTCGAGTACAGTTCCACCACAAGCTGTTCGTTGACGAACGGCGCGATCTCGTCGCGGGTCGGAGGGCGCAGGATTTCGCCCGCGAACTGGTCCTTGTGCAGGATCATCCACGCCGGCACCTGGTGCCCGCGCGCCTCGCCCGTCTCGAGCACGCCCTTGGCGAACTCGCGGCCGGCTTCGATCACCTCCAGGCGGGTGCCCGGCTTGACCTGCATCGACGGAATATTCACGATGCGGCCGTTAAGCTTGACGTGGCGATGCAGGACGAACTGGCGGGCGGCCTTGCGCGAGGCGGCGAACCCGAGGCGGTACACGATGTTGTCGAGCCGCATCTCCAGCAGCTGGAGCAGCGTTTCGCCCGTGACGCCGCGCTTCTGCAGGGCGCGTTCGAAGAAGAGGCGGAACTGCCCCTCCTGCAGGCCGTAGAAGCGTTTCAGGCGCTGCTTCTCGCGAAGCTGCTGGCCGTAATCCGACATCTTGCGGCCGCGGGCGCCGTGCATGCCGGGGGCGGGACGCTTGCGCTCCGCCACCGGACATTTCGCCATGTAACACCGGCTGCCCTTAAGGAACAGCTTCATCCCCTCCCGGCGGCACAGCCGGCAGGACGGTCCAATGTATCTGCCCATCCGATATCTCCTGTTTCCAAAGCTGTTAGACGCGCCGGCGCTTCCGCGGGCGGCAGCCGTTGTGCGGCATGGGCGTCAGATCCTTGATCACCGTCACCAGCAGGCCGGTCGCCTGCAGGGCGCGAATGGCCGATTCGCGGCCCGCCCCGGGTCCCTGAACCCGCACTTCCACCTCGGTCATGCCCTTGGACACCGCCACGCGGGCGGCTTCCTGGCCAACCACGGTGGCCGCGAAGGCCGTGCTCTTGCGGGAGCCCTTGAAACCGGCCCGGCCGGAACTGCTCCACGCGATCACCCCGCCGTGGGGATCCGAAATCGACACCACGGTGTTGTTGAACGACGCCAGAATGTGGGCAATGCCCGTCGACGGCCCGCGAAAGGCGCTCTTGCGCACCTTAAGCGGTTCCTTCTTCTCGCCTTCGAGAACGCCTTCCGCGGTGGTCGCCGCGGGGACGGTCCCGGCCGCCTGGGGTTCCTGCTCTTTTATCTCGTCTGCCATGCGATATCCTCGCCGTTGCTCTCTGGTTGCTTAAGCCTGTTTGGCCACGGACCGGGCTTCCTTGCCCCGGATGGCGCCCACCGTGCGGCGCGGGCCCTTGCGGGTGCGCGCGTTCGTGCTTGTCCGCTGGCCGCGGACCGGCAGCCCGCGCTTGTGGCGGGTGCCCCGGTAACTCCCGATGCTGATCAGGCGCCGGATGTTCTGCGCCACTTCACGGCGCAGATCGCCCTCGATGCGGTAGCCCGTCTGGAGAACGCCGGAAATGCGGTTGATCTCCTCGTCGGTCAGTTCGTCCGCCTTTTTGGCCCCGTCCACGCGCGATTTCGCCACGATTTCCTTCGCGCGGGTCGGCCCGATTCCATAGATGTAACGCAACGCGTACTCGACGCGCTTCTTTCCAGGAATGTCAACGCCCAATATTCTCGGCATCGTCTTCTGCTCCTTTAACCCTGTCGCTGTTTGTGGCGCGGATTTGTGCAGGTGATGCGCACCACGCCCTTGCGGCGCAGCACTTTGCAGCGCTCACAGATCCGTTTGACCGAACTTCTCACTTTCATGCCATCACTCTCCTGAAAAAAGCCAAGCAAATTGTTTATCAAAAATCCGATCTCTTGTCCAGTCCCATCATGGCGTCGCTCCAAAAGGGGTCAAAATCTCGGCCTCCCCCTCCCGGATCGCCACCGTATGCTCGAAATGTACCGACGGCCGCCGGTCCAGCGTCCGGACCGTCCATCCATCCGCCATGACCTCCACCTCGTGCGTCCCCAGGTTCACCATGGGCTCGATAGCCAGCGTCATGCCCGCCTTCAGGTTCACCCGGCGCCCCGGCATCACGAAGTTCGGCACCTGCGGATCCTCGTGCATCTTCCGCCCGATGCCGTGCCCCACGAACTGGCGCACCACCGAAAAGCCCGCCTCTTCCACCGTCGTCTGGACGGCCTTCGAAATATCGCTCACCGTGCCGCCCGCCCGCGCGGCGCGGATGCCCGCAGCCAGCGACGCCTCGCAGACAACCGCCAGCCGCCGCACCTCGGGATCCGTCACGCCCACCAGAACGGTGCGCGCGCAGTCCCCGATAAATCCCTCGAACGTGACCCCGACGTCCACGCTCACCACGTCGCCCGGCCGGATCAGCCGCGCCCCCGGGATGCCGTGCACCACCTCGTCGTTGATCGACAGGCAGATGCCGCCCGGGTACCCGTGGTAACCTCGGAACGCGCTGACCGCGCCCGCCTCGGCCATCATCCGGTCGGCCAGGGCCTCGATCTCCCGGGTGGACAGGCCGGGCGCGATTGCCGCCGCCACCCCGTCCCGGACCCAGGCGGCGATGCGCCCGCTCCGGCGCATGCCCTCGAGTTCCCGCTCGTTTTTAATGCTTATCATCGGCCTTCCAACGCGGCCAGCACCCCGGCTGCCGTCTCATCAGGAGTCCCCGATGCGTCGACCGCCTTCAAGATGCCCCGGCCGCCATAGGTAGGCCGCAGCTCCGCCATCTCGTTCCCGTAAACCACCAGCCGCCGCTCGATCGCCTCGTCCTGGTCGTCCAGGCGCCGGACGAGCGGACCGCCGCAGCGGTCGCACACATCCGGCTTTTTCGACGGAATGAAATCCCGATGGAAGCCCGCCCCGCAGGAGGCGCAGATCCGGCGGCCTCCGAGCCGCCTCAGCAGCACCGCCGCCGAGGTCTGCAGCTCGACCACCGCGTCGACCCGGGCGCCCCGCTTCGTGAGGATCCCGTCCAGCAGGCGCGCCTGCGCCGCCGTCCGCGGAAAGCCATCCAGCAGGTACCCGCCGTCCCCGTCCCGGTCAATCTGCTCATCGACCAGGGCCGTGATCAGGCCGTCCGGGACCAGCTCGCCCTGGCGCATGGCTTCCTCCGCCCGGATGCCCAGGGTCGTCTTGCGGGCGATCGCATCCCGCAGCAGCGCGCCGGTCGAGATGTGCCGGCACCCCAGCCGGCCGGCCAACCGCTCCGACACCGTTCCCTTTCCCGCGCCGGGCGGACCCATGAGCAGGATAATCCTCACATGCAAAACCCCGATTTAGCTCTGCCTGCTATGAAGCTTGCCCTTGGTCAGGAAGCCGTCATAGTGGCGCATCAGCAGGTGGGATTCCACCTGCCGCATCGTGTCCAGCATCACGCCCACCACGATCAGCAGGCTCGTGCCGCCGAAGAGGGAGACCATGAGCAGGGGCAGGTCGAACATGCGGTTCAAAACCGTCGGAATGACCGCGATCACCGTCAGGAACAGGGCGCCTGCCAGCGTGATGCGGGTCATCGTGTAATCCAGGAACTCGGCCGTGGGCTTGCCCGGGCGGATGCCGGGCACGTAGCCGCCATACTTCTTCAGGTCATCCGCGATGCGCACCGGATTGAACTGGGTGGAGACCCAGAAGTAGGAGAAGAAGAGGATCATGGCGCCGAACAGGAACAGATACAGGTTGTCCCCGCGGTCCAGCGACTCCCCGATCCACCGGGTGGCGTCGAACCGCTTGAACAGCACGGCCGGGAACATCAGGAGGGCCTGGGCGAAGATGATGGGCATCACGCCGGAGTAGTTGACCCGCAGCGGCATGTAGGTGTTCTGCCCGCCGTAGACCTTGCGGCCCACCACGCGCTTCGCGTACTGGACCGGAATCTTCCGCTGGCCCTGGGTCAGCAGGATCGTGCCCATGATCACCAGGACCAGCATGATCAGCAGCGTGGCCAGGGTGAAGATGTTGTAATCCTTCTGGAACTTGTCGACGGCCACCTGGATGGCGGTGGGAATGCGGCTCACGATGCCGATCGTGATGATCAGCGAGATCCCGTTCCCGATGCCGCGGGCCGTGATCTGCTCGCCCAGCCACATGATCAGCATGGTGCCGGTGGACATGGTGATCATCGTCATCATCCGGAAGAGGAACCCCTTGTTCAGCACCAGATCCCGGGACGCGCCGAGCGCCTCCGGATTTTCCATGGCGATGGCCATGAAATAAGCCTGCACCAGGCTGAGGATCAGGGTCAGGTACCGCGTGTACTGGGTGATCTTCTGCCGGCCCGTGTCGCCCTCGCGGACGAGCTTCTCGAGCGCGGGGATGACGGCCGTCATGAGCTGGATGATGATCGACGCGCTGATGTACGGCATGATGCCGAGCGCGCCGACGGCGCAGCGGCTCAGGGCGCCGCCGCTGAACATATCCACCAAGGCCATCACGCCGCCGCCGGCGCGATTAGCCATGTCCGAGACGAGCTGTTGCAGGGCCACAGCATCGATGCCCGGAACTGGAATAATGGCCACCAGGCGGACGGCGAAGATAATCCCGAGCGTGAACAGGATACGCTTGCGCAGCTCGGGGATTTTAAACGTATTGGAAAAAGCAGATAACATGTTCCCGCACTTGTTAGAGGCCCGTGTCTCCGCTTAACGCGGCGCCACCTGCTCAAAGGTGCCGCCCGCCTTCTCGATCATGGCCTTGGCCGATGCGCTCGCGCCCTGGACCTTGACGATCAGCTTCTTTGTCAACTCGCCGCCGCCCAGGATCTTGACGCCCTGGCGGATGCCCTTGGCCAGCCCTTCGCGCCTGAGGACCTCGGGCGTGATCTCCGCGCCGTTCTCAAACCGCTCGAGCAGCCCGGCCTTGACGCCGACCAGCTCCACCGGGTTCGGCTTGTGGAAGCCGCGCTTCGGAATGCGGCGGATCAGCTTCATCTGGCCGCCTTCGAAGCCCGCCTTGTGCTTGTGGCCCGACCGCGCCATCTGGCCCTTGTGGCCGGCGCCGCTGGTCTTGCCCATTCCCGAGCCCATGCCGCGGCCCACGCGCTTGCGGGGCCGGCGGGAGCCCGCCGTATTCGTCATCTCGTGCAACTTCATTGTGCAATCCCGGCTTCTTCGGTCTTTTTCTTCAGGTTGCGCATGCCGAGCACCTCGTCCGCAGAGCGCAGTTGCTCGAGCGCATCGATGGTGGCCTTCACGGCGTTAAGCTTGTTTCCGCTGCCGAAGGACTTCGCCAGGATGTCCCGGATGCCCGACAGTTCGATGACCGCGCGCACGCCGCCGCCGGCGATCACGCCCGTGCCCTGAGAGGCCGGACGCAGCAGCACGCGGCCGCCGTCGCACTGCCCCGTCACTTCATGCGGGATCGTGTGATCGCGCATCGTGACGTGGAACATGCGCTTCCGGGCGGTCTCGCCGCCCTTGCGGATGGCGTCCGCCACTTCGTTGGCCTTGCCGAACCCGTATCCGACGTTGCCCCGGCGGTCGCCCACGACCACCACGGCGCTGAAACTGAACCGCCGGCCGCCCTTCACCACCTTGGCGCAGCGGTTGATGAACACCACCCGCTCTTCGCATTCGGCCTGGGCGTCGCCGCGCTCGTCGCTGTTAAATCCCGTATCCGTCGTCATCCTCGCATGCTCCTTCGGCTAAAACTGGAGGCCGGCCTCGCGCGCCGCATCCGCCAGCGCCTTGATCCGCCCGTGATACTTGAACCCGCCGCGGTCGAACACGACCGCCGAAATGCCCTTGGCCTTGGCCGCTTCCGCCGCCAGGGTGCCGGTTTCCTTGGCCAGGGCCACGTTCACCGTGGGCCGGGTGGCCGGGGAGACCGCCGACGCCAGGGTGCGGCCGTCTCCGTCGTCAACGAACTGGACGTAGATCTTGCGGTTCGACACCATGACGGCCATGCGCGGCTTGGCCGCCGTTCCCGCCAGCTTCCGGCGGATTCGAACGTGCCGCATCTCGCGGCTTTCCTTCCGGGACTTCGTCTTCATGTTACGCCACCGTCTTTCCGGCCTTGCGGCGCACGTATTCATTGACGTAGCGGATGCCCTTGCCCTTGTAGGGTTCGGGCTTGTAGTAGGCGCGGATGCGCGCCGCCACCTCGCCGACAAGCTGCTTGTGCGCGCCGCTGACCATGATCTTGCTATCCTTGACCGCGATCGTGATGCCGGCCGGAGCCTCGAACACCACGGGGTGCGAAAAGCCGATCGTCAGCGTCAGCTTGGGCCCCTGCACGGCGGCCTTGAATCCGACGCCCTGCAGTTCCAGCTCGCGGGAATATCCGGCCGTCACGCCGACGACCATGTTCGCCACCTGCGTGCGGGCCATGCCGTGCAGGTTGGCCGTCTCGGGATCGTCGCCCGGGTTTTCAACCGCCACCGCGGCGCCGTTCACGCGCGCCGTGATCGGGGCGGGAACGGTGAAAGACAGTTCGCCCTTCGGCCCCTTGACCTTCACGTCGGCGCCGGTGACGGTCACCGTCACGCCGGCCGGAATCGGGACCGGCTGTTTGCCAATTCTAGACATATTCGTTTCCTTCCTTCACCCGGCCCGGCGCCTCGGCTTCGTACGAGACGCCCCGGATTACCAAACCATGCACAACACTTCGCCGCCAACCTTGGACTTGCGGGCCTCGCGGTCCGTCATCAGTCCCGAGGACGTGGTCAGAATCGCGATGCCCAGGCCGCCCAGGACGCGGGGCACCCCCCCGGCCGCCGCGTAGCGCCGCAGGCCGGGCGTGCTGACACGCCGCAGGCCCGTGATGCTGGGCTTCTTGCCGTGGTAATACTTCAGCGAGAGCTTGAGGCTCTTTTTCGGGTCGCTGCCTTCTTCCACGTACTCTTCGATGTAGCCTTCCCGCTTCAGAATGCGGGCGATTTCGGCCTTCATCTTGGAGTGATTCATTTCAACCGTCTTCAGCCCGGCGCTGTGGCCGTTCCGAATTCGCGTCAACATATCGGCTATAGGATCGCTCTGCATATGACTCCACCTTACCAGCTCGCTTTAACCACGCCCGGGATCTGGCCGTTGGACGCCAGTTCACGAAAACAAATACGGCAGATCGTGAACTTCCGGATGAAGCCATGCCTGCGTCCGCAGCGTTTGCAGCGGTTGTAGGCGCGGGAACTGAACTTCGGCGGACGGGCCGCCTTGATCTCTAAACATATCTTAGCCAACGCCTGTCCCCCTTATGCTTGCTTGTCCGTGCCGGCGAACGGCATGCCCAGCATGGCCAGCAACTGCTTGCAGTGCTCGTCCGTCTTCGCCGTCGTGACGATCGTAATGTTCATGCCCTGGACCTTCTTCACGCTGTCGGGATCGATCTCCGGGAAGATCGTCTGCTCCGTCAGGCCCATGGAATAGTTGCCCCGGCCGTCAAACCCCTTGGCGGGCACCCCGCGGAAGTCGCGGATGCGCGGCAGCGTCAGTTGCACCAGGCGCTCCAGGAAGTCGTACATCCGGGGGCCCCGCAGCGTGACCTTCGCGCCCACGTTCATGCCCTGGCGGATCTTGAAATTGGAGATGCTCTTGCGCGACTTCGTCACCACCGGCTTCTGCCCGGTGATCAGCGCCAGCTCCTGCGTATGGACCTTGAGCGCGTCCTTGTCCAGCGCCGCGTCGAAGCCCATGTTGAGGATGATCTTCTCCAGGCGCGGCACCTGCATGCGATTGCCCAGCGCGAGCTTCTTCTGAAGCTCGGGCACCAACGTCGTCTTGTATGTCTCTTTCAACAGCATCGTTTTCCGCTCCCTGGCTACGCGTCGAACGCGTGGCCGCATTGCTTGCATGTGCGGACGCGGGCCCCGTCGGTCCGTTTGATTCCAACCCGCACGCCCTTCTTGCACTCGGGGCAGAACAGCATGAGCTTGCTGACCCCCATCGGCATCTCCTTCTCGATGATGCCGCCCTTCGGGTTGTCCTGGCTCTTGCGCATGTGGCGCTTCATCAGGTTGAAACCCTCCACGATGACCCGGCCCTTGTCCGGGTCCACCTGGATGATCTTCCCCGTCACCGGCTTGCCCGCCTTGTCCGCGATGGCGTTCTTGCCGCTGGTCGCCACGACCACGTCGTTCTTCCTGATCTTCATGGCTACACCACCTCCGGCGCCAGCGAAATGATCTTCATGAAATTCTTCTCGCGCAACTCGCGCGCCACGGGGCCGAAAATACGGGTCCCGAGCGGCTCGAGCTTGTCGTTCACCAGCACCACGGCGTTCGTGTCGAACCGCAGCGCCGTGCCGTCCGAACGGCGGATGGCCTTCTTGGTCCGCACGATGATGGCCTTGGAGGTCGACCCCTTCTTCACCATGCCGCCCGGCTGGGCCTCCTTCACGGACACGCGGATGACTTCGCCGATCCGCGCATACGACTTGCGCTGCCCGTACACGCGGTAGCAGCATACGCGCCGCGCACCGGTGTTGTCAGCCACTTCGAGATTGGTCTGTTCCTGAATCATCGCATTCGCCCTTTAATCGCGCGCATTCTTGTCCACCACGGCCACCAGGCGCCAGCGTTTCAGCTTGCTCAGGGGACGCGTTTCCGATATGCGGACCGTGTCGCCCACCTTGGCCTCGCCCTTCTCGTCGTGCGCGTAAAACCGCTTCTGCTCCCGGACGACCTTGCCGTAAATGGGATGCTGCCAGCGGCGTTCCACCTCGACAATGAGGGTCTTCGCCATCTTATTGCTCACGACGCGCCCGACGCGTTCTTTGCGCACCGCTCTGTTTTTTGCGTCTTCAGCCATGCTTGTTTCCTCGGATTACGCCTTCGGCCCCTGATTCATCAACGTCCTGATCCGGGCCATCTCCCGGCGCAGCGTCCGCAGCCGCAGCGGCTGCTCGATCTGCCCGGACGACTTCCGGAGCCGCAGGTTGAAAAGCTCGCGATCCGTCTCGGCCAGCTTGGCACCCAGTTCCTCGTTCGACATCTCGCGCAGTTGTTTGGTTTTCATTCCGTGTCATTCCTCTTAGCCGTGACGGGTCACGAACTTCGTCCGCAGGCCGATCTTCGCGGCGGCCAGGCGCAGCGCCTCCTTGGCCACCAGCTCCGGCACCCCGTCCATTTCAAACAGGATCATCCCCGGCCGGACCACCGACACCCAGTATTCCGGGGCGCCCTTGCCCTTGCCCTGGCGGGTTTCGAGCGGCTTCTTCGTGACCGGTTTATCCGGGAAGATCCGGACCCACACTTTGCCCTTGCGCTTCATGTGGCGGTTCATCGCCACGCGGCAGGCTTCGATAACGACGCCGCGCACCCAGGTGCGCTCCAGCGCCTTCAGCCCGTACTCTCCAAAGGCCAGCGTGCTGCCCGCATACGCGATCCCCGCGCGGTTGCCGCGCTGGACCTTGCGGAACTTCACCCGACTAGGCATAAGCGCCATGGCTCTTCCCCCTCGATTCCTTGTCCGCGTCCACTTTCGGACGGCAGATCCAGACCTTCACGCCAATCGCGCCGGCCGTCGTCCGTGCCTCGGTAAACCCATATTCAATGTTCGCCCGCAGCGTGTGAAGGGGCACGCGCCCCTCCTTGTACCATTCGCTGCGGGAGAGTTCCGCGCCGCCCAGGCGGCCCGATACCCGCACCTTGATCCCGTCCACGCCCAGGTCCATGGCCATCTTGATGGCGCGCTTCAGGGCCCGGCGGAACGAGACCCGGCGCTCCAGCTGAAGGGCGATGTTCTCCGCCACCAGCTGCGCGTTCGTGTCCGGGTTGCGGACTTCGCGGATCTCGATGTAAAATTCCTTGCCCGTCTGCTTGGACAGGTCCATGCGGATCACTTCCAGATCCGCCCCCTTGCGGCCAATGACCACTCCGGGCCGGGCCGTGAAGATCGTCACGCGCACGCGATTCGCGTAGCGCTCGATGAGAATCTCGGCCACCGCCGCCTCTTTCAGGCGGTTCTTGATGGTCGTCCGGATCTCTTCATCCTCGATCAGCAGCGCCCCGAACGCCTTCTTGCTCGCAAACCACCGCGACCGCCATTCCTTGGTCACGGAGACGCGCAACCCAATCGGATTTACCTTCTGGCCCAATGTCTTGCTCCTTTCAAACCGCCGGAACTAGGCCCCGGCGGCGCTCCCGTCCGTCAACGTGATCTTGATGTGGCTCGTCCGCTTCCGGATCGGGCTCGCCGACCCGCGCGACCGTGCCCAGAAACGGCGGAACACCGGTCCCGGCGTCACCACCGCCTCTTTCACCGTCAAATCCTCGGCCGCCAGGTTGGCGTTGTGCTCGGCATTCGCCACGGCCGACCGCAGCGTCTTGCCGATAAGCTTCGCCGCCTTCCGCGGGCTGAACGCCGTAACCTTCAGGGCCTCCTCAACCGGAAGCCCCTGGATCGATTTCGCCAGGTCCATCGCCTTCGACGGCGCGATTCGAACATATTTCGTCAGCGCTGTGACTTGCATAAATCCGCTTTTCCTACTCTCCATCCGTCACCACGACCAGCCTGTCGCCCGGCCCCGGATAGGGAGACCCCGGCAACACTTCCTCGATCGCCGCGCCGGCCACCCGGCGCCGCACATCCACAACCCGAACCCGCGCCAGCGGCTTCGCGCCCCGCACAGCCATCAGCACCATGCCGGCCTTGACGCCCTGCCGCGAGCCGGCGTCCATCACCACCAGGCCCAGTTCCCGGTTCGCCTCCAGCACCCGCGCGCCCCCTTCCGGGAGCGCCGCGGCCGGAGCCGCCGCCAGTACCCGCCCGTCCAGGCGGGCCTTCAACCCGTCCGCCTCACTGCGCGCCGCCGCCAGGGCCGCCGTCAAAACCCGGACTTGCCGTTCCGGCAATCCGTCCCCCGCCGGCTCCCCGTCCCCCGCCCCCCGCGCACCCGCGGACCAGGCCAGAACAAGAACCAGCGCGACCGACCCCCATGAGAGCCGTGTATTCTGCACAACAACCACCCGCGCGTCAACCGCGATCTTGCGTTTCGACTACTTCATCGCCACGGTCTTGTCCGTATGCACACCGTGCTTACGGAAGATACGGGTCGGAGCAAACTCGCCCAACCGGTGCCCCACCATGTTTTCGGTGATATAAACCGAGATATGCTGCTTGCCGTTGTGCACAGCGAAGGTGTGCCCGATGAAGTCCGGGATCACCATCGACCGCCGCGACCAGGTCTTGATCGCGCGCTTCTCGTTGTTCTTGTTCAGCCGCTCGACTTTCTTCAAGAGGCTGTCGTCCACGAACGGACCCTTTTTGAGAGAGCGTCCCATAGTTTATTTCTTTCTCCGGCTGACGATGAATTTCTCGGACGTCTTGCGTTTGTGCCGGGTCTTCTTGCCCTTGGTGAGCTGGCCCCACGGCGTCACGGGGTGACCGCCGCCCGAGGTGCGGCCTTCGCCGCCACCCATCGGATGATCCACCGGGTTCATGGCCACGCCGCGCACCGTCGGGCGAACGCCCAGCCAGCGCTTGCGGCCCGCCTTGCCCGAGTTGATGTTCTCGTGATCGACGTTGCCCACCTGGCCGATCGTCGCCATGCACGTGAGCTTGACCCGGCGGGACTCGCCCGACGGCATCTGGACCACGGCGTACTGCTCCTCCTTCGACAGGATCTGCGCCACCCCGCCGGCCGTCCGCACCATCTGGCCGCCCTTGCCGGGCCGCAGCTCGATGTTGTGAACCGGCAGACCCAGGGGCACCCGGGCCAGCGGAAGCGTGTTGCCCAGCGTCGGCTCCACGTCGGGGCCCGACACCACCGAGGCGCCCACCAGCAGCCCGGCCGGGCAGATGATGTACCTCTTTTCGCCATCCGCGTAGACCAGCAGCGCCAGCCGCGCCGAGCGGTTCGGATCGTACTCCACCGCCGATACCTTGGCCGGGATGCCATGCTTGTCCCGCTTGAAATCGATCACGCGGTACTGCTGCTTGTGCCCGCCGCCATGGTGGCGGACCGTGATCCGCCCCTGGTTGTTCCGGCCGCCGGACTTCTTCTGCGACTCCAACAACGGGCGTTCCGGCCGCTTCTTCTTCGTGAGTTCGTCAAACGCGCTCACGACCATGAAGCGGCGGCTCTTCGTCGTCGGCTTAAAGCTTTTCAGAGCCATATCTTACCCCACTCCTCGCTCACCCAAGGTCAATTTTCTCGCCCGCCTTCAACGTCACGACGGCCTTCTTCCAGTCCGGCGTGCGGCCGGCCCGGGGACTGCGGCCGGCCCGTTTGAGCTTGCCGCCGACCGACATCGTGTTGACGGCCGTCACGTGCACGTTGAACAGCTTCTCGACGGCGTGGCGGATCTCGATTTTGTTGGCGTCCGGGGCCACCCGGAACAGGAACTTGTTTTCGCCCTGGAGACGGGTGCCCTTTTCGGTCACCAGCAGGGTCCGGATAATGCTTTGCGGCGTCTTCATGGCTATTTGCTCCCTTCGGCCGCCAGGCGCGTCGCCAGGACGGCCAGCGCCGCCTTCGTCACGATGACCTGCTGGCACTGGACCAGCTCGAACGTGCTGACCTCGGAGGCCGTGGCCAGGGTGACGCGCGGCAGGTTGCGGGAGGCCAGCAGGACCGCGTTGTCCACCTTGTCGAGCACGATCAGCGCCCGGCCGGGCAGGTTGAGGCCCTTCAGCAGCGCCGCGAAGAGCTTGGTCTTCGGCGCCTCCAGCACGAGGCTGTCCAGCACCGACACGGCGCCATCGGCCACCTTGTCGCTGAACGCCCGGCGGAACGCCAGCTTCACCACCTTCTTGGGAAGCCGCTGGACGTAGCTGCGCGGCACCGGCCCGAAGGCCACGCCGCCGCCCTTCCAGACCGGCGACCGGCGGTAACCCGCCCGCGCGCGGCCCGTGCCCTTCTGCTTCCACGGCTTCTTGCCGCTGCCCGCGACGGCGCCCTTGCCCTTCGAGCTGGCCGAGCCGGCCCGAAGCCCGTTCCGGTAGGCTACCACCGCGTCACGCATGGCCTGGACGCCCTTGGAGGAGTCCGCCAGCAGCCCGTCGGGCAGATCGACCGCACCGATCTCCGCGCCCTTCTGATCGATTACCTTGACACTGCTCATGACGCTTTCTTAACCTTCTTCAACGCCTTTTTGACCACCAGAAAACTGCCCACCGGCCCCGGCACCGCGCCGTTGACCAGCAGCACGTTGTCCTCGAGACGAACGGCCACGACGCGCAGATTCTGCTGCGTCACGATCTCGTTGCCCGTGTGGCCCGGCATGCGCTTGTTTTTGTGAACCCGGCCTGGATACGACCGGCAGCCGATCGAACCCACCCGGCGCTTGGAATGACCACCATGGGTGATCGGGCCGCCCGCCATGCGGTAGCGCTTGACGACGCCCTGCATGCCGAGGCCCTTGGAGACGCCCTGCACATCCACGAACTCCACGCCCGTGAAGATCGCGGCCGTCACCGTGTCGCCCGCCTTCATCGACGCCGCGTCGGCGAACCGGAACTCCCTCGCAAAACGCTGGGGCGCCGCCCCGGCCTTCTTGCAGTGCCCGACGATCGCCTTGGACGTGCGCGACTCCTTGCGGGCGACGAAGCCCAGCTGGAGGGCGTCGTAGCCGTCCGTGGCCTTCGTCTTCTTCTGCAGCACCACGCACGGACCGACTTCCAGGACCGTCACCGGCACCTGCTCGCCGCTCTCGCGATAGATCTGGGTCATGCCCAGCTTCCTGCCTATTAAGCCATCCATGACTGCACTCATATCTTGATGGTTATGTCCACACCCGCCGGCATGTTGAGCTTCTTCAGCTCATCCACGGTCTTTGCCGTCGGCTCCACGATGTCCAGCATGCGCTTGTGCGTGCGGACCTCGAATTGCTCCATCGACTTTTTGTCCGAGTGCGGACTCCGGTTGACGGAATACCGCTCCATGCGCGTCGGCAGCGGAATCGGTCCCACCACGCGGGCGCCGGTCCGACGCGCCGTCTCGACGATGTCGTTCACCGACTGGTCGAGCACGCCGTGATCGTAGGCTTTCAATCGAATGCGTATGCGCTGCCCATTCATGTTTCTCTCACCTTTAGTGTATCATCGCCTGCTGAATCGCCTCGGGCACCACGTCGAAGCTATGAGGCTCCATCGTGTAGCTCGCCCGCCCCCTGCTCAGGGACCGGATCGCCGTCGCGTAGCCGAACAGCTCCGCCAGGGGCGCCACCGCATGCACCATCTGCAGCGGCCCCTTCGCGGTCAGTTCCTTCACGCGACCCCTCCGCGCATTCAGGTCTCCCAGCACCTCGCCCATCGATTCGGCCGGGGTCAGAACGTCGACCTTCATGATCGGCTCCAACAGCACCGGCCGCGCGGCCTGGATCCCTTCCCTCGCGGCCATGGCTGCGGCCGTGCGGAACGCCACCTCGGTGGAGCTGAGCTCGTTGAAAGCCCCGTCCACGACGTTCACGCACACATCCGTCAGCGGATAGCCCGCCAGCATGCCCGTCACCAGGACATCCTGCACGCCCTCGCGCAGGCTGGCCCGGAAAATTTCCGGTATCCGGTCCTGGGACACGCGGAAGGCAACCGAGCTGCCCGTCCCGCGCCCCGCCGGCTCCACCTCGACGACCACCCGCGCAAAATGCGCCTGGCCGCCGATCTCCCGGTCAAAAGTCGATTCCCCGCGGCCCGCCGCCGTCACCGTCTCGCGGTAGGCGACCATCGGCTTGCCCGCGTTGGCCTGCACCTTGAATTCGCGCAGCATCCGGTCCAGCAGGATCTCCAGGTGCAGCTCGCCCATGCCGCTCAGCAGCGTCTGCCCCGTCTCCTCGTTCATGCTGATCCGGCAGGTCGGGTCTTCCGCCGCCAGCGTCTGCAACGTGTCCACCAGCTTGTCGCGGTCCGCCGTGCTCTTCGGCTCGATCGCCATCGCAATGACCGGCTCGGGAAACAGGATGCGCTCCAGGACCACCGGCAGGTGCTCGGCGCACAGGGTGTCGCCCGTGACCGTGTCCTTCAGCCCGATCGCCGCCCCGATCTCGCCCGCGTACAGCGTCTCGGTCTCCTCGCGCGAGTCCGCGTGGAGCCGCACCAGCTTGCCGACGCGCTCCCGCTTCTTCGTGCGCGGGTTGAACACCGCCGCGCCCTTCTTCAGCTGGCCCGAATAGACGCGCACGAACACCAGTCGGCCGAAGGGATCGGTCGCCAGCTTGAACGCCAGCGCCGCCAGCGGCCCCATGTCGTCCGCCTCGCGCGTCACCGCCTCCCCCGTCTTGGGGTGCGTGCCCGTCACCGCGCCCACGTCCAGCGGGCACGGCAGGAAATCCACCACGGCATCCAGCAGCGGCTGGATGCCCTTGTTCTTCAGCGCCGAGCCGCACAGCACCGGCACCAGGGCGTTCGCGATGACGGCGCGCCGGATGCCGGCCCGCAGCAGGGCCGCGGGCACCTCGGGCGACTCCAGGTAGGCCTTGAGAACCTCCTCGTCCAGCTCCGCGATCCGCTCCACCATCTCCGCCCGCGCCTGCTCCGCCTCGGCGGCCATCCCGGCCGGGATGGCGGCGGCGTCGACCGTGCGGCCGCTCTCGCCGACGAAGTGCAGCGCCTTCATCTCAAGCAGGTCCACGATCCCCTCGAACCGGTCCTCCTGGCCGATCGGCAGCTGCAGGGGAACCGCCACGGCCCCCAGCTTCTCGCGGATCTGCGCCAGGACACCCTTGAAATCGGCCCCGCTCCGGTCCATCTTGTTGATGAACGCCAGGCGGGGGACATGATACCGGTCGGCCTGCCGCCAGACCGTCTCCGACTGCGGCTGCACGCCGCCGACCGCACAGAACACGGCCACCGCCCCGTCCAGCACGCGCATCGAGCGCTCCACCTCGACCGTGAAGTCGACGTGTCCGGGGGTGTCGATCAGATTCAGCTGGTGATCCCGCCAGAAGCAGGTCGTCGCGGCGCTCGTGATCGTGATGCCGCGCTCCTTCTCCTGGATCATCCAGTCCATCGTCGTGTTGCCGTCGTGCACCTCGCCCATCCGGTGCACCCGGCCCGCGTAAAACAGGATCCGCTCCGACACGGTCGTCTTGCCCGCGTCGATGTGCGCCGCAATGCCGAAATTACGCAAACGCGCCAAAGGACGCAGCCTTTCGGCTGCCTCCCGGCTCCGCTTGTCGTCTTTCTGGCTCTTTGAGGTCAACGTCGCAACCATCGGATCATCTGTTCTTTTTAGCGATCAGACGCCGGACGGCAAGCCGCCCGGCGTCATCGTGTTCCCTTTTTACGGTCTCTACCAGCGGTAGTGGGCGAACGCCTTGTTCGCCTGCGCCATCTTGTGCGTGTCGTCCCGCTTCTTGATGGCGTTGCCCTGCTCCTGGTAGGCGTCCAGCAGTTCCAGCGCCAGCGCGCGTTTCATCGGCACGCCCTTGCGGGCATGGGCGTAGCCGATGATCCAGCGCAGGGCCAGAGCCATCTGGCGCTCGGGCGACACTTCCACCGGAACCTGGTACGTGGCGCCGCCGACGCGGCGCGACTTGACCTCGACCCGCG
>CAYZVY010000019.1:0-3247 GCA_964481675.1 uncultured Verrucomicrobiota bacterium
TTTTTTATACACTTTTATCGTCATCGGAAAACTATTCGGATCGGCATTCTGATAATGAACGCCCGCGGGTGCCGTCGTAAAAAACCAAGCACGGTTTGTAAACGAATGCGTATTGGGATCCCATTGAAGCGGCTCATTGTTAGCGCCCCAAGTTTCAGATCCATTACCAGTGCAAGTTTGAGAATGAAACAAATCATAGTCCTCTTTAAAATAAGCCACGATATCTCCCCTCTCAAGCCCTTCAAATGGGGGGGTCTGGTAACCTGATGCATAAAAGGTATACGATGTGGAACAATTCCACATTAACCAAGAGGCGTCAGCAACATTTCCACTCAACGCGTGAGAGGTACTATTATGACAAATAAAACCCAGCGACCGGGGGGCACCGACCATGGTGCCCTGCACGGAATGGAACGGCACCAGATTCTCCGGCGTGAAGTTCTCCATGTCCCGGCGCAGGTGATCGTCGTAGACCCGCACCTTCTTCGTGTCGAAGATACCGGTTGGCTGGCCATTCAGCGCGACTTCCAGTTTCAAGTCGCCGTCCTGATGCGTGCCGCTGACGCCGGGCGGCGGGAAATGGATCGGACGGGACGAACCGGTCAGTTCCAGCGTGCCGCAGGAGGGCGTAATCGACCACGCATAGTCATACGTGGCGGGGCAGTTGATTACACCGTCGGGCCGGCACAAGGATCCGTTTCCCGCTAACGAATCGGAAACCGCCTGCCAGTCATAGCGGTAAGGCGCCCCCGCATCCATGACAAAGCGGCTCCGGCTGTCCGGATGGCCGTCGGCCGACCCCACGGGATTCACCACGGACACGCGCAGCACCGTGGTGCGATAGATGCGGAACAGCGAAGGAGCCGAATCGAACGTCACATCGGCCTGGAACGCGACGTCCAAAGGCTCATAACTGGACTCGACGCCTTCCAACTGGAAGATCCAGGGAGACGCGCCGAAGGAGGCCTCGAACGGCATCGGGAACGGCGCGGTCACGTCCTCGTTCCACATCCGGATGCGGGTCCCGCCGAGCAACCGGGTCAGGGTCACCTTGGCTCCGGCAAAAACCTTGCGGCAGCAGGGCAGAACGCCGGCGTCGTCATACAGGAACGTGACCAGCCGCAGGTCCGGGTCGGCAGCCGGGGGAGGATCCTGCTGGAGGTCCGGCATGCTGTTCAAGTCACTGTCGTTGTCGTTGTACCGGACGTGCAGCGGCAGGTCCATGACCAGGTTGCCCCACGTGCACGCGTGCCCGGCCGGCCGCAGGGGCGCGGAGCAGGTCAGCATGGGCTCGGCGGCGCCATCCGGCGTGAAGGAAACCTGGACGTTCATCACGGCGCCCACGTGGATCACCGCATTGGAACCGTCGGCCTCCATCTGGATCGATTCCACATCGGTTGTCCACGCATACTGCCCCTCAAGGCCGGGAGACAGGACGGCGGTCAACCCGACCGCGGCATCCAGGGGCCATTCCGCCTGGGGCGGCCGTTCGCCGCTCGGGCCTTCCAGCGCCAGCGTGTAGCCGCGCAGCGTGGAATGCGCCGCCTTCGATTCCGAAAGCATGACGGGGCGCTCGCCCAGCGTGGCGGCGGGATTGTCGATGACCGCGGAGCCGCAGATCCAGCGGGGCTGGCCGGGTACCGGAACCGGGGGCAGGCCGTCGATCTCGATGGTCGACCAGACCGGCACCTCCTGCACCTGGCCGTCCTGGGAGTAGATGACCAGATCGTAGGTGCGCCCCTTAGCCAGCCGGAAGCGACCGATCGAGCCGCCCGCGCTGCCGGGGCGGCAGCGGAACCGGATGTTGCCGATCTTCAGGATGGTGCCGTGGGGTTCGGCGGGCTGCTCGATGCTCAGGGAACTGGCGTCCATGCCCCGTGAAACCGGGACTGAAAGCGGCAAGGCGCCGCCCTGCAGTTGAACCACAACCTCCATCGTCTCCGCGGGTGCCATGCCGTAATCGGAGAAGTCGGCAGGATCGCTTCCCTGCTCCACTTCCAGCCAGTCGCTAGCGCCATCCCCGTCCGTGTCGGCCTGCAACGGATTGCACCTGAACACCCATTCGTCCCAGTTGGCCAGCCCGTCGCCGTCTTCATCGCCATCCGGATCGCACGGCGTCAGCGGATCCATCCCCCAGAACGACTCCTCCCCGTCCGAAAAACCGTCGCCATCGGAATCGTCGGTCGTCGGATCCGTCCCCTGCTCCGCTTCCAGGCCGTTCAACACGCCATCGCCATCGGAATCGCCCTGCGGATCTTCCGCCACTACAGGGTTCATACCCAGGAGCGCCTCCACATCGTCCGTCCAGCCATCGTTGTCTGTATCCGTCCGTTTCGGCTGGGTCAGCGCCGGCGACAGTTGCACCGTGACATTCGTCTGCGGCCAGCGCGAATCATTGAAGGCCACGCAGGCCAGGCTGCCCGGAAGCCCGCCCTGGATGCCGATCGTGCAGGTGGAGGCGGAGGGGAACAGGCGTCCTTGCGCGGGCCGGTACCGGAACGTGTAGGAACGGGTCGCGGCGGCATACTCGCATTGCACGTCAAGCGCCTCGTTCAAGCCGGCCGCAGATTCGACTTCAGCGTCCTCCCACGTGGCCACAACCCGCATGGCCAGCCCGGTTCCGAACACCTCCACCCAGACGCCGTCAAATGCCGACACGCGAAGATCGTCCCAGAAGGGGGCGATCGCGCGGTCCATCTCCGGACAGGGAAGAGGCTTGTTCAGCCCGGGCGACAGCTCGCCGGCAACCTTGGCCGAATCAATCAGGAGAAAACCATCCACGGAAACCTGGAAGGTGGTGCCCGTATAGGCACCCAGGATCAGCGGCGCCGCGATGGGGGCCGAGTAACCGCTATCCACATAGCCCTCCGAAACCTGCTCCGGCTGCCAATCCGTCACCCAGATGGCATTCGAGCCCGGATCGACCCAGTCGCACCCCGAAAAGAGGCGGGCATCCCAGGCGCCCCAACCGAAGACTTCCACGCCGTCGCCCATGGTGTCGCCGTCCGTATCCGGCAGGAGCGGATGGCTTAGCTCCGGCAGCACTTCCTGGCCGTCGGTAAGTCCGTCGCCGTCCGTATCGGTCACGTCCGGAACCGTGCCATAAACGCGCTTTTCGCGGGCGTCGCAAAGCCCGTCGCCATCGCTGTCCAGATCCGCGTTTCCAACGGCATAAAAACGCGGCCCCCCCGGACGCCAGCGAAAACCGGTCGGTCCACAGGCAACTGCTCATGCCGGCGGAATCGAA
>CAYZVY010000019.1:3347-31162 GCA_964481675.1 uncultured Verrucomicrobiota bacterium
GTGCACGTCACACGCGCCGGATCATTCAGCGCCAGCGCCCAGGCCAGTTCATCCGCCGACCGGCTGACCTCGAAGAAATCACTTCCCGGCTCCTTGAGCCAGGCATAGGGATCATATCCGATGACCGGAGCCAATTTCCCGATGCAGCGGCCACGGGCATTAAAAAAAAGGGTCTCGCGGGTTTTCCGGTCCTCCGAAACCAGCACCGGATAAACCTCGACCCCATACAGGGAAACCGGAATCAGGCCTTTTAAAAAGGTATAGCTGAAATCGCGCGCCTGGAAAGCCGCGAATCCGGCCTTCATATTGATCGTCAGCTCCGGATCGGGCGGCAGGATCGCCACCTGCCTGAGCCTCACCGTCTGATACCGGTCACGAAGCCCCGGGGTTCCCTTCACATACGTATCCTGCAAAAGGAGAACCCGTTGCTGAACAGCCGTCCAATCCCGTCTTTCGAACTCCCGTTCATCGTCTTCCGCTGTAACATGATATGATAACAGCATCATCAAGAGAGTGACCGCCAAACGAGATCCCATATGCTGATTCTCCCTCAAAAATCGAAGTATATGAACGATCTAATAATATTCGCTGATTGTCGGCGAGCTTACAAGATTTTTTCAATAACGATTGTGCATGAAATGATGAAACCGCTTAACCGGGCCTTTCAGGATTGTGATCGGCTCCAGTTGAAGGGATCAAAGGAGCCTGCATTGACAAAGAGGCCGGCCGAATACAAACGCCGAATTTCATTGCCCCCTTGCGCGAATTCCCGATAATGGGCGACCAAAACGGAGACGTCTCATGCCCGCACCCGGAAAAGGCCGCGCCGCCGCGCTGATGGTCAGCCTGGCCATCATGGGCTCCCGCGTCCTGGGCGTTTTCCGGGAAGCGGTGATCGGCGCCATGTTCGGCGCGGGGGTTCAGCTGGACGCCTTCATCGCCGCCTTCCAGATCCCCAACCTGCTGCGCGACCTGTTCGCCGAAGGGGCGCTTTCCACCGCGTTCACGACGGTCTTCGCCAAAACGGAGGAGCGCGAGGGGCCGGCCACGGCGTGGGAGCTCGCGCGTCTTGTCCTGTCGATGCTCATCCTGTTCATGGGACTCCTGTGCGTGCTGGGCGTGGCGTTCAGCCCCTTCCTGGTCAACCTGACCAGTTTCGGTTTTCATGCGGTGGAAGGCAAATTCGAAGAGACGGTTTTACTGACCCGTATTCTGTTTCCGTTCATCCTGTTCATCTCCGTGGCGGCGGTCGTAATGGGCATGCTGAACTCGCGCTTTGTCTTTGGCATCCCCGCCATCGCCCCCATGGCGTTCAACCTGGTTTCCGTGGGAGCCGGCGTGGCGCTGGCGGCATACCTGGAACCCCAGTCCGACTGGCATCATCCCCTCTTCACCGCGCGCGGCATGATCGGCATCGCCATCGGCGTCCTGCTGGGCGGGATCGCGCAGCTGGCCGTCCAGCTGCCGGCCCTGTGGCGCCAGGGGTTCCGTTTCCGCTGGCAGTTCAACTGGCGGGACCCCAAGCTGGCCGCCCTGTGGACGCTCCTGTGGCCGGCCCTGATCGCGGCCTCGGCCGTGGAAATCAACGTGCTCATCAACGGGCAATTCGCCTCGGGCATCAACGGCGCCCGCTCCTGGCTGGGGCTGGCCTTCCGCGTGCTCTATTTTCCCATCGGCATGTTCGGCGTGGCCATCGCCACCGTGCTGCTGCCCTCCGTGGCGCGCTTCGCCTCCAACCACGACCGGCAGTCGTTCGGCCGCCACGTGGAGGAGGCGCTCCGGCTGTCGCTCTTCCTGACGGTGCCGGCGGCCGCGGGGCTTTTCGCCCTTGCCCCGGATATCCTGGCGCCCATCTACCAGCGCGGCGCGTTCACGGCCGAAGCCACCTTTCAGACGGCGGCCGCCTTGCGCGCTTACGCGTTCGGCCTCACCGGCTATGCCGCCATCAAGGTGCTCGTCCCCTGCTTCCACGCCCTGGGGAAGCCCAAGATCCCCTTGAAAGTCAACCTGCTGGCCATCGGGCTCAACCTCGGGTTGAATGCCCTGCTGGTGCTCGTCCTGAACATGGGACATGTGGGCATTGCCGCCAGCATGGCGGCCGTTTCCATCCTGAACTGCGTTCAGTTGGTCGCCCTCCTGAAACGGGATGTCCCGCTGGGCGCGGCGCTTCCCTGGCTGAAGATGGGGGCGATCGTGCTGGCCGGAGCCCTGCTCTGCGGAGCGGGTGCCTGGGAAACGGTTCGACTCCTCAAAACCGTCCTGACCGGCAATGGACTGGCTTCCCAGCTGATCCGGGTCCTGGTGGCTGCCGGAGTCGGCGGCAGCCTCTACGCGGGATTCACGGCCCTGTTCGGCGTGGCCGAAACACGAACGGCCCTTCAAATCGTCCGGAACAAACTCGCCCGCAAAGGCTGATGGGCTACCACTTGCCGGACGCGCCGCCGCCGCCGAAGCGCCCGCCCCCGCCGCCGGAAAATCCGCCGCCCCCGCCACTGCTCCTTCCACCGCCCCCGAATCCGCCGCCGCTGCCCGAACCGGGCCGGCCCTTGCTGAATCGGGAGAGCACCGCAAAGATCACGATGAATCCGACGAAAAACACAAAGAACATGATTTTCCCGAATAGCGGCATGTCCTTCCCGTCTGCGGCCGGCTGACCGGCCGGCGGCGCCGGCATGGCGCCGGGCTTGACAAACGCCTCGAGCTGGCCGATCGCCTCCAGGATGCCGGCGGCGTACCGTTTGTCACGGAAGGCCGGCCCCAGGGCCCGGATCGCGTCGCCGGCCCGGGCGTCGTTCACGAAGCCTTCAAGGCCGTACCCGACTTCGATGCGCATCTCGCGGTCCTCGACGGCCACGATCAGGATCAGCCCGTCGTCGCGCCCCGCTTTTCCCACTTTCCAGGCGTCGCCCACGCGGATGCCGAACGCATCGATGGAATCGCCTTTCAGGGAGGGGACGATCAGCACGGCCATCTGGCCGGTGGTCGCGGCCTGGAACGCTTCCAGCCGGCCCGTGATGCGCCCGCGCTCCTCGGGGGAAAGCAGGCCGGCGTTGTCCACCAGCAGGCCGGTGAAGGGCGGAACGTCAAGCCCCCACGCGGTTGCGGCCAGAACGAGGACGACCGGAACCAGGAGCCATCGGGTCAAGAGCCGGTTCATATTTAAAAAGCCACCTTGGGCACAGCCTTGGCCGTGCTTTCGGCTTCGAAGTAGGGTTCGGCCTCGAACCCGTAGCGGCCGGCAATGAAGGAGCCGGGGAACACCCGGATGCGGGTGTTGTAGGCCCGGACCGTCTCATTGTACCGGGTCCGCGCCACGCCGATCCGGTTTTCCGTGCCGGCCAGCTCGTCCTGCAACCGGATGAAATTCTGATTGGCCTGAAGCTGGGGATAACTTTCGGCGATGGCCAGCAGGCGGCCCAGGGCGCCGGACAGCTGCTGGTTGGCCTCGATCTTGTCGGCCGGCGCCTGGGCGGAGAGCAGGCGGGACCGGGCGGCGGCGACCTCCGAAAACACTTTTTCCTCATGCGCCGCATACCCCTTGACCGTATTGACGATGTTGGGGATCAGGTCGGCGCGCCTCTGGAGCTGCACGTCCACGTCGCCGAACTGCTGCTTGATGCTCTCCCGGCTCACGATCATGCCGTTATACGTGCTCACGCCCCACCCCGCCAGGATCAGGCCGACCACGCACACCACCGCCAGAAAAACCCAGAAACCCTTCATACAACCTCCCTCGATAGAATGCCTCGCACTGCCGGAACTGTAGGCCCTCGGGCGGTTCTGTTCAAGCGCGAAGTGTCCCCAAATGTGAAGAGGGCGGATGGGATCCGAGATCGGTGACCGGCCGTTAGCGCGCGATTTCGGCGGGCAGGACCAGATAATCGGCGCCGCACATGTGGCAGACCACGTGCTGCGGCTTGCCTTCCCGCACCATGTCATCAATCTCCGTGATGGAAAGCGACCCGAACGACGACACCGCCTTGTCCCGCGAACACCGGCACTGGAACCGCAATTCCCGGGTCTCCCGCACCACCAGATCCTCCAGCCCCGTCATGGCGGCCAGTTCGGCCAAAGGCGCGTCCGCCTTCAGCCAGGCCTCCACGCGGCCGTCGTGCATCGCCTCCAGCACCGGCACAAAATCCGTCTGCAACCCGTCGGGCATGCGCTCCGCCACCAGACCGCGCGCCTGCGACACCCCGCCCGCATCCGCTGCGATCGCCAGCACCACGCCGGCCGGAACCTGCAGCGACTGGTTGTAATAGCGGGCCAGCATCACCCGGAAATCGGGCGGCGTAAAGGCCATGGGCGACTGCCCCAGCAGCCGTCCAGGCAGGCTGCGCTGGAGCATGGCGGTGCCGGTGGCGCCCAGCGCGGGAGCCGACTCGACCGGAATCCGCCCGTCCAGATCGGAAAAGATCTTTTCATAGGTATAGCCCCGGACATGCCCGGCCCCGGTCACCTCGGCCACCACCCCCCGAACGGGGCCGTCCACCCGCGCCTGGAGCAGCACGGCCTCTTCCGGCTCGCTGTCGGCCGACAGCAGGCTGACCGCCGTGACGCCTTCCGCCAGAATACGCCCGGCCACGGGGCCGCTCAGATGGCGGCCCTCCAACGCCTTCACCGTCTGGGTGACATCCACCCGGGTGATCCGGATCCGGGCGCGAGGCGACAACAGTTTCAACAAACAGTCCATAGTCCATCCTTCCGCCTGCATCATGCGGAATCGGCCTGTTCAAATCAAGCTTGCTTCAAAAGCCTCGAAAGACGATCATAGACGGGCGGCAAAGAGGTCAAGCAATCGCGTGAACTGATGAAAGACATCGACATCAAATCCCTGTTGGACGAATGGCCGTACGAGCCGGAGCAGAACATCCGGATGGTCCGGTTTTCGGACGGTCGCGTCCTGCTCCAGGTGCGCCTTCCCATGGGCATCGAGCAATATGAGGTCAAGGGGCGGCCCGACGGCAAAACGCCCCATGAGGCGGAATCGGCCCTGGCCTACCAGGAGGCCCGCCTCAAGGATGCCGAAGCCGGCAGCAGCCCTGCGTTCAGCCTCAACCACGCAGCCTGCGAGGAATTGTTCGACGAGAGCACCCTGTATTACCTGCGCTATATCCGGTACCTTGAAATCGAGGACTGGGAGCGCACCATCGCCGACACGCAGCACAACCTGAAGCTGTTTGACCTGGTCGCCCGCTACGCCGAAAAACCCGACGATCGCCTCCACCTCGAGCAATGGCGTCCCTACCTGATGAAGGTCAGCGCCCTGGCGTCCGCCATGCTTCAGCTGAAAAAAAACCGCCCCGAAAAGGCGCTCACGATCCTGCAGGACGCCATTTCCAGCATCCGGGGCCTGCCATCGCTCGATGTCGACTCCTACAGCGAGGAATGGCGCCATTCGATCGCCGAACTGACCGCCCTGCTCAAGAGGATCCGGGAGGACACGCCGCCGAGCGCGTCCGATTCGCTCGAAAAGCAGCTGCAGGACGCCATCAAGACGGAAGATTACGAGCGCGCCGCCATCCTGCGCGACCAGCTTGAAACCCTGCGCGCCAAGAAAAAAAAGCGCACCTAAATTGTCCCCTTTTAGTATTCTTGCCAGATTGAGAGACGGGCCTCACTCGCTGATCACCCGGTAGAAAACGCGCGGCCAGGCGTTGCTGAGCAGCTCGCCCCAGTTGGTTTGACCGGAAAGCCCCGAGAAGGTGTGAACCGTAGTCCACTCCGGCGACACGAGGTCAAAGGTCCGGAGCACATGATTTGTGGCGGAGGCGGTCAGGTTGGAAACCACAAACGAGACGCTGCCGTTGGAGACAGCCAGGGCGGCCAACCGGGTGGGATCCGGAGGCGGACGGGGATTCAAGATGGTATAGGTGAAGGTGGAGAGCGGGCCGAGGTTGCCCGCCGAATTGGTGGGGACAAGCTTGATGACCACCGTCTTGTTCTTCACCACCGAGTTGCGGATCACCGTGAGCGGAATATGGAACGGCTCCGGAACGGCGCCGCGGTAAAAGACGATCTTCCCGCCCGACATTTTATAGTCCACCCCGTATTCGGCGGTGCTGCTCGCATCCACCCAGTAATAAAAGGACTGATCCGCAGGCCAATTCGTCGATCCGGCCGGGAGCGTCAGAAGCACGGGAATGCCAACCGTCCCCACCGAATCATCACCCTGGGAGCCGCTGGTCACAAACCCGGTTTGGGGCATGGCACCCGGGATGGTGACGAAGAAGGCCAGGGTGACGGCCTCGTCCACCACCCGATACGGTTTCGGGAAATCCGAGGACACGGTGTACGCCGGATTGGACGGGAGCGCGGACAGGGTGACCAGAGAGCCATCCGGCACATCCATTTGCCACCACCCCCGGGTGGCCTGGACGCTTTGCGTGCCGCCGCTGATCCCCAGGTCGCCATCGGTGGCGGGATCGTAGGAGCGGCCCGCCACCTGGATGGAACCGCCCACGGTGTGGGAGGCCATGACGCGCGTGAAGGTGATGTTCGTGACATCGACCGACCCCACGGTCACGGTTCCGCCAGGCGACGAACAGGCGTAGCTGTAGCCCTCATGCAGGGCGGAAAACCGGTAGGTGTAGTTGCTGGCCGGCACGGCAATGCGATACTGGCCGTTCGACGCGGTGGCGCTGGAACCCGCGAAGTTCCAGGCCCCATACGCAATGCCCGACTGGTAATTGTTGACGATGGCGCCCTCCAGGGGACGGCCTTCCTCGTCCAGGACCACCCCGCTGACCGTCAACCGCACGGCCGCGCCATTGGTCACCGTCACGGACGCCGAGGCCGTCACGGCATGCCCCTTCATGTCCGAAACCGTGCACCTGACGAAACTCCCGCCCCGCTGGCTGTAGGAGTGGCGGCCCTGAGTCGCAAGCCTCGAGTCGGGGTTGATGCCTCCAAAATCCGTTCCGCCGGACTTGGCGACATCGTCAAACTCCCAGTAGTAGGAAAGCGTGTCGCCATCCGGGTCCGACGCGGTTGCGGTGAACGTCTGCGTGCCGCCCGCGGCAAGCGACACCGTGGCCGGCGAAATCGACACCGTGGGCGCCTGATTGGAGGGGAACGGCCCGAGGTTCACGACCACATCCAGGGATTCCGGGGTGGTGCCCCCTTTTCTGACGGGTGTCACGTGGAGATTGGCGTCCGCGTCCGTATAGGTGCGGCCGATCGCAAGAGGCGCATCATGCATGGTGGCGAAGGTCGTACCGATGGGCCCGCGACTCCCCGGAGTCATGTCCAGCAGCATCGTGGTGCCGCTGGTAGCGCGGATCGATTCGCCTCCGAAATGAACTTCCAGCCCGTTCTGGGACCACTTGGAATCCGAATTGGTGATGGCCTGCCGGTAATCGAACCAATAGGTGTAACTCGCGTCACGCGCAATCCTCAAGGCGTAATTCGATCCCGCGTCCAGAACGCCCTGATCGAATGCATGGATGCGGTATACACCCGAGGTGGCGGGGGTCATGATGTGCTCATCCGGCAGCCAGCCCAGCTGATGCTTCCAATACGCGTTCATCTCACGGTCGGGCGCCGGCGCCGCCGTGGTCGTGTTATCCTTCCAGCCCATCAGGCAATAGATATCGCCATACGCATGGTAGAAGTAGGATCCCTGCTTGACCGGAGAATAATACGAGGCGCGGGAAAGCCCGTTGGCATGCTGGAGGCCCAGGCAATGACCAATTTCGTGAGCCAGCACATTGAAGTTCAGGGCCAGGATCGACCGGCCATACGGGGTGCCCGCCGAACCGGATTGGCCGGGAATGAACCCGCAGGCAATGATGTCGAAGTCGTAGTTGTCGCTTTCATACAAGGAAGCCAGGCCGTTGGTCAGCCCGATCGCACGGGCCCGCGCCCGGGCATCATCCGCCAGAGACCCGGGCTCGCTCCACAAGGTGTATTTCGAATGGGTGGTGCTGCCATACAGGGTGTTATAGTAACTGGTGCTGACGCCCAGGTTGACCTCGGGCAGAAATGTGAAATCCAGGGTGTATTGATGGTAAGACTGGATGGCATAAAAGTTGCTAATAGCGGCCGTCGTCACTCCATTAGAAAAAGCGCCCCACCCCGACAGAATGCCCGAAGGCCCCGGCATATCGGAAGGGCCAGGCAGATCGGTGAACCGGACGGGAATCACGAGCACCTTCTTATGCCCCCGGGTCCATGACGCAACGGAGGAGTCAGCCCTGCCGATTGGGGGAGGCATGACAAACAAAAACACCATGCAGAGCATGATCCCATACCAAGACCGGTCAATCGCAGATTGTTCACCGAGCATTGTTCCGTCCGCCATGTTTGGGTCATGGGTTGGCTTAACACTAATTTTTATAATATCATTTATTCTGCAGCGATGCAATGATTCTGCTGCGAACATTTTGCGCCTTCGCCGAGCAAGACCAGACCAACCGCAGCCGGCCGTTCAACGCCGAAACACCGCAGCGCGGCGCAATCAAACCGTTACCGCCATAGCCGCGATCAACGGCTGCGGCAACAGACAAAAAGAACTCGCGCTGTGCGCAAAACGATTTAAGCCCTAACCCGTGAACCGGCTCTTGATCGCCTTCCCGCCCGGATTCACCACCCACGGTCTCTCCGGATACGCCAACGTCACGGCCTCCCGGGCCCAGAACAGAGTGGCGGGAAGATCAATCAGCGTGGCGTGCGTCATCAGGGTGTATTCCCCGACCGGCTGTTTCGGATGCAGCAGGGCGCCGGTCTTGTTCAGCCCGTTGGGCCACGGGGTGGTCAGCAACTCGATGATGGGATCGATCGTGATCCGGCCGTTCATCGCCTTCAGGCAGTCCGCAAGCATCGCCTCGGCGCGGTCACAGGCGTTCCAGAACGCGTTCTCGGAACAGTCCGCGGGAATCCCGAGCCGGGCCAGGATGTCCTGCCGCTTGGCCTTGAGGTATTTGGCCTGGGGCGACTTCAGGTCCTGGCAGGCCATGCCGCTGCAATGGCTGCAACCGTCGGCGCCCGGATAGTACACCTCGATGAAGTTGTGGCTGCTCTTGTTGATCGCCACGGATCGCTTCGCGCGATCATGCAGCACGATATTCTGGGCACCCCAGAACGGCGAATACCGGGTCAGGAACTCGACTGCGGCAGGCACGGTGTCGGCATAATGGTGCACCATGCGCGGAATCGGAAGCGGAAAGATCTGGTCGGGCTCCTCGTCCATGTGCATGCCCGCCCCCACGCCGTCCCAGATCAGCGTCGCCTCGCCATACCCCGCGCCCGCCGGCCTGCCGGCCCCTTTCCACCCGGTGGCAGGATCGTCCACATTCTTGATGTGAAACTGCCCGTTGTCGGTTTCGGGTGCATACACGACCCGGCAGCGTTCGACCGGCCGGGGCGGAAGACGGGAAAAGCCGCGGAATGTCAGGTAGCCGTGCAGGCTGCGCAGCACCGCCATATCCAGGTCCGTCAAACCGGTTTCCGCCTGCACGATCGCATCCCGCTTGCGCAGATGATCGACCCAGGCAACGGATTCCGGATACACCGCGACCGGCGGGGCTTTCTCCATCCGCTCGCGGTGAAAGGCCAGCAATCCCTTCAGCAGGGAGTCCCGCTCAACGCCGGGATTGTCGCCCAGGATGCGATCCACCGGAACCGTCAGAAAGGCGCCGGGGTTCGCCTTGATCGACGCGGCCTCGCGCAGGGCGTCCGCGCGGGTATCGGGCATGGGAAGAAGCATATTTTGTTCCTTTTTCAGTACATTGTCTTGAGATAGGTCCTATAGGACCTATCACACAAAATGTTCATCCACCCCCCCGGGCCACATGGCGCGGTAAACCTGCGAGCCCCAGCGCCCGTCCCGGGGGAAGAAGAGGCCGGCGCCCGCCCGCCAGGACCCGCCCTCCCGCAGCAGCCCCACCACGGCGCGCTGGAGCGTCGTCAGCCCCTCCAGGGGCGTGTCGGCTGCCGGGCGGCGGCGGTCGAACACCCGCTCGTAGAGCCCGGCATCCGTGCCCCCCGGCAGCGGATGCAAGTACATGGCACGGAGGAAGCGGAGGATGTTGCTCGACTCCGGCAGGCGCCCCTCGAACTGCGGATCGAGCAGCCAGGAGCCGCAGGTAAAGGCCGCCGCCGGATGCTCCGGAACATGGCGCGGAAAGAAGTCGAACGCCCGGGCAAAAGACTCGGCACACGCGTCGAAATCCATCGGACCGCCCGCGGGGATGTGGATGCCGATGGTCGGATCGCCCTTTTTCAGGATCGGCTCCCACCGGTCCAGGCTTAGCCGCACGGGTTTGTCGCCGACGAACCCCCGGGGATCCACCGGCATGCCCTCGACCGCGCCGGACTCCTCGCGATAGCGCGCGGCCCACGATCCTGAAACAGGGACAACACACTCGCCGTAGGCCAGCAGGCCTGGCGGCTGGAAGCGCATGCCCTCGCCGGCCAGGAGCAGCACGCGGCCCGTCGCCCTCTCCCGCCAGCCGTGGAAATCCGGGCCGAACTGCTCCAGCTTGAATTGCAGCCGGCCCAGGGCGAACAGGCGGGCCCGGAGATGGTTCTGGAGCCACCCGAG
Source organism: uncultured Verrucomicrobiota bacterium (assembly GCA_964481675.1). GTDB lineage: Bacteria > Verrucomicrobiota > Kiritimatiellia > CAIKKV01 > CAIKKV01 > CAIKKV01. Next base: position 13,891 of record CAYZVY010000019.1, read on the forward strand.
ATTGGTCAGCCCCCAGGCGCCCCGAATCCGCTTGTGCTCGCCCGTCCAGCGGACAAAGTCGCCCAGCGTGTCGAGAATCACGCCATCCGGAATGCCGCGCTGGCGGAACAGGTCGCTCGCGCCGGGCACGAGGGCCAGGAACACCAGGGCGTAGCCCATGCGGGCGGCGGGCGAAGAGTCGGGGTTGATGACCGGAAAGCCGGCGCCGAAAACAGGCCAGCCCGCGGCGGGATCCGACAGCAGCCGCCGGCAGTGGAAAAGATAGGCGGACAGAACAGGATCCGCCTCGACAACCGGAATGGCGGCGGCCAGGTCCGCGATAAAGTCGTCCGGCATCCCAAGCCGGCGGGCCTCCTCCGCCAGCGGTTCCGCCTCAAAGAGCGGCGCGCGACCAGCCGCGAACAGCGCCTCGCTGGCCGGCCAGGCCTCCCGCAGGATCGGATGCATCTCCCCCAGTCCCAGCCGCTCGGCAATCTGCCCGAATGCCGTCATTTCGTCCGCTCCGACAGAACCGCATCCCACGGCGTCGACCGGGTCAGGCGATTCCCCAGCGCCGCATAGACATCCGGAAGATCGAAATGGCGCAAGACGCCGCGAAGCATCGACGACAACGGCCAGCGCGCCAGATCGTGTTTCACCAGCGCCTCGTAGGACGGCAGGTAGTCCAGCAGCCGCACATGGGGATTGTCGGGATGCAGCAGCGCCGCGAACGCGGCCGTGATGCTGCCGAGGCCGCGGCCGGCCAGCCGGACCTCCTCGGCCCCGTTTTCCAGCAGGAAATCGATGGCGCCCAGCACGTCGAACACGCGCCGGCCAAGAAGGCTTTCGCCCAGCATCTCCCCGGTGGCGGCATACAGATAGTCGCTCCCGTAGGGACTCAGGAACGGCGCAACCCCGCAGGTGGACGCCATCGACTCCCCGATGCCACGGGGATCCACGACGAAAAAGGCCTTCTCCCCCTTCGCCAGACGCTGGACCGCGCTGATTTCGCGCACGTCCCGGAGGCCGGCCTCATGGCCCACATACAGCAGCGCCCGGCCCGGCGCGGGATGCATGACGCCCCCGCCTTCGCTCAGGCAGCTGACAATGGCCATGATGCCGGGCTCGGTTTCGAGCCCGAACTGGCTGACAACCCGGAACGGACCGGGCGCCTCATACCCGCCGCGCAGCAGCCGGTAGTGGGGCGGCCGGGCGGGCTTGGTCACACCCAGCAGGCGCATGGCGTCGCGGCGGAGCGTCTGCAGCGACGGGTTGCCCCGGGCCCGGCGCCAGAACGCGGCGTCGTCGCGCGTGAAGTCCTGCACCCGCCGGCTTCCGGCCTTGACCACGCTGCCCTCCGGCGTGGCGTTCAAAACCGCTTCAGGCCGCGGTTTGAAAGGCGCCTCCCTGGACTCCCCCTTCAAGCCGGTATGCTTCATGAAAAAGGCCACCATGGCTTCGCGATTTTCAATGGAAAATCCGTGGCCGCGGGGGCCGATGAAAACCTCGGCCGTTCCCCGGGACCCGAGCAACCGGTGCAGGCGGTCCACTTCCTTCCCGGCCTGGCGGGTGTAGCGGGCGTCGAACATATCGTCCTGCTGCCCCAGAATCAGGGTCGGCCGCGGGGCGTAGGTCACCAGCAGGTCGGCCTGATCCAGCCCCCTTTTCAGGATGCCGGGGGGATTCTGCTCGGCGTCGCTCGGGAGTTCGTTCTGCAAGTTCGCCTCATGCGAACAGATATAGCAGCTGGGCGCGACCATGGTAGGCCTCGGATCCAGGGCCGCCACATAAGCGGTCAGCGTGCCGCCGCCGGAGTTGCCGGTCACCCCCACCCGGGCCGGGTCCGCCTCGGGCCGCGCCAGCAGCAGGTCCAGCCCGCGGATGGCGTCCCACGCGCGCCAGGAGCCGAAGAAATCGCCCACCAGCACCTGCTGGTTGCCCATCAGGCAATGGGCCGCGCAGAGGCCGGGCCGCTTCTTTTCGGGAACATGCTCGAACTGATGGCGCTCACCCTGCTCCACCGGGTCGATCGTCAAGACGAGAAAGCCCTTGACCGCGAGCGCGTGGCAGGCGGTCTGGTACAGCTCGAACTGCTTGCCCGTGCCCGAGTGGCCGCACAGCATCAGGACCGCGGGATGGCGGCCCGCAGCCGCCGGCACATAGAGGTTGGCCGTCACCTGGAACCCCGGCCGGCTTTCGTAAACCAGCCGCTCGATCGCATAGCCGGGCCCCTTGACCCGGCCGGCGATCCGCGTGTTCAACGGCGTGCGGGGCGGCATTTTACCAAAAGAGGAACGCACGCAACGCCGCACGGCGCGCACGTAGGCATCGGCGTCGGCGCGGGTGTCGAGCGCCTCCAGGCGCCGGCGGCGGTCCGCCAGGAGCGCGCGAACCTGGGCCAGCTGCGCCTCGTGCAGCATCAAGCCAAACCGGGCGGGGGGCTGTATCGCGGCTTTCTTATGCATGAAGGCGGACCAATCCCTTGGGCGCCTTCCGCTGGCGCACATCCTCGAGGGCATCGGCAATGGCGGCAAGCGTATAGGGGCGGCTCGTGTCGTACCAGACGCCGGCGTTCAACTTGCCCTGGAGCACCCATTGCGCCACCAGGCTGTGCGTCTCGGATTCGTCATAGCGGCAGGGGTGCACGGTGAACCGGATGCCCGCGTTGGCCGGGTTGATGGTCCACTTGCCCATGTCGTCCAGGCCGTACGCCCCGAAGACGCCGCCCTCGCGCAACAGCGGAATCAGCCGGTCGGCGTTCCCGATGCGGCCGACGGAATCGACGACAAAATCGAAGCCCCCGCCCGCGCAAGCCTTGAGCTCGGAATCAATGGGATTCCGCTTGTAATCGGCAAATTTCGTGACGCCCAGCGTCCGCGCCTGGCACTCGAAAACCGGGGAGCCGATCATGGCCACAACCGAGGCGCCCAGCAGCTTGGCCATGGCGGCGAAGGAGAGGCCGTTGCCGCCGGAGCCCGCCACCAGGACGGAGGCGCCGGGCGTGACGCCCATCTTCAGCAAATAGGACAGGGTTTCACGCCAGGTGGTGAACATCGGCCCGGCGGTCGGGTCCATGCCGTGCGGCAGCACCTGGTTCCACCGGCTGCCCTGCCACTCCTGGGGCGGCAGGCCGTCGGCGCACATGGCCCAGTGGTCCTTGGCGGTCCCGTGCGTCGCAAACCCGCCCCACGTGACCGAGATGGCGCCGTCCCGCGACGGGGGCGTGCCGACCCGCGTGACGAGATCGCCGATCCGGTAATGGCGCACCTTGCGTCCAAGCGCCACCACGCGGCCCACCGATTCGTGACCGAGCACCGTCGGCAGTTTCGAGATCCAGGGAAACACCCCGTCCAGGATGTGCAGGTCCGTGCCCGTGCAGGTGCTGCCGTATAAGAGTTCGCAGAGGACCTCATAATCGCCGGGAACAGGATCCGCCATCTCGCGAACCACAATGGAACCGAATGTCTCAATGACTGCTGCTTTCATCGCACCTCCTCAGGCTACTCCCATTCCGCGGTAGCCGCGCGGATTCGGCATGAACCACCCGATGCCGAACGGCTCGCCGAACGGCCGGAACGGGACCTGCGCCGCAATGGCGTCCAGATTCCGCAGCACGTCGGCCGGCAGGGGGCCCTTCTCCACGGCCGCCACGTTCTGCTCCACCTCCGCCACCGAGCGCACGCCGGTCAGGATGCAGTCCGCCATCGGCTGCGACAGGATGAAGCGCAGGCCCATTTCGGGAAGCGGAATGCCCGTGTCGCTCGACAGGGCATACAGCGCCTTCAGCTGCTCGCGGCGCGGCTGCGACAGCCAGTACACGCCCTTATCGTTGACGGCGTCGTCAAAGCGTCTCGCAAACAGCCCCTGCTGGAGCGGCGACCCGATGATCACGCCCATCTTCTGGGAGCGGGCCGAGGGCATGACGTCCAGCGCCGACTCGCGGTACAGCAGGCTGTAATTGTAGGCCGTGAGAACCACATCGAACTTCCCGGTGCGGCAGAGGAAAGCCAGCTCGGTGGCGGTGGTGCCCCCGATGCCGGTGAACCGGATGACGCCCTGCTTCTTCAGGTCGGCCAGCACGTCGAGCGCGGGCCCCGTCAGGTTCTGCCAGTCCGTCCACCAGTCATACTGGCCCGGCCGGTCCGGCTCGTGGATCATCAGGATGTCCACGTGATCGCGGCCCAGCAGGCGCAGGCTTTCCTTCACCGACTCCATCAGCATCGCGGGATTTCGCGGCTCGAACGGCTTGGGCCGGCCGCCCAGCTTGGTCGAGAGGATCACGGGCTTGTCGATACCCTGGAGGCACTGGCCCAGCACCTCTTCGCTGTTGTGATAGGTGGGGGCGGTGTCGATGTAATTGATGCCCAGCTCAATCGCCCGCTTGACGGCGCGTTTGGCTTCCTCCAACTCGGTGGCAAATCCCGCCACGAACAAACCGCCCAGGGCAAGTTTGCCGACTTTCAGTCCCGTCCGTCCCAGCGTCACAGTCTGCATGCCGTTCTCCCCGTTAAATGGTCTTTGAACCTCCTACTCTATCGGGCTTTTCTTTTGCAGTCAATTCTGTCAACATGCAGCCCTTATGAATCTTTCACCCGCGCTGCGCCCCACGGGACCGGTTCCCACCGACCGCCAGCTCGCCTGGCACCGGCTGGAACTCTACGGCTTCATTCATTTCACCGTCAACACCTTCACGGACAAGGAGTGGGGCTACGGCGACGAGTCCCCGTCCACCTTCAACCCGTCCGCCTTCGACGCGGACCAGATCGTGGAAACGGCCGCCAGGGGGGGGCTGAAGGGGCTCATCCTCACCTGCAAGCACCATGACGGCTTCTGCCTGTGGCCGACCCGGACAACCGCGCATTCGGTGGCCTCCAGCGCCTGGCAAAACGGAACCGGAAACGCGGTCAAGGCCGTTTCGGAAGCCTGCGCCCGGCACGGGCTCAAGTTCGGCGCCTACCTCTCCCCCTGGGACCGGAACAACCCCGCTTATGGCACCCCCGACTACCTTTCCCTTTACCGGCGGCAGCTGACCGAGCTGATGTCCGACTTCGGCCCCCTGTTCGAGGTGTGGTTCGACGGCGCCAACGGCGGCGACGGCTACTACGGCGGCGCGCGCGAAAAACGGTCCATCGATCCGCAGACCTATTACGACTGGGAAACCACCTGGGCCCTGGTCCGGGAGCGCCAGCCGCAGGCCTGCATGTTCAGCGATGTGGGGCCCGACATCCGATGGGTCGGCAACGAGCAGGGCTTTGCCGGGGATCCCTGCTGGTCCACGATGTCAACCAGCGGGTTCGCCCCGGGTCTGGCCGATACCAAGGTTCTGAACCGCGGCCAGCGCGACGGCGACAAATGGCTGCCCGCGGAGGTCGACGTCTCCATCCGCCCCGGCTGGTTCTATCATGCGGCGGAAGACGACCGCGTGCGCACCCCCGACAACCTGCTCGATCTTTACTTCAAGTCCGTCGGCCGGGGCGCCTCCCTGCTGATCAACCTGCCACCGGACCGGCGGGGCCTGATTCACGATGCCGACCGGAATTCGCTGATTGAATTCAAACGCCGCCTGGACGCGCTCCTGGCCGTCAATCTGGCGTCCGGCGCCACACTCGAGGGCGCCGCCCTCGCCGGCGACACCCGCTATGCGCCGGGCCGGCTTGTGGACGGCCAGCCGGACACATTCTGGTGTCCGGGCGACCATCAGCCGGCCGAGGTCCTGCTGACCTTCCCCCAGCCCATCCGCTTCGGCCTCGTCGGCCTGCGGGAACACCTGCCGCTCGGGCAGCGGGTGGACGCGTTTGCGGTGGACGCCTGGGACGGCGCCGGCTACCGCGAAGTGGTTGCCGCCGAAGCGATCGGCAACCGCCGTCTGCTGCGCATCCCGACCATCACAACGAACCGGGTGCGGCTGCGCATCCTGAAATCGACCGGCTGTCCCGCTCTCACCGAGTTTTCACTTCACCCCGGAGAATCATGAAAAAGACCCTGACGTCGAAGGAACGCGTACTGACCGCGCTGCACCGGCAGGAACCGGATCGCGTGCCGCTGAATTACGCGTCCAATCCGGCCATCGATGCGGCGCTGAAAAAACATTTCGGGCTCCAGCCAAACGACGGCGAGGGGCTGAAGACGGCGCTGGGCGTGGATTTCCGCGGCATCTGGGCCCCCTACAAGGGCCCGCGCCTGCACCAGGACATCCCGGAGCGCGGCATCAAGGTGGACGACTGGGGCATGCGTCGCCGCTGGGTGGAGCATCCCTCGGGCGGCTACTGGGATTACTGCGACTTTCCCCTGCGCGAGGCCACGGAAGAGCAAGTGGCGGCCTGGCCAATGCCCGATCCCGACCTTTTCGATTATTCGGGGGTTGAGGCGGCCTGCAAGGCCAACAAGGACTATTGCATACACGCGGGCGGGGCCGGCATCGGCGACATCATCAACAGCTCCGGCATGCTGCGGACCATGGAGCAGACGCTGGTCGACCTGATCACCGACGACCCGGCGGGCCTGCTGCTGGCGAAGCGGCGCTGCGACATCTACCTGAAGATCATGGAGCGGAGCATCACCGCCGCCAAGGGCGGCATCGACCTGCTGTGGATGGGCGAAGACCTGGGCACCCAGATCGCGCCGATCATCAGCCTCGACCTGTACCGCAAGCACATCAAGCCTCTCCACAAGCAGTTCATCGACATGGCGGCCAGTTACAAGATTCCGGTCATCATTCACACCTGCGGCTCGAGCAGCTGGGTCTACAACGACTTTATCGAGATGGGCGTGACCGCCGTCGACACCCTGCAGCCCGAGGCCGCCAACATGGCGCCTGAACACCTGAAGAAGACGTTCGGCTCCCGCCTGGCCTTCCACGGCTGCATCTCCACGGCCGGCCCGCTGGCCACGGGCACGCCGGACGAAGTCCGGGCCTACTGCCGCCGCACGCTCGACATCATGAAGCCCGGCGGCGGCTACTGCATGGCGCCCACGCACCAGATCCAGGACAACTCGCCGGTCGAAAACGTGCTGGCCATGTATGAGATCGGCAAGACCTATGGCCGGTATGGATAAGGGGGCAGCCTGGGCCACCGCCGCCGGCCTCGGCGCCATCCTCCTGTGGAGCGCCACGGTGGCGCTGACGCGCAGCGTGTCCGAGCACTTCGGCCCCCTGGCGGCGGGCGCCGTCATCTTCACCTGCGGGGGCCTGCTGATGCTCGTCATCGATCCGGTCCGCCTCCGGCCCGGAAAGGATGCCCCTTTCAACCTCCATTACCTTCTGGGCTGCGGCAGCTTGTTCCTGTTATATACGCTGGCATTCTACCTGGCGATCGGGCTGGCGAAGGACCGCGCCCAGGCCATTGAACTGGCCCTGCTGAATTACCTCTGGCCGTCCCTGACCATTCTCTTTTCCCTGTTCGTCCTGCCGATCCGGGGCCGGTGGACGGTCTTTCCCGGCCTGGTCCTGGCCTTTTCAGGAATCGTGCTGGTCATGGGGTCGTCGGGCGAGGCGCGGTGGGGCGACTTCGCCGACCATGTCTCCGACAATCCCGTGGCCTACGGCGCCGCGGTGACGGCCGGCATCACCTGGGCGTTCTATTCCGTGCTGACCCGGCGCTGGGCCCCGGCGAAAGGCAGCGCCACGTCCCTGTTCATGCTGCTGTCGGGACTGAGCCTGGGCGGCATCTCGCTTGCGCAAGGCTGGCACGCGAAACCGCTGCCGGTCCGCACGGGAGTCGAACTGGCGGCCCTGGTCATCTCCACGGCCCTGGCCTACGCGCTGTGGGACCTGGCCATGCGGCGCGGCCGCATCACGCGGGTGGCGGCCGTTTCCAATTTCACGCCCCTGTTGTCCACCCTGATCAGCTGCGTCTACCTGGGAGTGTCGCCCGCCCCCCGCGTCTGGGTCGGCAGCGTGGTCATCGCGGCCGGATCCCTTGTTTGCTGGCTGTCAGTGAAGGAGGAGGAAGAAGGGGTTAGGGGTTAGGGGTTAGGGACAAGGGGTTAGGGTTCAGGACCAGAAGAAAATCGAATGCAATCCGGAGGGCCGAGCTCCCGCGAGTCCTCATGCGCCTGGGCTGCTCATGACGGGCTCGCGGTAGGTCGCCCCATCAGAACACGAGCGCCGCCCCCTCACGCCTCTTTCGGAAACGCCCTGTTTTTCGCGACTTTCCCCGGGATGGATGAAACGCAGGAAGATGCCCTGCCCCTTGCCGTGATCCGTATCCAGCGCCACCAGCACGCGATGCATTCCCTTGGTCAGGCGCAGGGTCAGCTGGCTCCGGTCCTGCACGGCCGGGTTGGCCCGCACCGGCTGCTCGAGCACCTGTCGGCCGTCCACGAACGGCGACAGGCGCTTATCCTTGACATGGGGAGCCTTGAGGAACGGCTGTGTCCACGCCATGGCGGCGCCTTTACCGAAGGCCACGAACCGGACATAGCGGGCGCAGGCGCTTTGAACCGTGCCGAATCAGAAAACAATTGAATGGACCCGGGATATGCCGCATTCTTAGCGTGTTTTGACTTCGAACAGGGGGGTGCGCATGACAGCATTATGGATGTTGCTGGGTTCCATGGCGGTGCTGGGGCTGGGCGGCTGGTTCTACTCGCGCTTCCTGGCCCGGAGCTGGGGGGAGTCTAGCGGGACGACCCCGGCCGACCGATACAATGACGGCCGCGACTACGTGCCCACCCCCACCCCGGTGGTCTTCGCCCACCATTTCGCCTCGATTGCCGGCGCCGGCCCCATCATCGGCCCCGTCCTGGCGCTCTGCTTCGGCTGGGGCCCCGCCCTCGCCTGGATCCTGATCGGCGGCCTGCTGGTCGGCGGGGTGCACGACTACCTCGCCGCGTTCATGTCGATCCGCAACAACGGCCAGTCGCTCGCCACCATCGCGCGGCGCCTGCTGGGCCGCGGCCCCTTCATCGCGCTTGTCCTTTTCCTGATCCTTCTGCTTGGCCTGGTGACGGCCTCCTTCCTGAACACCTCGGCCATTGCGCTGGTGAGCATGCTCGACCTGGGCCGCATGAAACTGGAAGAGGGCCAGACCCTGTTCCGGATCGTCCAGGATGGTGCGTCCCATAAGGTCATCATTGGCGGCGTCGCCTCGACAAGCGTGGTCGTCATCACCCTCCTGGCGCCGATCATCGGCTGGATGACCATCATCCGCAAGATCGCCGTCTGGAAATGCTCGCTCGTGGCGATCGCCATCTGCGTGGCCAGCATCCTGATCGGCCTCTACTATCCCATCGCCTTCCCCAAAACCGTAACCTTCGCGGGCCTGACTGTGGAGGGCGTCACAATCTGGAAATACCTGCTGGCGCTCTACACGCTGGTGGCGGCCGGGGTTCCCGTCTGGATGTTCCTTCAAAGCCGCGATTTCATCAACGTGCACATCCTCTATGCGGGCATCGCCTTCCTTCTCATCGCCCTCGTCACGGCGGCCGTGCGCAGCGGCATGGCCCCGCCGACGCCCGATCAGGCCGTCGCCGGAGTGGCGATGGTCACGCCGGACCCGCTCCCTCTATGGGACAAGGCCACCGGGGATGCCAAGCTAAACGGCCTCTGGCCCTGGCTCTTTATCACCATCGCCTGCGGCGCAGTCAGCGGCTTCCACAGCCTGTGCGCGGGAGGGACAACCTGCAAACAGCTCAAGACCGAATCCGCCACCCGCACGATCGGGTACTGGGGCATGCTGCTCGAATCGCTGCTGGCGGTCGTGGTGATCGCCACGCTGGTGATCGGCACCACCAAGGGCTTCTACCTCAACGACGTCTACCCCGCCAACATGAAAAACAGCAATCCCACCCTGGGATTCGCCTTCGCCGTGGGCCAGGTGGGCCATTTCGCCTTCGGCCTCCCCATTGCGGTCGGCGCCCTGGCCGGCATGCTGCTGCTGGAGGGCTTCGTCATCACCACGCTCGACACGGCGGTGCGTCTGAACCGCTACCTGATCGAGGAGGTCTGGCAGGAGTTCTTCGGCCGCTTCGACGTCCTGGCCGGCCGCGCCTCGCGCTTCGCCGAACCGTCCGTGGAGATCGGCGGCAGCGACGACATCCCCGCCACACTCTCCCTGAATGGCGAAGGGGCCGCGGTCGGCAAGCGCACGCGGGGCATCGGACGGGCGCTCCTGAAACTGCTCGGCGCCTACTGGTTCAACTCCGGGCTGGCCGTCGCGCTCATGCTGGCGCTGGCCTTCTCCGGCACCATCCTGCAGCTGTGGAAAATTTTCGGCACGGCCAACCAGCTGCTGGCCGCCTTCGCCCTCGGCATCGGAGCCATCTGGCTCATCCGCAACGGGCGGCGCACGTGGTACGTCATGCTCCCGGCCGCCTTCATGCTGGCGTCCACGTCCACCAGCCTCATCCTGCTGGCCTTCAAGTACAAGGCGGGATCGGCGGATTCCAATCCCGTGCTTCTTGGGGCGGACATCGTTCTCATGATCCTGACCGCCTACCTGGCCTTCACCGGCATCCGCGAGCTGATCCGGCGGGTCCTCGGAGAAGCGGCCGGCCGCGCCGCGGCGATGCAAGCCGCGCAAATTCAGACGAGAATCAGGTAGGGCGAAGCCTCCGGCTGAGCCGCCGCCGGGCCATTCCCATGCGGCTCCGCGGGACGCGTCGCCCTACCCGCTTCGCGCAACTAGTCTTATTTGATCATCCGCTTCACGACCGGCGCCACGGCTTCGGCCAGTCGCGAGAAGCCCAGATCGGTCAGGTGGACCCCGTCCACGGAGGGATGATCCGTTTCGAATCCGATCACCTGGCTGCAATCGAGCAGCGCCACATGGCGGTCCCCTCTCCGCTTGAACGCGCGGTAGGTTTGAATCGCCACCGCATTTTTCTCGTCCAGGACCCGGATCCCTTCCGGGCTATACATGTTGCTGGCAAACCGGATGCACGTCATGAACAGGATCGGCAGCGTGGGATGCTTCGCCCGGATGATCTCATTGAAAGCGGCGTAGCGCGTCTTCATCAGGTCAAGGTTCATGTTGCCGACGCAGTCGTTGACAAAAACCGCCATGTCCAGTTCAGCGATCAGCGCGGCTACCTCGAGTTCGGACTGGCCGTTGCCGGAAAAGCCCAGGTTGACGACGTCGCAGCCCAGCATCCGCCCGACGATCGGCACATAGCCGGTGGCCCCGCGGGAGGAACAGCCGCCCTGCGTGATGGACGTGCCGTAGAACACGACCGGCTTTTTCGGCTTGAAGGGTGTCGGGGGACGAATCCGGGCCGCCGGATCCAGCCCGATCTCCAGCGACGCCAAGTCGTTGTAAACGGGAAGATAAAGCGTGAACTCCCGCATCTTGCGGGGCCGGTCCTTCAAATAGGCGCTGATGTAGTCGGCCTGGCCCACGATCTGCTTATTGGAGCCCCAGTAAACCATGGCGGGGGGCGGCCCCTCGTACAGGTCGATGCCGCTGACGCCCACCGCGCACATGTGCGACATGGCGATTTCCGCCCGGCTGTGGCGGATGCGCAGCGAAAGCGCGGTGGAGTCGGTTTTGAATCGCACCCGGCCGCCGCTGGGCATGGTGGACAGGTCCCACACCGGCGGGCGCACAAGGCTCTTCGCCCGCAGGGGAAACCGGAGAAAGGCGCCCTTGTTCTCCTGGAACCAGGGAAGCCCGTTCACGGCAAAGCCCGGCTCCGTGGCCCGGTGCCAGGCCAGGTCCTGCTCCACCGCCGTTTTAGCCCCGTGCTGGGGATCCAGATCGCGCAACCGCTTAGCCATGATCATTCCTTTCCTGCCGGGTCCGCCTGTGGGCCGGGCGCCACGCCCGGCCTACCTGGACCTTAGTGCCCGCCAACCGAAAACCGAAGCGCCTTCAGGTCGCGGTCGCGCGAGCTGGTGCCGATCAGCAGGTCGAACTCGCCCGGTTCCACCACCCGCTTGCCGTCCTCGTCCACGATCGCCAGCGACTCATAGGGGATATCAAACCGGACGGTCTGTTTCTCGCCCGGCTTCAGCGTGACGCGCTTGAAATCCACCAGCATCTTGACCGGCCAGGTGACCGAGGTCACCAGGTCGTGCAGGTAGCACTGGACCACTTCCACGCCCGGCCGCTCCCCGGTATTCTGCACGTCCACCTCGGCCGACACCATCCCGCCCGGGCGGATGGAGGCCGCGGCCAGACGCGGACGGCGGAGGATAAACGTCGTGTAGGAGAGCCCGAAACCGAACGGGAACAGCGCGTCGAAGCCCGAGCCGTCCGGCAGGTCGGGGTACCCGCCCTGGTGAGCGCCCGGCATCTGCTGGTACATGACCGGCTGCTGGCCGACATGCCAGGGAAACCCGATGGTCAGCTTGCCGCAGGGCTCGCAGCTCCCGGCCAGGATCTCCGCGATGGCCGTCCCGCCCTCCATGCCGGGGTTGAACACGCAGAGAATCGCATCCGCGCCCTTTGCCACCGCCGGGATCGCCAGCGGCTTGGAGGCCAGGAACACCACCACCACCGGCGTTCCGGTAGCCAGGACGGCGTCAAACAACGCCTGCTGGGCGCCGGGCAGTTCCAGCGTCGCGGTGCTGCGGCTCTCCCCCGTGAAGGGGATCTGGTCGCCCAGCACCAGCACGGCGACATCGGCCCGCTCGGCCAGCCGCACGGCTTTCGCGATCTTGTGCGGGGCCCCGTCACCGGTCATGGCGCACCCCTGGGCATAGGTCACCTCCAGGCTGCCGCCAAAGCATGTGTCCAATCCATCGCGCACCGTGACCGTCGAAGCGCGGGGATGCTTCTGCATGATCCCCTGCCCCTGCCCGGCGCCCAGGGACCAGTCGCCCAGCTGCTCCAGGTCGTCGTCCGCGTTCGGCCCGATCACGGCGATCCGCTTGATCCGGTCCGCCCGGATCGGCAGCACGCCCCCGTTCTTCAGCAGCACGGCGCCTTCGCGGGCCGCCTGCAGCGCCGTCGCCCGGTTCGCTCGTGTTCCGATAACAGAAATTGCCCGGGCGTCATCGGCCAGGCGCGGGTCCTCGAACAGCCCCATCCTGAACTTCAGCCCCAGGATACGGCGGACCGCCTGGTCCACCTCGGCCAGCGGGATCCGCCCGTCGCGGACGGCGGCCACCGCGTTCTCGAGAAAGGCTGGCGTCTGCATCATCAGGTCGTTGCCCGCGCGGATCGCGCGGACGGCCGCGTCCGCCATGTCGGGGCTGACCTTCTTCTGGTTGACCATACGGCCGACGTTATCCCAGTCCGTCACCACCACGCCCTCGAAGCCCCATTCGCCGCGCAGCACGTCGGTCATCAGCCAGCGGTTCGCCGTGCAGGGAACGCCGTCAATGCACTCGTAGCCGGTCATCACGGTGGCGACCCCGGCCTTGACCGCGGCCTCGAAGGGTGGGAGGAACCAGCGCCGCATCTTGCGGCGGCTGTGGTCGGCCTCGGAGGCATCGCGCCCCCCGATCGTGTCGCCATACCCGGCGTAATGCTTGGCGCAGGCGGCAATGGAGTCGCGGGCCGCCAGGTCCAGCCCCTGGTACCCGCGCACCATGGCGCTGCCGAACCGGCCGATCAAAAGCGGATCCTCGCCGAACGTTTCGTTGACGCGGCCCCAGCGCAGGTCGCGGGGCAGGCAGAACACGGGGCTGAACGTCCAGTGGACGCCCGTATACTGCATCTCGCGCGCGGTCACGCGGGCCGTCTCCTCGATCAGCGCCTCATGCCAGGAGCAGGACAGCGCGAGCGCGCTCGGAAAGATCGTGGCCCCGTACTGCATGGAATGGCCGTGGATGGCGTCAATGCCGAGCAGCAGCGGGATGCCGAGGCGGCTCTTCAGGGCGGCCTTCTGAGCTTCCACTGTCTGCTCGCCGAGAATGCTGAGCACGGAGCCCAGGTGGCAGGTTTCGATGAGCTGGATAATGGCCGGATTCGTGCCGGCCAACTGGGTCATCTGCCCGACCTTCTCCGCGACCGTCATCCGGCCCAGGAGATCCTCAACCCGTTTCCCGACGGCCAGCCGGGCATTCTGGTACGGAAACCGCGAAGCCGGTCGTTTCATCGACTTTTTCATGCCACTCTCTCCTTACGGCAACGGTGCCTTTTCGCCCGCGGACGAGGCCTTGCCCTGGCGCGCAGCCTGAACCATTTTCCTGAGGGCGTTTTCCATCGCCATGGTCGGCTCCGCGATGCAGATGAACGAGTAGCCGCCCGCCACCAGGGCGGCCCCATCCCCGATGTGCCACATGTTCTTCCCGGCTTTCCGGCCGGCCTGGCGGATGCGGCTGACCGCCTCGATGTGGACCGGTTGCTCCGGATGGTACAGGACACCCAGGTCGGCGGCGAGGTCGTACGGGCCGATCGCGATGGCGGTCGTCAGCGGGTGCGCGGCGATCGCATCGACATTCTTCAATCCGACCCGGTTCTCGATCTGGGGCAGCACGATGAAGTCATCCTCCACCTCCCCTTTCCAGGCTTCGTAGTGAAGATGGCTCAGCCCCCGGATGCTGTAGCCGCCGGGCCGGCGGTCGCCCCGCGGCTGCAGATAGATGGACTGGCGGACCTGGTCGAGCGTCTCGACACCCTGCACGTACGGGATCAGCAGCCCGCACGGCCCCAGGTCCATGACGAGATGCAGGGTCGCCGTATCGACGGACGGGGGACGGATCAAGACGGGAAATCCGGCCATGCGGCCCACCGTGCAGACATCCGCCACGGCCTGGTGGCTGTGGCTGAAATGCTCCAGGTCCACGATCATGTAATCGAGCCCCGCCAGCTGCGAGATTTCCACCAGGCTCACCGAAAGCTGAAAGGTCACCAGCGTGCCCAGGGTCAGCGTCTCGGATTCGATTCTCCGCTTCAGTTCTTTACCGGCTTTCATGGGTTCCCCTTACCTGATGTGAAAGACACTCATTCGGGATGCGACAGGCTTCATGTAATGGCCGAGGATACACCGTTAGGGAATCGAGCGTCAATCGGAAGAAGGCGACTTTACCAACGGACGGACCTGTGCTATCTTGGACAGCTATGACTAAGACAGTTTCCGTGACTTTTGAACCGTCGGGGCGGATCGTCAAAGTGGCGCCGGGCACCAAGCTGGCGCAGGCGGCGATGCAAGCCGGCCTGGAGATCAACCGCCCGTGCGGCGGAGCCGGAACCTGCGGCAAGTGCGTGGTCCGGGTCCGCTCCGGCCACACGACGCCGACCGAAACCGAGCTGAAGCGGCTGGGCGAGGACAAGACCAGGGCCGGCTTCCGCCTGGCCTGCGAGACGCAGGCCCTTTCGGCCCTCACGGTTGAGGTGCCCGACGCCTCCCTGCTCCAGACCGCGCAAAAGATCCTCACGCACGACTCCGGGGAGCCCATCGCCGTCCAGCCCCGTGTCCGCAAGACTGCGGTCCGCCTGACTCCGCCGTCCCATGGCGACGCCGCGTCCGACCTGGACCGCCTGAACGCCGCGATCGGCCCCCACATCCCCACGCTCACGGCCCTGCAGAACCTGCCCGGCGCGCTGCGCCGCAGCGGCTTCGCCGTCACGGCCGTGCAGGCGGGAACCCGCCTCCTCGACGTGGAGTCCGGCGACACGGCCGGCGCGGTTTACGGAGCGGCCTTCGACATCGGCAGCACCACGGTGGTGGGCACCCTGATCGACCTGGTCACGGGCAAGGACCTGGCCGTGGCGGCCCGGATCAACCCCCAGACCTCCTTTGGCGACGACGTGCTGACGCGCATCCGCAAATGCCGCGAGGAGGCCGACGGGCTGAACCAGCTTCGCCTGGCCGTGCTGAGCGCCATCAATGCGATCCTGGAAGAGGTGTCGGCCCGGGCCGGCGTCCGCCCCCACTCCATTTACGAAGCCACCTTCGCCGGCAACAGCACCATGCAGGAGATCTTCTGCGGCCTGAACCCGGCCTCGCTCGGCGAGCTTCCGTTTGTCCCCGTATTCACAACGCCCCAGCTGCTGCGGGCCGGCGACCTGGGCCTGTGCATCCACCCCGAGGCGCGGGTGTTCGTGTTTCCGCAGATCGGGGGCTTCGTCGGGGGCGACACGGTGTCCGGCATCGTGGCCACCCGGCTGGACCGGTCCGGCAAGCCGTCGCTCCTGGTGGACATCGGGACGAACGGCGAGATCGCCCTCGCCCGGGACGGCCACCTGATCGCCACCTCCGTGGCGGCCGGGCCGGCGTTCGAGGGCGCCCGGATCATCAACGGCATGCGGGCCACGGCGGGCGCCATCGAGAAGGTGACCATCGACACGAATGTCCACCTCCACGTCATTGGCGAGGGCAAGGCCTCGGGGCTGTGCGGCACGGGGTTGATCGACGCGGCCGCGGAGATGCTCCGCCAGGGCGTGCTGGACTCGACGGGCCGGATCCTGGATCCGGACGAACTTCCCGCGGCATTGCCGCCGGCCGTCCGGGCGCGCGTCCTGACCATGCTGGGCGAGAACCATTTCATCCTGGCGACGGGCGAGGAATCCGTGACTGGCGAGCCGCTCCTGCTGTACCAGAAGGACATCCGGGAGCTGCAGCTTGCGAACGGCGCCATCCGGGCCGGCATCTCCATCCTGCTCAAGCAGGAGGGCATCACCGAAATGGACCTCGATTCGGTCCAGTTGGCCGGCGCGTTCGGCAACTATATCCGCAAGGAAAACGCCCTGCGCATCGGCATGCTGCCGGCGATCCCGCCG
This sequence comes from uncultured Verrucomicrobiota bacterium, assembly GCA_964481675.1. Lineage (GTDB taxonomy): Bacteria > Verrucomicrobiota > Kiritimatiellia > CAIKKV01 > CAIKKV01 > CAIKKV01. Next base: position 30,480 of record CAYZVY010000019.1, read on the forward strand.
GAGCGGATCCGGTTCGTGGGCAACGCCGCCTCGTTCGGGGCCAAGCGGGCGCTGCTGGCCGAAGAGGAGCAGGTCTACGCGGGCGAGATCATCCGCAAGGCCCGCCACGTGGACCTGTCGCTCGACCCCGCCTTCATGGACGAATTCAGCATGGCCATGATGTTTCCGGAGCAGTAGAAGCCAGTGATCAGTAATCAGTGATCAGTGATAAAAAAAGCGCTGCCGGGTGGCAGCGCTTTTTCGCTATCCGCTATTCGCTATCTGCTATTCCTACCGCCGGCGGCGGCGGTGATGGCCGCGGGGCGACTTGGCCACATTGACTTCAAGGGCGTTGCCCTTGTAATCCTTGCCGGCCATCGCCTTGATGGCCTCATCGGCTTCGGCGGGGGTGGCCATCTCGACGAACCCGAAGCTCTTGTCCTCGCCCTGCTTCGTGATGAGCCGGATGTTCAGCACCTTGCCGTACTTGCCGAACTCCGCCTCAACCTCTTCCTTGGTCACTTCCAAGGCCAGGTTGCCGACATACAGTTCGACGGGACCGTCCTGGCGGACGGGGGGCTGCTGCTGCTGCTGCTGCTGAGGCCGGCCCTGCTGGAAAGCCGGCCGCTTGAAATCGGGCCGACGGTTGTTGTTGTTGTGATAGCCGCCCCCAACGGGGCGGGATTTCCAGCGGCGGCCGAGCA
>CAYZVY010000020.1:0-11155 GCA_964481675.1 uncultured Verrucomicrobiota bacterium
TGAAGGCGGGGTGGCTGTTTTTGTGGCGGGAAGGGAACAGGCGCAGGGTCAGCCGCTCGCCCGCCAGGACGAGAGGCGCCGTCACGGACTGGTTGAAGTTGAAGACGGTGATCCGGTGACCGCGGGCCAGCAGTTCGGGGATCAGGTTGACAAGGGCCGTGTTGAGGTGTCCCTTGATGGTGCGCGCGGTTTCGGCGTCGGCCGGATCGAGGTGGGCGGTGAAGTTGCCGGGTTGGATGCGACTGAAGATGCCGATGTGCATGCGTCTCCCAAAAGGGCTACTATAGAGGCTGCCGCCCGGGGAGTCAACGCGAGTTCGGCTTGAACAACACCGGGCCTGCGGGTATTCTCTGGCAAAGGACGGAAGGGGAGGGCGACATGGCGCAGTGCTGGCTGGATTTCCACGATCCGCGCGGGACGGTGCTCCTGGCCGGCTGCGGCCGCAGCGGAACGACGTGGCTGAGCGACATCCTGAACTACCGCAACTCCTTCCGGACGATGTTTGAGCCGTTCTACCCGGACCGGGTTCCCGAGCTGAAGGGGGTCTGGCGGCCCCAGCAGTATCTCCGGCCGGGCGCGGAAGGCCCCGGCCCCGACCTTGCGCGGGCGCTTCTTGCGGGCCGGATCCGCAACCCCTGGGTTGATCAGTTCAACACGCGCCGGATCGCGGGGCGCCGGCTGATCAAGGACGTCAGGCTGAACCTGGCGCTCGGCTGGGTCCGCGCCGCCTATCCCGACATGCCAATCGTGTTCATGATGCGCCACCCCATTCCGACCGCGCTCTCCCAGCTCAAGCTCAAGTGGAAGCTGGGCGCGCCGCTCTTCCTGGGCCAGCCGGAGCTGATGCAGGATTACCTGGAGCCGTTCCGCGGGGAGCTCGAGGGGATCCGCGACCCGTTCGAGGCGCAGGTCGCGATCTGGTGCGTCATGAACCTGGTGCCGCTGCGGCAGTTCGCCGGGGGCGGCCTTTTCCCGGTGTTTTACGAGGAGCTCTGCCGCAAGCCCGCCGAGGTGCTGCCTCCGCTTTTTGCGCACATCGGGGTCGACCACGCGGACCGGGTGCTCGGGCTGCTGAGCCGGCCCTCCGCCCTCTCGAAAAGCTTCAGCGCCGTTTTGCGCGGCGAGGACCCGGTCGAGAGCTGGCGCGGGGAGGCGACGGCGGAGCAGATCGGCCGCGCGGAGGCGGTGCTGGCGCGGTTCGGGCTGGACCGGCTGTACGGGGCCGGCCCCCTGCCGGTCGTCCCGGCGGCCGCGGCCCCTGGGTTGTTCCTTAAATAGGGTCAGCGGCGGAGGCCTAGCCGGCGCAGCAGGCGGCCCGCGAGGCGGCGGGCCCGGGCGACCGGGCCGGGGCGGGGCGGCGGGCGGGCGGCGGCTTCCGCGAGGCTGTGCTCCAGGCTGTTGAGGCGGCGGCGCAGTTTCGCCTGTTCGCGGTTCGCCGCCCGCCCGGCCAGTTCCGCCGGGCCGGCCGGGATCTCGGGCAGGAAGGGCTTGCCGGGAAGGCGCAGGCGGATGCCGCGGTCCAGGAATTCCAGCTTGTCGCGCAGGGCAGGGGAAAGTTTTTCAAAAATGGAATGCTGCAGGGCGGCCGGCAGGTCGCCCACGGGCCGGAATTCCGGGTCCGGCTCGGGCGGCGGCTCGGTGAAGAGCACGCCGTCGGGGCGGCCCAGGAAGCGCCGGGCGATCTCCTCGTTCTCCCCGGCGAAATCGGCCAGGAGGCGGATCCGGTCGGCCTGCGACAGGCAGTGGCGGGGCTGCGGGGACGCGTCGCTTTCGGAGAGCCGGTCCAGTTCGGCCCCGAGGGCCTTGACTTCCTCGTCCAGCAGGGGCAGCAGGTTGCAGGGGCGCTTGAATTCCAGGTAGTTCCGCTTGAAAGCCGTGTTACGCCGCCGGTCGGCGGCGGGATGGCGGGCCGGGTCGGCCCCGATCAGGGTGATGAAATCCGCCATCAGCGAGCCGCCCGTGAATGCGGCTTTTTCGAACGGGCGGACGAGGAGGTGGGCCCGGTCGAAATGCGCCCCGAAGCGGTTGAGGACGCGCAGGTAGCGCGGGACGACCTGGGGCAGGACGGCCTCGGGCGGGCTCGCCTCCAGCTTGGTGTAGCTGCGCACGCGCTGGACGTAATCGGATTCCGCGACGAGGTCCTGGCGGCGGATGTAATAGAGGATGAACACCTCGCAGGGGCCGGGGAGGAAGGCGGCCAGGCGGGCGGGCTGCTCCTGGATGAACGCCTCGCTGCTGAGCGCCACGGCCGGGCAGTTGGCGGCCTCGACCTCCTCCCGCAGGGCCGCGATTTCGGCGTCGGACCGGTCGGGGCGGGAGCGGATGGCGTACCAGTTCCGGGAAAGCCCGTGGTGGGCCCCCTCCAGCACGCCGGCGCGGGGCACCAGGAGGCCTTCCTTCCGCAGCGCGGCCCGCTGCTCCAGCAGGAAGTTCTGGATGCTGGTTGTCCCCGTTTTAGGGTGACCGATGTGAATGTAGAGCCGCCTCGGCGTCATGACCGGCCCGGGCCCCCGGCCAGGCGGGAGGCGAGCTGCTCCAGCACGGCCAGGCGGCGCTGGCACTGCCGGACGTGGCGTTTCTCGAGCAGCCGAGCGAGCTCCGCCGGATTCCCGTCGGGCAGGTCGGGCAGGAGCGGGTCGCCGGGCAGGGCGAGGCGGGCGGGGCGGTGCAGGAACTCGAGGCAGTCGCGGTTTTCGGGGGAGAGCTTTTCGACGATCGCGCGCTGGGCGTCCGGATCGAGGGGGCGCAGCGGCTCCCAGGGGTCGTCCGGCGGGGGCGGGGGGTCGTGGAAGAGGACGCCGTCGGCGCGGCCGAGGTAGGTCCGGGCCGTTTCGGCGTTGTCGGCCTGCTGGGATTCGAAGAGGTTCCGGCGCTCGACCGGGGAGAGCAGGTGGCCGAGCGAGGGGGCGGGGTCGGCCTGGGAAAGGTCGTTGAGGTTCTTGTTCAGCCGTTTCTGCTCGTCGTCGAGGTAGGGCAGCAGGTTGCAGTGGCGTTTGAAGGCCAGGTAGGGGCGTTTGAGCGAGGCGTTCGAGGAGGTGCTGGGGACGTATTCCGGCGCCCGGGGGATCTCCGCCGCGCTCAGGAAGTCGTCGATCAGGTCGCGGTTGACCAGCGCGTTCCGCTCGAACGCGCGGACGATCAGGCGGCCGCGGCCGAAGACGGCCTCGTAGAGGCGCAGGACGCGGAGGTAGTCGGGCGCGAAGCCTTTGCGGTGGACGGCTTCGGAGGCGGGGCGGACCTCCTGCATCAGGAAGCTGCGCACGTGCTGGGCGTAGCGGGATTCGGCGATGAGGTCCTGCCGCCGCACGTAGTAGATGACGGTGACGTCGAACCGGTCGCGCAGCGCGGTGAAGCTGGCGGGGTTGTCGCCGCAGAAGCCCTCGAAGCTGAGGACGATCACGGGGCAGGCGGCGGCCTGGATCTCGGCCAGCAGGGAGGCCATGTGGGCGGGGGCGCGGTTTTCGAGGCCCGCCGCGGAGAAGAAGGCCGGGGAGAGGAGCCGGTGGGCGGAATCGTGGATGCCGGTCTCGGGGTAGAGCACGCCATGGCGGCGCAGGGCGGTCCGGTTGGCCAGCAGGAAGGTCTGGATGCTGGTGGTGCCGGTCTTGGGATGGCCGATATGGAGGAGGAGGCGGGGTTTGCTCATGGGATGGCCGTTTCGGTGGCGGCGGGGGCCGTTTTGCCGGGAGGGTCGAAGGAATAGCCGAAGAGGGTGATGTCGCGGCGGTAGAGGGAGGCGGCCTTTTCGGCGGCCGCATCGGTGTAGTAGGGGCGGTAGTCGCGCTGCCGGGCAGAGACATTGACCTTGCGGGGGTCGCCGGGAAGCGAAAGGCGGTCGCAGACCTGGCGGAAGTCGTCGTCGAACCGCTCCAGCCGGCCCACGAAATCGACGTGATTGAGGTCGATCAGGCGGCACTGGAGCCGGAAATGCTTGTTGCCGGCTTCGAGGTCCTGTTCGGCCAGGAAGTCCACGAAGGCCGGGAATGACTGGAGTTTACCGAGCCGGTCGCCGAACATGCGGGCGTTGGGGTTGTCCACGACCTTGTTTTGCCAGCAGGAGACGAGGCGGTCCCAGGGGTTGCGGACGAAGGCGAACTTGAAATGGGAGGCGTAGCGGCGCGGGGCATAGTAGAGCTGCCGTTGAGAGCCGGAGACGGGGACGTGGTGCCGGGCGAGGTGGGCGACGATGGAGCGGGTGGCGCATTTGGCCACGCGGTACCAGACAAAAGCGGGTTTCGGGCAGACGGTGAGGTAGTAGGGCGTGGGCGCGGGCAGGAAGGGAATGCGGAGGAGGCTCCGGAAGAGCGTCTGGCGCCAGCGCTCGCCGGAAGGAAGCGGCGCCTTGATGCGGGCGGGGTCGGCATTCATAAGAAAAAAAATGTAAACGGTACCGGGGGGCCAAACAAGCCTTATTTCCTCATTCCATGCTTGTTTTTCGTGGGTTGGTTAAGCACAATAGCGGATCAAAGCGACCCTCCCGCCGTGCGTGGCGCGGTTGGCGGGTCGGTGGAGAGGGCTATGCGACACGCATACGAGGACAAGGCGGCGGTCATCTGGCTGACCGGCCTGTCGGGATCGGGCAAGAGCACCATTGCGGACCGGGTGGCGCACGAGCTGGAACAGCTCGGGTGCAACGTGGAGAAGCTGGACGGCGACGGGGTCCGGGACGTGTTCCCGACCGGCTTCAGCCGCGAGGACCGCCAGCAGCACGTGAAGCGCATGGGCTTCATGGCGGGGCTGCTGAACCGCCATGGCGTGTTCGTGGTGGCCTCCTTCATCTCCCCCTACCGGGAATCGCGCGACTTCGCCCGCTCCCGGGCGCGCCGGTTTTTCGAAATCCACGTGTCGACGCCGCTGTCCGAGTGCGAGCGGCGGGATGTGAAAGGGCTCTATGCCCGCGCGCGGCGCGGCGAGATCAAGGCGTTCACCGGGATCAGCGACCCCTACGAGCCGCCGCTGTGTCCGGAGCTGACGCTGGACACGACCGCCATCTCGGTCGATGAAGCCGTGGACCAGGTTCTGGCAACCGTGCTGGGCAAGGACAGGAAGGCATGAAGCGTTACACGTTGACCCATTTGAAGCAGCTGGAGGCCGAGAGCATCCAGATCATGCGCGAGGTGGTGGCCGAGTTCGAGCGTCCCGTGATGCTCTACTCGGTCGGCAAGGATTCCTCCGTGATGGTCCGGCTCGCCCAGAAGGCGTTCTTCCCAGGCAAGATCCCGTTTCCCCTGCTGCATGTGGATACGGGCTTCAAGTTCCGGCAGATGTACGAGTTCCGGGAGGCGTTTGTGAAGGACATCGGGGCCAACCTGATCGTCTACAAGCACGAGCAGGCCGGCACCATGAATCCGTTCGAGTTCGGCACGCGCAAGTGCTGCTCGATCCTCAAGACGCAGGGGCTGCTCCAGGCGATCCGGGCGGGGAAGTACGACGCCGCCTTCGGCGGCGCCCGGCGCGAGGAGGAGAAGTCGCGGGCCAAGGAGCGGGTCTTCTCCTTCCGCGACGAGTTCGGGCAGTGGGACCCCAAGAACCAGCGGCCCGAGCTGTGGAACCTGTACAACGCGCGGGTGAACAAGGGCGAGACGATCCGGGTGTTCCCCCTCTCCAACTGGACCGAGCTCGACATCTGGCAGTACATCCACCGCGAATCGATTCCCGTGGTGCCCATGTATTTCGCCGAGCCGCGCGCGATGATCGTGCGCGACGAGCAGCTGATCCCCCTGGACGGGCCGATCCCGCTGAAGCCGGGCGAAAAGCCCGAGACGGTGCTGAGCCGCTTCCGCACCCTGGGCTGCTACCCCTGCACGGGGGCCATCCGGTCGGCCGCCCGCAACGTGCCCGAGATCATCGAGGAGATGATGGTGGCGCGGAATTCGGAACGGGCGACCCGCGTGATCGACCACGACCAGGACGGCTCGATGGAGCTGAAGAAGCGGGAAGGATATTTCTAAGATGAGCAACGACGCCATTGAGGCCTTCCTGCGCGACAACGAGAACAAGGAGCTGCTCCGCTTTTCCACCGCGGGCAGCATTGACGACGGCAAGTCCACCCTGATCGGCCGCCTCCTGCACGATTCGAAAAGCGTCTACGAGGACGTCATCGCCTCGGTCCGGAAGGCCTCCACCGACCGCCACTTCGAGTCCGGCCCCCTCGACTTCTCGCTGCTCACGGACGGGCTGAAGGCCGAGCGCGAGCAGGGCATCACCATCGACGTGGCCTACCGCTATTTCTCCACCCCCCGGCGGAAGTTCATCATCGCCGACACCCCCGGCCACGAGCAGTACACCCGCAACATGGCGACCGGCGCCTCCACGGCCAACCTGTCGATCGTCCTGATTGACGCCCGCCACGGCGTCCTGCCCCAGACCAAGCGGCACGCCTTCATCGCCTCCCTGCTCGGCGTGCCCCACCTGGTGGTGGCGATCAACAAGATGGACGCCGTCGGGTACGACCAGGCCGTCTACGACCGGATCCGGGGCGACTTCGAGGACTTTTCGCGCAAGCTCAGCACCGTGGACGTGCGGTTCATCCCCATCAGCGCCCTGATGGGCGACAACGTCGTGCACCGCAGCCCCAAGATGCCCTGGTACGAGGGGGAGAGCCTCCTGGAACTGCTGGAGAACGTCTATATCGGCAGCGATCTGAACATGATCGACCTGCGCTTCCCGGTCCAGCTGGCCATCCGGCCGCACATGAACTTCCGCGGCTATGCGGGCCAGCTCGTGTCCGGCGTCATCCGCAAGGGCGACACCGTGATGGCGCTGCCCTCCCGCACGGTGAGCAAGGTCAAGTCGATCGTCACCTACGACGGCGAGCTGAACGAGGCCTACCCGCCCATGTCGATCAACGTGACCCTGGAGGACGAGCGGGATATCAGCCGCGGCGACATGCTGGTGCACGTGCACAACCTGCCGCACGTGGAGCGCCACTTCGAGTCCATGCTCGTGTGGATGAGCGACGAGCCGATGGACCCCGCCCGCTCGTACCAGGTCAAGCACACGACCCAGAGCGTCAAGATCCGCATCGACCAGCTCCGCTACAAGATCGACGTGAACACGCTCAACCGGCTCGACGCCTCCCGCCTGACCCTGAACGAGATCGGCCGCGTGGTCTTCACCGCCCACAAGCCGCTGTTCTTCGACCCCTACACCAAGAACCGCGCCACCGGCAGCTTCATCCTGATCGATCCGATCACCAACGGCACGGTGGCGGCGGGCATGATCCTCGACCGCGAGCCCGAGGAGTCGCTGCCCTCGCGCATCACCGGCGGAGCCTCCGCCGGCGAGCTGCACCCCGGCCGCAGCCGGATCGCCCCGGCCGAGCGGGAGGCGCGCCTGGGCCAGAAGCCGGCCACCCTGTGGCTGACGGGATTGGCCGGGTCGGGCAAGACGACCATCGCCACCCAGCTGGAGCGCCGGCTGTTCGACCTGGGCGCCTCCACGGTGGTGCTGGACGGCGGCTCCATGCGGCAGGGCCTCAGCCGCGAGCTGGACTTCACCGGCGCCGGCGTGGCCGAGAACCTCCGCCGCGCCGCGGAGACCGCCCGGCTGCTGAACGAGTCGGGCCTGATCGTCATCGCCGCCTTCGTGGCGCCCTCGCGCGACCTGCGCGACCAGGTGCGCACCATCGTGGGCGAGGACCGCTTCCTGGAAGTGTTCCTCGACGCCCCCCTTGTCGTGTGCGAGGCGCGCGATCCGGGCGACGTCTACAAGAAGGCGCGCGACGGGCGGATCGCCACGCTTCCGGGCGTGAACGTGCCCTACGAAAAGCCTGAAGCCGCTGCCCTGACCCTGGACACGGCGACGTTGACGGTGGAAGACGCGGTCGGCCGCATTCTGGCGCTCCTGGGGGAACGCGGGGTGTTCGCCGCCGTTCCGGGCCGGCGCCCCGGCGAAGCAAAACCATGATCATCACCGATCGATTCGTTTTTGTGCACCTTCCCAAAACCGGCGGGACCTTCGTGGAGAGCGTTCTGACGCGGATCCACCGCGCGAGGGGCGACCGGGTTCAGGAGTGGCGCCTGGAACGGAGTCCCCGGTCGTGGTTGCGGGGGTTGCTGTCCAAGGTTGCCAGGCCCCTGCTGCGGAAGCGGAACGCGAACACGGTCTACGTGGTGCGGCACCGCAAGGAGGGCCTGTACAGCCCCCATGGAACCGTGGCGCAGATCCCCCCGGAACACCGCGACAAGCCGGTCCTGGGCGTGCTGCGTAATCCGTATGACTGGTATGTGTCCAACTTCGAGTTCAAGTGGTGGATCCAGAATCCGCCGCCCCCGGCCCAGAGGGACCGGATGAAAGCCGACTGTCCGGCCTTTCCCGACCTGTCGTTCGAGGATTATGTCCGGCTGAGCAACCGGCCGCGCCGGGCGGGCGGCGGCCCGGGCTCGCCGGACGAGCGGCCGGGCTATTACACGGGCAAGGTCGTGAAGTTTTATTTCATCCGCCCGCCGGCTCCCGGGATCGGCGAGGCGTATCTGCGCGAGGAGCGCTTCCGGCAGGACCTGCACCCCCGCTTCCGCCCGATTTTCCAGGATGACCTCAATCGCCAGCTGCACGATTTTCTGCTGGAGCAGGGGTACCCGGCCGGCGAGATCGCCTTCATCCTGAAGGAGGGCCGGATTCTCCCGCCCGGGAGCGCCCGGCCGGCCGATAAAAATGGGAACAGTATTACACGCCGTCGCTGAAGGCCGAGGTGCGGCGGAGCGAACGGCTGCTGTTCGCGATGCATCCGGCGTGGGACGTGTAGGAAGCGGGAATGTCAGGAAGGAATCCGATGGAGACCGACGAACAGGAGCCCATTTTGGCCGGGGATGGCGTCATGCGGGAGACCGTCTACACCGCCGATGCCATCTACCGCTCGGGCTGGCATGTCTGGGGCCAGATGCTGCGCGACGTGGTCCGCTCGCGCGACCTGATCTGGCGCCTGTTCATGCGGCAGTGGGCCGGCCAGTTCCGGCAGACGTGGCTGGGCTATTTCTGGGCTGTCTTTCCGACCCTGGTGGCCGTGGCCGCCTTCGTGCTGCTCCGCCGCAACGTGCTGCCCAAGTTCCAGACCGCCATCCCGTATGTGGCCTATGCCATGTGGGGCATGTCCGCCTGGCAGCTGTTCTCCACGTCGTTCCAGTCGTCCATGAACGCCCTGCAGGAGGGCGGCAACATGGTGGCGCGGATTAATTTCCCCAAGGAATGCCTGGTCTTTGCCTCGATCGGCAAGTGCATCTTCTCGTTCATCCTCAGGCTCGGGGTCTTCGCCACGGTCGTGGCCTGGTATTACATCCGGCGCGATGCCGAGCGCTGGGACATTCCCTGGACCGTCCTGGTCGCGCCCTTTTCGCTGCTCCCGCTCCTGCTGCTGGCCGTCGGGCTGGGCATGATCTTCGCCGTCCTGATGACCGTGGCCGGGGATGTCGGGCCCGTCGTGCCGATGGCGCTCCAGTTCGGCGTGTTCGTGACCCCCGGCGTCATGTTCCCGGCCATCGAAAAGTGGCCCTATATCCTGCTGAGCATCCTGAACCCGGTCAGCGCGATCATCCAGGGCAGCCAGGAATTGCTGGCGACCGGCTCGATGACGCACGGGGACTACTACGGGATCATGTCGGTCTTTTCGGTGCTGGTGTTCCTGGTCGGGTGGCGATTCCTGCGGCTGGCCATGCCGCGCATCGCGGAAAGGTTCTGATTATGGCGGGGGAGTTGCTCGTCAAGGCGGAGGGCGTCGGCAAGAAGTTCTGCCGGTCGCTCAAGCGCTCCATGTTGTATGCCGGCGCGGACATTGCCCGCTCGGTCTGCCGCCGTCCGCCCCGGTCCGCGACCCTCCGCAAGGACGAGTTCTGGGCGCTCGACGACATCTCGTTCGAGCTGCGCCGCGGCGAATGCCTGGGGCTGATCGGGCCCAACGGCTCCGGCAAATCCACCATGCTGCGGGTGCTGAACGGCATCATTCCCCCGGACCGGGGGCAGGTGCGGCTGCGCGGCACGGTCGGCGGCCTCATCCAGGTCGGCGCCGGGTTCCACCCCAAGCTGAGCGGCCGGGAGAACATCTACATCTCCGGCGCGATCCGCGGCATGAGCCGGAAGGAGGTCGAGTCCAAGTTCGACGAGATCGTGGCATTCTCGGGGATCGAGGAATTCCTCGACATGCCCGTCCAGTTCTACAGCTCGGGCATGAACGTGCGGCTGGGCTACTCCGTCGCCGCCCATCTCAACCCCGACATCCTGCTGCTCGACGAGGTGCTGGCCGTCGGCGACGTGGCGTTCCGGTTCAAGTGCCTGAACCACATGCGGCAGAAGATCGCGGGCGGATGCACCCCCATCTTCGTCACCCACTCGATGGACCAGCTCAACTTCATCTGCACCCGCGTGATCGTCTTCTCCCACGGCAAGATCGTCTTCGACGGCGGCGTGGACGAGGGCATCGCCATGTACCAGGACGTGCTCAGCAACGACGGCCGCGGCGGCGGCCGCAAGATCGGGCCGATCGTGTTCGATCCCCGGGCCACCCTCGGCTTCGCCCGCCTGGTCTCCCATCCCGACGGCTGGGTGCGCACCAACGACGACATGGTGGTCCGCTTCGGCATCGACGTGCACGAGCCCGTCGAGGAGCTGCGCCTCACCGCGCGGGTCGAAAGCCCGGTCGCGGGCAACATCGCGTCGATCGATTCGACCGCCTCGACGTTCGTGATTTCGGGCACGCCCGGGCGGAAGGTGGTGGAGGCGCGCCTCCCCGCCGTGCCTCTGCTGCCGGGCGCCTACACCTTCAAGCTGCTGCTCCAGGAAAAGGCGTCGCTCCACCCCTTTGTCCGGTGGATGAGCGCCGTTCCCTTCCGCATCGGCGACCGGGGCGACTTCAACCCGCGCTTTCTGGTCACGCTCCGCGACAGCTGGCGGGAGGTGGCTCCCGCGGAGGCGGCGGGGGAGAACTGGGATTTATGAAGAATTGCCTGATTCTCGGCTCGGGCCGCAGCGGCACCAGCATGGCTGCCGGCAGCCTGCGCCACGCCGGCTATGCCATGGGCGAGGGGCTCAAGGAGGGCACGCCCAGCAACCCGCTGGGCTATTTCGAGTCGGCCGAAATCAACGGCATCAACGAGGACCTGCTCCGCTCCGTGGTGGCGGGGCTGGCCGGGAAGCCGGTGACGGCCTGGCGCCTGCCCCATCC
>CAYZVY010000020.1:11255-21374 GCA_964481675.1 uncultured Verrucomicrobiota bacterium
CCGTGGTGGCGGGGCTGGCCGGGAAGCCGGTGACGGCCTGGCGCCTGCCCCATCCCCCGCTGGGGACGGACCAGCACTGGCTGGCCTGCCTGCCGCCGGAGGTGGACGTGCCGGGCCGCCCCGAACTCGCCGGCCGCATGGCCGCCGCCGCCGGCCGCGCCCCCTTCTGCTACAAGGATCCCCGCTTCAGCTACACGCTGCCCGCCTGGCGGCCGTTTCTCGAGGGCCGCGACGTGGTCTTCGTCTGCGTCTTCCGCCAGCCGGGCCGCACGGTGACCAGCATGCTCACGGACGCGGGCGCGCGCGATTACCTGAAACAGGTGCCGCTGACCCCGGCCTACATGTGGCAGGTCTGGATCCAGATGTATGACCGCATCGTGCGCGAGCACCGGCGGCAAGGGAAGTGGCTGTTCCTGCATTACGACCAGGCGGTGGGCGGCTCCGGCCTCCGCCGCCTCGCCCGGCTGCTGGAGGCGCCGGTGGACTTCGCGTTCCCCACGCCGGCCCTCAAGCGATCGCCGGACCTGGCCCGGGTGCCCCGGCAGGCCCGGATCCTGTATTGGAAAATGAAATTCCTGTCGTGGCTGCCCGTATGAGCGAGCTCTCCATCGTCATCCGCACCTTCAATTGCCGGGACATGCTCCGGGACTGCCTGGCGTGCCTGGACCGGCAGACGCTGAAGGGGGCCGAGTGGCTGGTGGTGGACAGCGGCTCCACCGATGGAACGGCGGAGGCGGCCCGGGCGGGCGGCGCCCGCGTGCTGGCCGTGGCCGCCGGCGCCTTTACGTACGGCGGCTCGCTGAACCACGGCTATGCCGCGGCCTCCGGCCGCTACCTGTGCTCGCTCTCGGCGCACAGCCTGCTGCTCGAGCCGTCCGTCCTGGAGCGCCTGGTGCGGACGCTGAAAGAGGCCGATGAAATGGTGGCCGGCGTTTACGGATGCCCGGTGTTCGACGACCCCCGCGCGGAGGCCGCCCCCGGCCCGGAAGCACCCGACCGCATCACCCTCCGCAAATTCGAGGCCTGCTGCAACCTGGGGCTGAGCAATTCCTGCTCCGTGATCCGCCGCGAGCTGTGGCAGGCCTTCCCGTTCCCCCCCGAGCGCTGCGAGGACCAGAAGTGGGCGGCCCATTACCTGCAGCTGGGCTACGCCACCCTGTGCGTGCGCAACGCCCGCTATCGCTACCGGCTCAACCGCTCCTGGGACTATTACGTGCGCAAGCACCGCGATGATTTTCTCATGCTCCACCGCACCTGGCCCCGGGCGACCTGGCCCCGGGAGGAGCTGCTGGACGGCCCGCAGCTCCGGTTCCGCTGCTGGAGCGTGCTGCAGCGCCTGCGGCAGGCGGGGTGGAAGTGGAATTCCCTGACCGATACGCAGAAGTGGCACGCCTCGATGGAGCTGGGCATGTTCTGGGCCGGCTCCATGCTGCGCGGCGGCCGGTTCTGGTGGCCGGCGTGCGCGGTGGACCTGGCCCGCGCGTGCTTGCTTCCCAAGGGCCGGAAAGGCTGGGTCGTTCCCAGCGGAGAATGGCCATGAGCGGCGTCCGCTTCGTCACTACCTGCACCCGCTCGCGCCTTGCCGGGGCCGCCGTGCTCGCGTCCAGCCTGGAGGCCGCGCACCCCGGGGTGCCGCGCCTGCTCGTGCTGGTGGAGAGCGGCGTGGAGCCCGCGGACCGCGCCTGCGGCTGGGAGGTGGTCCCCGCGGGAGCGCTGGCGCTGCCGGGCGGCCTCCGCTTCTTTTTCCAGTATCCCCTGTTCGAGCTGTGCTGTGCGCTCAAGCCCTATGCGCTGGCCGCGGCCCTGGACCGGCCCGACACGCGCGGCGCCGTCTACCTCGACACCGATATGCTGGTCCTGGCCCCGTTCCTGGATCTGATCGAGGCCGCCTGGCGCGATGCCGACGTGTGGCTGACCCCGCACCTGCATACGCCCGCGCCCGCGCCGCGGTTCGAGCTGTTTCTCCACACCGGCTCGTACAACGCGGGCTTCCTGGCCGTCGCCAACCGACCCGAGGGGCGCCGGTTCCTGCGCTGGTTCCAGGAGCGGCTCGCCCGGGACTGCGTTCAGGATTTCAGGAAGGGCCAGTTCGTGGACCAGAAGTGGCTCGACCTGGCGGTGTCGCTCTGCGATGGCGTCCGGCCGCTTCGCTATCCGGGCGTCAACGTGGGCCACTGGAATTTGCACGAGCACCGGTTCGACGAGCATGCGGACGGCTCCATCTGGCTGGACGAGTCCGTGCCGCTGGCCCTGTTCCATTTCAGCGGGCTGGCCTCCGACGCCCTGTCGCGCCATGAAGCCTCCGGGCTGACGCCCCCGTCCGTTCTCGCGCTGGCCGACCGGTATCGCGAGGCGCTGGCCCGCCAGGAGGAGCGGTATTCCAGGGAGGCGCCCTGCACGTTCGGCTGGTTTTCCGACGGGGCCCCGGTGCTGCCCCGCCATCGCGAGGCGGTGCGACTCGGCCTGACGGAGGCCGCCGATCCGTTCCGGGAGCACGCCGCGATCGATCGGCTGTCGGCCGGCCTGGCCGCGCCCGTGCCGGACGGCACGGCCGCCCTGGAGGCGGATCTTCACCTGCGCCGCCTTCGCGCCCATCCCGTGATCGGCCGCGTGTGGCGATTCTGGAAACAGTGGGTGAACCATGATCTCCCCTGATCCGGCGCCGGGCGCCGCGGCCGCCGCCCTGGCCGCGCTGCCGGAACCCCTGCGGCGGCACCTGGCGGACACGGTCCTGCCGCTGTGCGGCTGGCGGCCGGACGAGCCGGCCGGCCCGCTTCCCGACCTGGCCGGCCGCCGGATCGGCTTCTTCCGCCGCAACCTGAGGCGCGGCGGCTCCGCCCGGGTCATGATCGAGCAGCTTTCCGCGCTGCAGGCGGCCGGCGCCTCGGCCGACGTGTATTATTTCGAAGACGGGCTGGATGCGGACGTCGTCGCCGAGATCCGCGACCGCTGCCCCCGGGTGAAGCGGATCAGGCGCGTCAGCCGCCGGCTGCTGTCGTGGCGCACGCTGGCGCTGGAGCTGGCGCCGCGGCGGCACGACCTGTTCGTCTCGACCGACATCCACGACCCGTTTATTTTCTCCCGCACGGTCGAGCGGTTCGGGCTCATGAAGCCGCCCCGGGTCGCGGCGGTCATGCACGAGGAGTACGACCGCTACCTGGCCTTCCTGCGCCCCTACGCCGGCCGCCTGGCCGCGGCCTGCCTCGACTATGATTTTACGGCCCGGTTCCGTTCCTTTTACGGAGATGTCACCGCCGGTCTTGTCGCGCCCCTGTTTCCGTTCGCGGAGGAACCGGGGGGCGGCGCCGGGCTCCGGGACGCGCTGGGGATTCCGAAGGGGGCGGGCGTGCTGGCCTATGCGGGGCGGCTGGACCGGAACAAGCAGATCGAGTTCCTGGCGGGCGTCCTCGAGGATCTTCTGGCCGGCGGCCGCGACGCCTGGCTGCTGCTGGCCGGCCGCTGGGAGGAGGAGTCGTACCGGCGCGAGGTGGGGGCCGTGCTGCGGCGCGAGGCGGTCCTGCCCGGCGGCGGGCGGATTCGCCTGGCCGACCGCGTCCGCGATCTCGGGCCCGTGCCCTCGCTGGCCCCGGTGTTCGCCTCGGCCGACCTGTTCGCCTTCGCCTCGCGCACGGAGGGATTTTACCCGCTGGTGGTCATGGAGGCGCAGCGGGCCGGCCTGCCCGTCGTCTGCACCGGCGCCGGCGGGCTGGGGCGGGTGATCCTGGACGGCGTGACCGGCTGCCTGGCGCCGACGACCCCCGGCCCGGCCGAAGCCGCCCTCCGCCCGGACACGCGCGCCGCGTTCGCCGCCTCCGCGGCGCGGCTGCTGGACGACCCCGCCTTCGCCCGCGCCGTCGCGGGCGGCGGCACGCGCGTCGTGGAGTTCCTGACGCGGCATTATCCCTTTTCGCGACTGTTCCTTAATTGGGTACAATCGGCCCTGGCGCCGGGGAGGCGCCCGTGAGCGCCATCCGGGTCACGGTGGTGATTCCTGTGAAGAACGACGCGGAGCGCCTGCGCCTCTGCCTCGAGGGGATGGCCCGGCAGACGCTGGCGCCCGAGGATTTCGAGACCGTGGTGGTGGACAACGGCTCGGAGGACGATCCCGCGGCGACCGCCGCCGCGTTCCCGTTCGCCGTTGTGGTGGTGGAGGAGACGCCCGGCGCCTCGGCCGCCCGCAATTTCGGGCTGGCCATGAGCCGGGGCGACGCGGTCGCGTTCATCGACGCCGATTGCATTCCCCGACCGGACTGGCTGGAAGCGGGCCTGCACCGCCTCGCGGAGTTTCCGAAGGGGGGGCTGGTGGCCGGCCATATCGAGGTGTTGCCGTTGTCGGCGAATCACCCGTCGGCCCTGGAATTGTTCGATATGGCCTATGCCTTCGACCAGAAGCTGTTCGTGGAGCGCTGGGGCTTCGGCGCCACGGCCAACGTGTTCGTCACCCGCGCGGTGGCGGATTCCGTCTGCGGCTTCGACGAGCGGATCCCGTACTACGGCGAGGATGTCGATTTCTGCCGCCGCGCCGCCGAGGCCGGCTGGCCCGTGGTCTACGAGCCCGGCGCGGTGGTCAGCCATCCCACCCGGCGCGGGTGGGGGTCCCTGTGCGCCCGGCTGGACCGCACGATCCGGGCGGCCTATGGCGGGCGGGACCCCTCGTTCCGGCGGCTGGCCATCGACCTGCGCTACGACTGGCCCCGGCTCCGCACGATCGCGGCGTCGCTGTTCCATCCGCTGGCCGGGGGCGTGATCGGCGGGCTGAAGCTGGCCTTCATGACGGCCGTCGTGAAGATCCTGCGGGCCTGGTTCCGGATCCGCCTGTTCCGGGAACAGCGGCGGCGGAAGGGGGCATCATGATCCGCGGCCGCGTCTCCGTCCTGATCGCCTGCTACCAGCACGGCCACTGGCTGGGCGGCGCGCTGGAGTCGGTTTTCGCCCAGACTCATCCCGATATGGAAGCGGTTGTGGCGGACGACGGGTCCACCGACCGCACTCCTGCGGTGGCCGCGGAGTGGGAGCGGCGGCGGCCGGGCCAGGTCACGCTGATCGGAACGCCGCGGCTGGGTCAGGCGGGCGCGCGGCGCGCGGCCCTGGAGCGGGCGACCGGCGAATTTTACATCACCCTCGACGCGGACGACCTGCTGGAGCCGCGGATGGCGGCGCGCTGCCTCGCGGCGCTGGCGCGCGACCCCGGGGCGGCGGCCGCGGCGGCCGACGTGTGGATGGTGGATGAGAGCGCCACCCGGGCGCTGAGGCGGCTGGGGCAGGGGCGGCTTCCCGGCTGGCCCGGCGTGCTGGAGGGCAATCCCCTCGGCGGCGTGGCGGGCGTGATGGTGCGGGTGGAGCAGGCCGGCCGGATCGGCGGTCTGGCCCCGGCGGGCATGTCCGGCGCCGAGGATTGGGATTTTTCCGTGCGTTTGGTGCGGGCCGGGCTGCGTGTGGCAGCCGTGCCGGAGGCGCTGGCGCGGTACCGGCAGAGCGGGGGCTCCCACAGCCGCAACCCCGTTCCCGTGCTGCAGACGTCGCTGGACCTGCTGGAGCGCTGCCGGACACCGGACGCGCGGCTGGAGCTGCCGCCGGAGCGTCAGCCGGTGCTGGCCGACGGGGAGTGGAAGCGGCTTCGCAACCGGCAGGTGTTCTTTGTGGCGGGGCTGGCCGCCGCCGGCGTGCCGAGCGCGCTGCCGGAGGTGCTGGCCTGCCGCGTCAAGGGCGGGGGCGACCCGTCCGCCTGGGCCCGGGCCTTCGCCGCCGGCGTGAATCACGCCATCCTGGGCGGCGGCAGCGGAGCCGGCGCGGCCGCGCGGATCCGGGTTCCGCTGGCCGAAGCGCTGCAGGCGTCGGGCGAAGGCGATGGGGTCGCCCCGTTGCAGCAGGCGCTGGAGCAGGCAGTGCGGCGGCTCGGCTTCAAGGGGCCCCGCTACTGGCTGCGCCGCATCGAGGCCTGGCGGGCGACCCGCCGCTTCCGCGCCGGCGGGGGCGTCCCGGCATGAAGGCCAGCGTCATCATCTGCACGCGGAACCCGCGGTGCGAGTGGCTGGCCGAACTGGCGCGGGCGCTGGCGGCCCAGACGGCCGCGCCCGCGGACTGGGAACTGCTGCTGGTGGATAATGGCTCCGTGCCGCCGGTGGCGGCGGACGGTTTCCCGGCACAGGTCCGCCTGGTGCGCGAGGAGCGGGAGGGCCTGACCCCCGCGCGGTTGCGCGGCATCCGGGAGAGCCGGGGCGATGTGCTGGTCTTTTTTGACGACGATAACGTGCCGGATCCCGATTTCATCGAGCAGGCGCTGGCGGTGTTCGGGGCGAGGCCGCACGTCGGGGTGGCCGGCGGGCGGATCGACGGGATTTTCGAAGAGCCGCCGCCGTCCTGGGCCGGGCCGTATCTCGGCTGGCTGGCGGTGCGGCCCGGGGTGACGCGCGAGCGCGAGGCGGGGCTGGGGGATCCCTGGGGCGGCCTGCCTTGCGGGGCGGGGTTCTGCATCCGGGCGGACGCCGCGGCCCGCTATGCCGCCGCGACGGAGGGCGACGCGCAGCGGATGGACATGGATCGCAAGGGCGACACCCTGACCGGATCGGGCGACACAGACATGGCGCTGACGGCGCTTGATAGGGGGTACAAGGCGCTGCTCACGCCGCGCCTGCGGCTGCGCCATCACATCCCGGCCGCGCGGGTCGAAGTCGGGTATATGGAGAGGCTGCTGGAAGGGTCGGCCTTTTCCACGGCCAGCCTGGCCGCCCGCCGCGGCATTCGCGGGAAGCCGCTTTGGGTGAACCGGCTGCTGCGGCGGATCAAGCGGTGCGTCCTGGCGCCGGCGGCCGATCGCGCGATGCGGCTTCGGCTGGAGCGGGCGCTGGACCGGGGCGAGGCGGCCGGCCGCGCAAGCTGACGGGGGTTCAGCTGCCGGGCGCGGCCAGCGCGATGCGGCTGAAAATGCCGTCGAAGACGGGCGTCAGAAAGGTCTCCGCCCCATAGCGGGTCAGGTGGTGCTCGTCCCGATAATAGGCGCGCTCCGCGTAGAGCGCCAGAGGCCGGCCCTCCGGAAAGAAATAGGGAGCGGGATCGATCACCTGGATCCGATCCGCGGCCACGGAATCCAAGGCCGCATTGGCGCGGGCTTGACGGGCGCGGTGTTCCGCCAGGGTGGAGGAGGAGGAGTCCAGGACATTGATGAGCGGAAATCGTTTGGAGAGGTAGACGTGGCGGGCGATCTGGCCGCGGTCCGCTTCGGGAACCTGTTTCAGGATCCACACCGTGATCCCCGATTTTTCAAACCGGTTCACCATGTTCCCGAGTTGGCGCCGGAGCGCCCGGGCCGACTGGTCGGGCGTGACGGCGGCTCCGGGTTTTTCCACGACCATGGGGCCGTGGGGATCGGCCCGGGGCGCATCGGCCTGTTCGGAGGCATTCAATCCTTCGCACATGGCGGACCAGCGCCCGACCAAAATGACGTGTTTAATGTTTAGGGACAGAATGTCGGCGATCATCTTTTCGCTGTCCCGCTTGATTTTCTCGAAATCGGCCGGCTCGCTTCGGGCCGTGCAGAGCCCCGTGACGGGCGGCGTTCCTTTCCGGAGAAAGGCGAGGCCGCTCAGGTTGTGGCGGCTCGCCAGCGATTGCACAAGCTCGGAAATCACGAGGCCGTGGCTGTCGCCCAGGAACGCAAAGTCGTAACGGGCTTGTCCGTCCGCCGCCTGCTTGGCGGCACCCATCGGAACGCCGTGTTTTTTGCTTTTGAGCGCCGATCCGTTCCAGGCGATGTCCTCCGCCATCAGTTGTTGGGTTCTGGTGAGGCGGGCCGGGAAGCCGTCGGACCTGACTATCCAGAGGCCGGACAAGCCCATCACCAGCGTCGCCGCCAGCGCGAAGGCGAAAACGGCGGGGCGGGATTTCAGCAGCGAGCGGTTGCGGAACGGCAATTCGATGTATTTCCAGGACAGCGCCGCGAGAATAAAGGACAGTCCCAGCGCGGCTGTTTTCACCAGGGGCGTGACGTGGATGAGCGTGAGGCGGGCGAAGACGAGCAGCGGCCAGTGCCAGAGATAGAGGGAATAGGAGATCAGGCCGATGAACACGATCGGCTTGAGGGAAAAGAAGCGGCTCACGAGCGTGGGCGAGTCCTTGCATCCCGCGAGGATGAGGGCGGTTCCCGCGACGGGGAGGAGCGCGGCGGCTCCCGGAAAGGGGGTTGAGCCGGTGAAGGCGAACATGGCAGCCAGGATCAGGGTGAGCCCGGCGCCGGATAACCCTTCCGCCCAACGGCCGCGGATGGAAAAGCGCTCCTGCGAAACGGCGATCACCGCGCCCGCCATCAGCTCCCAGGCCCGGGCGGGCAGCAGGTAAAACGCGGCGTCCGGGCGGTGGCGCATGCCGTAAAGGCTCAGGGCGAACGAGGCGAGCAGGATGCCCGACAGCACGTAGAATGTGCGGTTTTTCAGGAACAGGACGATCGGCACGAGAATGAGAGGGAAGACAAGGTAGAACTGCTCCTCCACCGCCAGCGACCACGTGTGCAGGAGGGGTTTGACTTCCGCATTTTCGGCGAAATAGCCGATGTCGCGGAGGAAGTGCACGTTTGACAGGCCGAGCGACTGGGCGACCGCCTCCCGGGCCAGGCGGGCGAACGCATCGGGTTCCAGTAGCAGGCTTCCGGCCAGGAGGGTCACGCACACCATGGCCGCAAGGGCGGGCATGATCCGGCGGATGCGGCGCATCCAGAAATGCGGCATGGAAAACGGTCCCGCTTCGAGGTCCCTGAGAATCAGGCTGGTGATCAGGTAACCCGAAATGACAAAGAAAACGTCGACACCGACATAGCCGCCCGGACAGCCCAGCCCGGCGTGGTACAAGAGGACGCCGACGACCGCGAGAGCCCGGAGGCCATCGACTTCGGCCCTGTAGGAGATGGCGGACATGAATGCGGTCTTCCCTTCATTTGAACAGCTCTGCCAAGATACGGAAAACCGGTTGCAGTGTCGACTGTCTTCCGTGTTATCGCCGGGGTATCCGATTTTTCTTGTTACGGCTATCTTAAAGAGAAATGATACCGGAATACGCAGGAGGGGCTTATGAACTGGTGGTATGCCAAGGGCGATCAGAAAACGGGTCCGGTGGACGAGGCGACCTTTCGCGCGCGGATTCAGGATGGAACCATTCTGCCGGACGACCTGGTCTGGAATGAGTCGATGGCCACCTGGAGTCGGGCGGGGAATGAGCCCGGATTGTTTGATTCGCCTGTCAGCCAGGCTGGCGGCCCTCCCGGGGGAACGGGCGATACGCCCAACGCGGTTCTGATGCGGATGGCCCTGGAGTCGTTGAGCGGCAAGTGGGGTCTGGCGATCGGCGTGGTGGTGCTGCTGAGCCTGGTCCCGCAGGCGATCGCGCAGATTCCCTGCCTGGGGGCCATCGCCATCCTGGTGGTGACGGGCGCCATGGAATACGGGCAGAGGCGGTTTTTCCTCTCCTACGCCCGGCATGAACCGGCGGACCTGGGGCTGGCCTTTACGGGATTCAGGAATTTCGGCCGATACTTTCTTGCGTTTCTGCTGATCACGGTTTTCACGTTATTGTGGATGCTGCTGCTGTTTGTTCCCGGCATCATCAAGTCCTATTCCTATTCCATGACCTGGTTCATCCTGGCGGACTACCCGGAAATGGATCCCGCGGAGGCGATGGACCGCAGCATGGCCATGATGGACGGGCGGAAGTGGAAGCTGTTCTGCCTGGGGTTCCGGTTCCTGGGGTGGTTCCTGCTGGCGCTGCTGACCTGCGGCATTGGCCTGCTGTGGGTTATCCCCTGGACGTATACCGCGATCGCGCATTTCTATGACGACGTGAAAGGCCGTTGCCCGGCCGATCAGCCCCCCCGACCGGCGTTTTGAGGAGAAGAAGGGGTTAGGGATTAGGGGTCAGGGGTCAGTCCGGATCCCGGCGCCAGTCGTGGCACGGGTCTCCTGACCCGTGCGAGGCGCGAGGTTCGGGACAGGCTTGTCGCACGGGTCAGGAGACCCGTGCCACTCCGGGCGGGCAGGGCTTGGGCAATGTCATGGGTGGCCTGCCTGATCCCGGCGCTTGTCGTGGCACGGGTCTCCTGACCCGTGCGAGGCGCGAGGTTCGGGACAGGCTTGT
>CAYZVY010000020.1:21474-30814 GCA_964481675.1 uncultured Verrucomicrobiota bacterium
GTCGTGGCACGGGTCTCCTGACCCGTGCGAGGCGCGAGGTTCGGGACAGGCTTGTCGCACGGGTCAGGAGACCCGTGCCACGACAGAGGCAGGTTGAGCGCCGAACCACCCTTTGACGGTCCCGCGGATGGCGCAGAGGTCGCCACGGACCAGGTCACGGCGGAACAGCAGCGCGTGGGCGGCCAGCAGGCAGGCGGCGTGGCCGAGGCGCAGGGCCATCATGGGCCGGGCCACGGGATGACGCGCATACTTGCGGCGCATCAGCACCGCGATGCCGTAGTAATAATTCCACATCCGGCGCTCGAGCACGGCGGGATCCGCCGACTGGTGATGGTGCACCCGCACGGCCGGGTCGTACTGGATCGCCAGCCCCGCGTCCAGCGCGCGCAGGAAATAGTCCACCTCGTCGCCGCAGCCGCCCATGGCTGTGCCGGTCCCGACGGCCGGGTCGAATGTCCCTATTTTCTCCACGCAGGCGCGGCTGACCGCCATGTTGGTGCCGCAGCCGCAGCGCCAGATCACCAGCTTATCGAGGAACCGGTTTTGCCAGAGGCGCGGCCGGGGATCGTCGCGCACGGTGCGGCGGTAGCCGGGGGTCAGCGGCAGCACGGAGCCCGTCACGATGGCGCGGCCGGGCGCAGCGAAGGCGCGGGCAAGGGCGGCGATCCAGTCGGGGTCTGGCACGGCGTCGTCGTCGATGAACGCCACCCGGTCGTACCGCGCCAGCTCCAGGCCGCGGTTGCGCTTGGCGTTCAGGGACGGGTCGGGGAGGACGTCGAGCCGGAGTTCCGGATGGCGGGCCTGGTCGGAGCGGACGAGGTCGAGGCTGCCGTCGGTGGAGCCCTGGTCGATGACGACGATCTCGAATGGCACGCCGCCGCGCTGGGCGTAAAAGCCGTCGAGGCAGCGGCGCAGGCACTCCCGGCGGTTGAACGAAATGACAACGGCCGTCAGCATGGGCGCCTCGATTTCCCGGGTTTACAGGGGACGGGATCCGTCGCCGCCGTTGAGCCGGATGTGCCGGTTGATCTTGCTGAGCAGGCGGCGGTTGGCGGCGATGCTGTCGCCCAGGAAGCCCAGCATGATGAAGAGCAGGCCCGATAGCGACAGCAGGGAGAAGAAGGCCAGCATCAGGTTGCTGCGGCCGTTGAAGAGCAGGCGGTCCGCCGTGTAGTAGAGGCCGCAGCAGGCGCCCAGCAGGATGGTGAAGCCGCCGAGGGAGGCGAAGGTCTTGAAGGCCTCGTAGCGCATGTAGATGCGGATGATGTCGGCCCCGCACTGGAGGACGTACTTGCGGATCGACTTGATGAGACGCGACTCGCGCACCTTGTGGTTGGTCTCGATGGGGATCTGCGCGAAGACGGCCTTGTCCTTGCCCAGCGCGATCAGCGACTCCAGCGTGTAGGTGTAGTCGGTCACGAGGTCGAGCCCGGCGGCCGCCTGGCGCGTGAAGGCGCGGAAGCCGCTGGTCGCGTCGATGATCTCCGTGCCGGACAGCTTGCGCACGGTCCAGCTTCCCAGGTGCTGGAGCAGCTTCTTCTGGGCGGAGAAATGGCGGATCTCGCTGACGTTGCGCACGCCGATCACGCAGTCGGCCTGCTTCAGGACCAGCGGCTCCACGAGGCGGGGAATATCCGAGCCCCGGTACTGGTTGTCGCCGTCCGTGTTGACGATCAGGTCCGCCCCGTGCAGGAGGCAGGCTTCCAGGCCCGTGCGGAACGAGTAGGCGAGGCCGCGGTTGCGCATCAGCTTCACCACGTGGGTGGCGCCGTGCTCGCGCGCCACGGCGCAGGTGCGGTCCGTGGAGCCGTCGTCGATGATCAGGGTCTCGATGACGTCGACGCCCGGGATGCTCTTCGGCAGCTCGTCGAGCACCTGGCCGATGCTGGACTCCTCGTTCAGGCAGGGGATCTGGATGATGAGCTTCATAGGGGAGTTACACCACGCCCTGGTCGAGCATGGCGTCGCCGACCTTGGTGAAGGCGGCGATGTTGGCGCCCATGAGGAGGTTGCCGGGGCGGCCGTAGGATTCCGCCGTTTCAAAGCACTGCTTGTGGATGCTGATCATGATGTCGTGGAGGCGGCGGTCGACCTCCTCGCGGGTCCACTGCAGGCGGATGGAGTTCTGCGACATCTCCAGCCCGGAGGTGGCCACGCCGCCGGCGTTGGCGGCCTTGGCCGGCCCGTAGAGGGTTTTGGCGGCCAGGAAAACTTCGACCGCGCCGGGCGTGCTGGGCATGTTCGCGCCTTCGCTCACCAGGATGCAGCCGTTCTTGACGAGGGTCTTGGCATCGGCGTCGGCGATCTCGTTCTGGGTGGCGCTGGGGAAGGCGCAGTCGCAGCGGGTGACCGTCCAGGGCGTGGCGCCGGGATGGTACGGCACCTTGAACTTGTCGGCGTATTCCTTGATGCGGCCGCGGCGGACGTTCTTGAGGTCCATCACGAAGTCGAGCTTCTCGGCGTCGATGCCCTTCGCGTCCACGATGGTGCCGTTGGAGTCGGAGAGCGTCACGACCTTGGCGCCGAGCTCGTTCAGCTTCTCGACCGTGTACTGGGCCACGTTGCCGGAGCCCGAGACGCTGCAGAGCTTGCCCTGGAAGGAGTCGCCGCGGCTCTTCAGCATTTCCTCGGCGAAGTAGACGCAGCCGTAGCCCGTGGCTTCGGGCCGGATGAGGGAGCCGCCCCAGTTGAGGCGCTTGCCGGTCAGGACGCCGGTGAATTCGTTTTTTATCCGCTTGTACTGGCCGAAGAGGTAGCCGATTTCGCGGCCGCCCACGCCGATGTCGCCCGCGGGCACGTCGGTGTCGGCCCCGATGTGGCGGTAGAGCTCGGTCATGAACGACTGGCAGAAGCGCATCACCTCGGAGTCGCTCTTGCCCTTGGGGTCGAAGTCGGAGCCGCCCTTGCCGCCGCCCATGGGGAGGGTGGTGAGGGCGTTCTTGAAGACCTGCTCGAAGCCGAGGAACTTCAGGATGCTGGCGTTGACGCTGGGATGGAGGCGCAGGCCGCCCTTGTAGGGGCCGAGGGCGCTGTTGAACTCGAAGCGGAAGCCGCGGTTCACCTGGGTGCGGCCCTGGTCGTCCTGCCAGGGCACGCGGAAGATGATCTGGCGCTCCGGCTCCACGACGCGGTCGAGCACGCCGGCGTGGAGGTATTCGGGATTGCGCTCCACCACGGGGCCGAGCGTGTCGAGCACCTCGTGGACGGCCTGGAGGAATTCGGTCTCGCCCGCGTTGCGGCGGCGGACGGTATCGAGCACATCCTGGATGGTCGTGGACATGGGGATCTCTCCTGCTTTACTTGGCGGGCTCACTTTTTTCGATGCCGTCGTCCTTCATCGCCACGAGCTTCTTCAGGGGAATGCTTTCCAGAACCGCCTTCAGCTGCTCGGGCTTGACGTTGTAGCCGTTGATTTCCACCATGAACCGGTCGCCCGCCAGGGTGGTCAGTTCGACGTTGTCGCCGCTTTTCCGCTCGTGCGCGCGCAAGCCCTGGAAGGTGATGTTGCGGTCATACCCGTCCTCGGTTTCCTTGTCCATGTCCAGGCTCAGGGAGGCGGCCATGCCGCCGGCCATCATGGCGCGCATCTGTCCGGTGTCGCTGATCTTGATATTGATGGTGGCGTTGCCGGACTCGTCGCCATACTCGGCGGTGGCGGTGCTCATGCCCATCTCCTTCTGGCCCTCGCGGCTCTTGCGCTTCAGCGCGCCGGCGGTCTCGGGCAGCATCTCGCGGAGCACGCGGAAGTCGACGGGCGTGATGGTGACGTTTTCGGACTGGGCCATGACCTTGCTCATGGCCTGCATGGCGTTGCCCACGTCCGTGTTGACGAACGGCGTCTTTTTGATGTTGGCGGCGGCGTCGCCGAGCTCCTTGGACGAGAGGCTGCCGGAGCCGGAGTCGGAGTCCGATCCGATGTTGCTGGAGGGTTTCTTCTGCCCGCAGCCGGTGGTGGCGGCGATGGCGGCGATGGCGGCGGCGGTGGCAAGGAGGGCGAGGCGGCGGGCGAGCATGTTCATGGCGGGTTCCTGTTCGGGTTGACCGGAAACGTCAATTTCGGGGGGCATTATCACCGAGCCGGGAACAAGTGTCAACGCCCTTTGGCGAGCCATCGGCCTTCCGACCTTGCCCGGCCCGAAGGTCTTCTGTGGCTGCGGCCGCTGGCCGCGGCGATGCGCCTGGGTTTCGCCACCCTGCGTAGCCTGAGGGTTGTGGCGCGCGAGGCAATGTCGTTGCGGCCTTGCTATGTACGGGTGAACCGGTACCGGCATCTGGCTTTCTCTCCTTGGCGCTCAAGCAGGCCGGTCAGGACGCCTTTCGCCAGGTCGCGACTGCCCGAGAGCGCGCTGACGCCGGGGAAAAGGGAGACAAACGATAATAGCATTTGATATTATCACATCAAGCGAAATGAAGATCCTATGGCAGGATCGGTCGTTTTCCGCTATAAAGGGATCCAACGGATTAGAAGCCCAAGGAGCGGATCATGAACTCACGCGAGCGGGTGTTGGCGGCGATCGAGCACCGGAAGCCGGACCGGGTGCCGGTGGACATGGGCGGCACGATCATGAGCGGCGTCATGGCCCTGGCCCTGGACCAGCTGCGCAAGGGGCTCAAGCTGCCCGCGCGGCCGGTCAAGGTCTACGAGCCCTACCAGATGCTGGGCGAGGTGGAGATGGACGTGGTCGAGGCGCTCGGCATCGACGTGCTGCCGGTGGAGCCCGACGCCCTGTTTTATGGCCTGCCGCGGCGCGACTGGAAGCCCTGGACGATGTGGGAGGGCACCACGGTGCAGGTGCCGGGCCTGTTCCGGCCGGAGCCGGACGGCGCGGGCGGGCTGGTGCTGCGCTTCGCCGGCGACCCGAAGGGCGAGATCGTGGCCCACATGCCGAAGAACGGGTATTACTTCGACAAGGCTGGCGACCAGACCCTGCACGACGACTTCCAGCCGCCGCCCCTGGCGGACATGGAAAAGCAGTTCAAGGCCCTGATGCCGCAGGCCAAGCTGGACTTCCTGGCCGCGAAGGCGCAGGCGCTGCGGCCCACGGGCAAGGCCCTGCTGCTGGGCATCTGGCACGACTTCGGGCCGGCCGGAGTGGGGAACGTGCCTGACTGGCTGTGCCTGATGGCGGCCGACCCGGACTACGTGAAGCGCCTGTTCGAGCTGAAGGCGGAAGCGGACCTGAAGACGCTGGAGCGGGTCTGGAAGGCGCTGGGAGACACGATCGACGTGTTCGGCATCGACGGCCACGATTTCGGCACGCAGCGCTCGGAGATGTTCGGCCCCGACATGTTCGACGAATTTTACCTGCCCTATTACACGGCCATCAACGGCTGGATCCATGCGCACACGCCGTGGAAGACCTGGAAGCACACGTGCGGCGCGAACCGCCAGTTCCTGCCCTCGCTGGTGAAGAGCGGGCTGGACTGCCTGAACCCGGTGCAGACCGGCGCCGCGGGCATGGGCATGGCGGAGATCAAGCGGGAGTTCGGCGCGAAGCTGACCTTCTGGGGCGCGGGCGCGGATACCCAGCACATCCTGCCCTTCGGCACGCCCGACGAGGTCTACGAGGATGTGAAGAAGCGGCTGGCCGTGTTCATGCCCGGCGGCGGGTTTGTGTTCAACACGATCCACAACCTGCAGGCCAAGGTGCCCCTGGAGAACATGCTGGCCATGTTCAGGGCGGTGAAGGATGGCGGGACGTATTGAGCCGCCGCCGGGCCATTCGCTTCACGGCTCAGCCGGAGGCTTCGCCCTACCTTGCTTCGCGCTTCGTGTTGCGAATCCAGGAAGAAACGGCCTGTAGGGGCAGCCGCGGCTTCGGCGCTTTCTTGCCGAACCACTCCCGTGCCGGGCGGTCCAGGCACACGCCGTGCATGTAATTATAGGTGGCGCGGCGGAGCGCGTCGCCGATGACGAACGGGTCGGACGCGCCCGGTTCGTCGTAGGGAATTTCGTTCAGGGCGAAGCCGCCCTCGGGCGGCGGTAGCAGGCGGATGCCGAATTTCTCCGGCTCCTTTGCCATGGGGCTGTGCGTGGTGAGCGCGAACCGGTGCCAGTAGGCCGAGTGGAGGATGCCCGCCTCGAACGCCTGCCGCACGAACTCGAGCCCGTCCACCGTCTCCTGCAGCGTTTGCGTGGGAAAGCCGTACATCAGATAGGCATGCACCAGCAGACCCGCCTCCGACAGCGCCGCGCAGGCTTTTGCCGATTCCTTCAGCCCGACTCCCTTCTGCATCAGCGCCAGCAGCCGGTCCTCCGCGCATTCCATCCCGCCCGTCACCGCCACGCATCCGGCCGCCGCCATCAGGCCGGCCAGTTCCGGCGTGAAGCCCTTTTCGAAGCGGATGTTGCCCCACCAGGTCGCCTGTGTGCCCCGGGCAATCAGCAGTTCGCTCAGCTTCCGGAGCAGGCCGGGCGCCAGCGCTTCGTCGGTGAAATGGAAGCCGCTGTGGCCGGTGGAGGCGATCATCGCGTCCATCTTGTCCGCCAGCGCCTCTGCCGGCGTCGGCTCGTAGCGGGCGATGTAGGGCAGGCCCGTGTCGCAAAACCGGCAGCGGTGCCAGTAGCAGCCGCGGCTGGCCGGCAGTTTGAGCCAGAGGCCGTCCGACCAGAGCCGGTGCATGGGGTTGACCGATTCCGCCAGCCCGATGTAGCGGTCCAGCGGGAGGCCGTCGAAGGCCGGCACGAGCCCGGCCAGGGGCGGCGGGTCGGCTTCGCCGGCCGGGGCGTTGAGGAACACAACCTTGCCACCTCGGCGGACGAAGGTGCGGACAAGGGTGCTGTCCCGCTTCTGATCGCCGCCGTGGGCCAGCGCCCGCAGCAGCGGCAGCTCGCCGTCGTCGAGCGTGACGAAGTCGACCAGGTCGAACAGCCGGGGGTCCGAGAGGCCTCGCAGCTCCGTGTTCACGTAGCCGCCGCCGAGGGCGATCCGGATGGCGGGATTCTTCGCCTTGAGGACGCGCGCGATGCGGAGGGCGGCGTAGAGCGCGCCGGGGAAGGGGACCGTGAGGCCGACGAAGGCGGGGCTGTGCCGGGCCTGGCTCTCCGTGGCCAGCTCGTCGATCAGGCCGTCGATGAAGCCGCCGGGGGCCTGGAGGGCGGCGGCGATAGGATCAAAAGAGGGACAGGCCAGGGCGAGGTGGTCGGCGTAGCGGGCGAAGCCGAAGCGGGGGTCGAGGCCGTCACGGAGGGCGTCGGCCAGGTCGTCGAGGAAGAGGCTGGCGAGGAAGCGGGCCTTGTCGCGCACGGCGGCCGGGCCGAAGGCGTCGAGCGGGCCGGGCGAGGCGGCGAGCGGGAGGAAGCGGGGGCCTTCGGGCAGGCAGGTGCGGGAGGCGAGGCGGAAGGCGAGGGGGTCGTTGCGGCCCTGGAGGAAGCGGATGACGGGGTCGACGAGGGCCTGGCAGGCGGCGGCGTGCTTGAGGAAGTGGCGGACGGCGGGGGCGCGGGAGGGCTTGGCGGCGCGGAGGGCGGCTTCGGCCTGGCGGAGGCCGTCGCGCGAGAAGAGGCGGAGGGCGAGGGCCAGGGAAAGGTCCTCCTGGGCGCAGGGGATGCCGCGGGAGCGGAGGAAGCCGGCGAGCCAGGGGGTGGCGGGGTACGGCGAGTTGACCTGGACCATGGGCGGGGTCAGGAGCAGCACGGCGGGCTGGCGGGCGGATTTCATGAAGGGGATACGATAGCCGATTGCCTTTCCGTTGGGAAGCGCGTTCGGTGGGCTTGGGGGTGCCCGGCGCTGTTGCGGCGTTTCGGCGTTCATGCGCGGCGGCTTTCGGGCTGATCCGGCTTCCGGCTGGATGGGCCGGGCCCGGAAGGCCACGTCCCATCGCCGTCAGCCGGCTGAGCCTCGAAATCCGTTCGCGCATGAACGCTGATCGAAACGCCGCAACGGACTAGCCCTCGCGCGCCCTGGCCGAAGCGGCCCCGGGCGGCGCGCGATGGTGCCCATGAAGCGCCCGAAGGTCTGCTGTGGCTGCGGCCGCTGGCCGCGGCGATGCGCCCGGGGTTTCGGGACCGATTGAGGCTCGACCAAATGACGATCATGTCGTGATTTGGTCAGATCTGCTTCTGAACCGCCCGTGTTCCCCAGGTATGGCTCGGTTTTTCAGCCGTGCCCCGTCGTTGGTCACTGATCACTGATCACCGATCACTGATTACTGATCACTGATGACTGATCACTACGCCTCCACGTCCCCGTCCCGCAGGTTCATGGGCATGGGGGCGGGCTGGGCGCAGGTGGTGCCGAGGGTGATGGCCTTGCCGCCTTCCGAGGCGTCCAGGAACGCCTGCATGGCGTCCAGCACGTGGGCGGCCAGTTCGCCGCTCGCGCGGTGGGCGCGGCCCGACTGGAGGGCGGCGGCCATATCGGCCACGCCGAGGCCGCGGCTGTTCTCGGGATACGCGTGCGAGTGCGGCGCGAGCGTCCACTCGGGAGCGCCCCACCGGCGGATCTTCACCTCGCCGCCGAACCCGTTGGGGTCGGGCACGAGGATCGAGCCGTTGGTGCCGTAGACCTCGATGCAGGAGTGCGTGTGCGCCACCACGTCGAAGCTGGTCACGATGGTGCCGATGGCGCCGTTGGCGAAGTCCATGACGCCCGCGATGTGCGTGGGCGTGTTGACCTTGATGATCGTGCCGCTCTTGGGCTGGCTTGTGATCAGCCGCTCCGGGTAGGTGACGCGCGCGGAGCCGGAGATGCGGCGGATGGGGCCGATCAGGTTGATCAGCGCCGTGAGGTAATAGGGGCCCATGTCGAACATGGGGCCGCCGCCGGGCTGGTAGTAGAAGTCGGGATCCGGGTGCCAGCCCTCGTGGCCACGGCACATCATGAACGCCGTGGCCGCCACCGGCTTGCCGATCCAGCCGTCGTCGATCAGCTTGCGGCAGGTCTGGATGCCGGCGCCGAGGAAGGTGTCGGGCGCGCAGCCGATGCGGACCTTCTTGGTCGCCGCCAGCTTGAGCATGGACTTGGCCTGGTCGCGGGTCACGGCGAGCGGCTTTTCGTTGTAGACGCTCTTGCCGGCCTTGAGCACCTGGAGCGCCACCTCGGCGTGCGCCTTGGGAATCGTCAGGTTGACCACGATCTTGATGTCCGGGTCGGCCAGGAGCTGGTCCACCGTGCAGGCGCGGGCGATGCCGAACTCGGCGGCGCGCCCCTCGGCCCGCTCGGGCATGAGGTCCGCCACGGCGCACAGGTCCGTGTTGGCCATCTTCTTGAGCGTCTTGCAGTAAATGCCGGAGATGTTGCCGCAGCCGATGATGCCGACCTTCGTCTTTTTCATGAGAGTCTCCTTGAAAAATGGCACGTTAGTGGATTGCGCGGCGAAAGGCAAGAATGCAAACGGG
>CAYZVY010000021.1:0-8118 GCA_964481675.1 uncultured Verrucomicrobiota bacterium
TGTGCGTCTCCACGCTCTTGGAGATGGCGGAGGGATCGATGTCGATATGGCCGATTTTGGCGTGCGGGGCGAACTCGGCGATCTTGCCGGTCACCCGGTCGTCGAACCGCGCGCCCACCGAGACGAGCAGGTCGCAGTTGCTGATGGCCTTGTTGGCGGCCACAAGGCCGTGCATGCCCACCATGCGGAGGGCCAGCGGATCGGTTTCCGGAAACGCGCCGAGGCCGAGGAGCGTGGTGGCCACCGGCACCTGGGCCTTGCGGGCCAGGGCGGTCAGTTCGGCCGCCGCCTCGCCCCAGATCACGCCGCCGCCGGCGAGAAACACGGGCTTGCGGGCCTTGTTGATGGCCTCGGCCAGGCGGGTGATCTGCTTGGGGTGCCCCTTTTCGGAGGGGCGGTAGCTGCGGATGTCGGGATCGCCGGTGAACGTGGCGGCGGTCTTGGCGCGCTGCACGTCCTTGGGGATGTCCACCAGCACCGGCCCCGGCCGCCCGGTGCGGGCGATCTTGAAGGCCTCGGCCATGATGCGGGGGATGTCGTCCACGTTGCGGACGAGGTAGTTGTGCTTGGTCACGGCCCGCGTGATGCCGCAGGTGTCGGCCTCCTGGAAGGCGTCGTTGCCGATCATGTGGCTGGGCACCTGGCCGGTGATGCACACCATGGGCACGCCGTCCATGTTGGCGGTGGCCAGCCCGGTCACGGTGTTCGTGGCGCCGGGACCGGAGGTTACCAGGCACACGCCGGTGCGGCCCGTGGCGCGGGCGTAGCCGTCGGCCATGTGGGCCGCGCCCTGCTCGTGGCGCACCAGGACGAAATGGAATGGCGAGCGGGCCATGGCGTCGAACAGGTCCAGGACCGTTCCGCCCGGAAGTCCGAAAATGGTGTCCACGCCGGCATCTTTCAACCCGTCCATCACGCACTGCGCACCCGTTCTCATCGCTTGTCTCCTTAACAAAAAAGCCCACCGTTTCCGCGGTGGGCTTCCTGTTTATCTGGGGTCGTGAATCAGGAAGACTGGTCTCCCACCGCCAGGCCGCTAACGGCCAGACTGACAACCACGACGACGTTCCGCATCCGAAACGGCGTCTGGCTGTGCGCGGCAAGATTGGTCTTCCCGAATTTCATTGTGTCTTATTGTTGACAATGAAGCCGAAACTGTCAACGGTTTTTTTAGCGGCGCCTCTCTCTTTCCTGCATGGCGTCAGACATCGATCCGTGCGCCGAACACTCAGGTTCCTGGCCAAGCGGCTCGATTGTGTAGCTGCCGCCCTTGGGGCAAACCAGCCCGGAGAGCCCGTTCTTCAAGCACGCCGAAACCTCCTGCTCCGGGACCGTTGCACCGTCATTGTAATTGTGGTCCAGCGCCGCCTCCGCCTTGGCGTTATCGATTAGCCTCATATTGTTGATGCAGATATTCCGCTGGCTCACGGCTCTGATTTTCACGAAGGAGGGAATCGCAATGGCGGCTAACAGGCCGATGAAGGGAATGAGACAGGCACAGACGATCGCGGCAATCGCCCCTCCGGACATCCCGCGAGCGGGCGCCAGCGAGGCGGGCAGCGTGGCTCGTGGCGCGGTCGTGGCGCTTATGTCCACAAGCTGGTTCACGCTCGACTGCATCATCCCGATGAAGATCGGAGTGATCATCGTAAAGCCGAGCAAGCCATTGATGTATGGGATGATCTGGAAAATGCAAGCCGTGGTCGCCAAACCGCGGAGATTGCCGGGCGGCAGCCCATACAGGGCGCGCTGCTCGTCGATGCGCAGGCACAGTCGCCGGTACGTAAAGAATATCCAGTAGAAGTTGAAGAACGGGATAAAGCAGAAGCCCACGGCCTTGCCCGCCGATGGATCGTCTTCTCTAACGCGGCACAGCTTCCCGTGCATCAGGTTCAGCCAGATCAACGTGAATATGCCAAACGTCACATAGTGCAGCAGAACCGCCACCGCGACGGGGAACGCCGACAACTGATGAGAACATGAAGGCGTCGCTCCTGCCGGCCTGTTGAGAGGCGGGGGTCCGCCAGCCCCTTGAGAAAAGCTGAAAACACTTCCGATTGCTTGCCACTCCGCCATCCCCTCACACCAGCATAAGTCCGATGTGTTGAGCGCACCTGTCGCGATCTGTTGTCGAATAGCCGCCTCGTCAAAGGGGCCTGTCTGCTTTCCATTTTTCCCGATATAGTAAGAACTCATTAGTCCTTCCTCCTTTGCGGAACGCTTCGTTCATGCCAAGCCCGCTTTGACGGCGTTCGGGAAATCATCGTCTTTCAGCTCGTAAAAATCAATCACCGGAATGATCCGGCCACAAAGCGGACAGAACACCACGGATGGCACCGATCAAACGGATAAGAGAAATCAAAGAGGGGGCGCGAAGCGCGCCATCAGGAATGGGACCGGAATGATTCTGCCGGGTCTCGTTTTATTTTCATTCGTGTTTATTGGTGTCTATTCGTGGTTCTCTTTCTTATTTGCCATTTCCAATCGCCATCTTGATAATAGACGGGTGAATGACGGCGTCCTCAACATGCTCACCCTGACTCCCGCGGAGCTCTCGGCCTATCTCGCCGAAGGGCTCGACCATCCCCTTTCGCTTCACATCACCCGCAACCGCGTCTCCCTCATCCGCCTCAAGCAGGCCCCCGGCGGCGGCACCGAACTGCGCGTCAACGCCTGCCTGCTGGAAGCGCCCCCCGAGGTGCTGCGGGCGCTCAAGCGCTTCCTGGTCTCGCGCCGGAAAACGGACTGGCAGGCGGTCTGCGTCTTCCTGCAGCGGGCGCCGAGGGAAAACCGCCCCGTGCGGGAGGCCAGCCTGCGCACGGCCGGCGCGGTCTACGACCTGCAACTCCTGCTGGACCGGGTGAACGCCGCCTGGTTCCCGGACCCCTGCCCCTGCCGGATCACCTGGGGCAAGGCCGGCTCCAAGCCGCGGCGCCATTACCGACGCCACATCGCCTACGGCTCCTATCACCGCAATCCGGGCGTGATTCGCATCCATCCCCTGCTCGACGACCCCCGCGTGCCGGAGGCCTTCGTGTCGTTCATCGTCTACCACGAGCGGCTGCACGCCGCCCTGGGCGCCGAGGAGCACGGCAGCCGCCAGTGGCACCACACCGCCCGCTTCCGCCACCTGGAGCGGCAATACCCCGATTTCGACCGCATGCAGGAGCTGGCCAAGAGCCTGGTGCACACCCTCGACAGGAGACCGTGACATGACGGGACGCGAACGGCTTCGCCGCATCTTATCGCGCCGCCCGGCCGACCGGCTGGCGTGGACCACGCTGGTGGACCGCCTTTCGGTGGACCTGTTTCCGGAACCGCTGCGCGGCAACGGCGGGCTCGACTTCTACAAGCACCTGGGCTGCGACGTCTTCCTGCTCAACAGCTGGGGCATCAAGCTCCCGATCCGCTCCCCCCGGCTGGACTGGGGCCCCGACGTGCGCGTCAACGGCCAGAAGGACGGGAACCGGGTCGAGGTCACCTGGGAGACGCCCCGCGGCCAGCTGCGGGCCCTCTATGAGAAGGGGCATCCGCTGAAGTATCCGGTCGACTCGATCGAGGCCGTGCGCCTCTTCCGCGGGATGTGGGAGGCCGCCCGGTATGTCGAGGAGGACGACACGGCCCCGGCGCGGGACCTGGACGCGCTGATCGGCGACGCGGGGGTGTTCACGCGGTTCTGGGGGCCGTCGGTGATCCCGCGGCTGCTGGAAAACGACATGGGCGCGGAGCACTTCTATTATTTGATGGCGGATTATCCGGAGGAGATCGACGGCCTGATCCGCACGATGCACGAAAAGGACCGGACGGCGTTCGACCTGCTGGCGAAGGGGCCGTGGGAGTCGGCGACACTGGTGGAGAACACGAGCACGTTTTACATCAGCCCGCAGATCTACCGCGACTACAACATGCCCCACCAGCGGGATTTCGTGCAGGCCGTCAAGGGGGCGGGCAAGCCGGCCATCCTGCACATGTGCGGGCACGTGCGCAACCTGCTGCCGCTGATCCGGGAGACGGGGTGCGACGGGCTCCACGCGCTGACGCCGCCGCCCACGGGGGACTGCCCGTGGGAGCTGGCGCTGGACGCGCTGGGCGACGACCTGGTCATCTTCGGCTGCCTGGACCCCACGATTTTCGCCGCGGGCCCCGTTGAGCAGATCGGGCCGGCGCTGGACACGCTGATCACCCCGCGGCTGCGCGAGTCGCCGTTCGTCCTGGCCCCCTTTTCCGACGGCATCGCCACCCCGATCGAGCGCTTTTACGCCGTCCGCGACTGGGTCCTGAAGAACGGGTAGTCTCCGACTTGCGCCACGCCGGGCCATCCGGCCCCGGGCCCCGGGCCTCATTCCCTCCTTGATTTGGAGGCCGGTTTCCGGCATGCTATCCACGCCATGTCAACACCCGAAAAAAAACTATCGTTGGACACGCTCGCTTCGCTCTGCAAGCGGCGCGGCTTCATCTACCAGAGTTCCGAAATCTACGGGGGCCTGAACGGGTTCTGGGACTACGGTCCCCTGGGCGCCGAGCTGAAGCGCAACCTCAAGGATACCTGGTGGGCCTCCATGGTCCGCTTCCGCGATGACGTGGTGGGGCTCGAGGCCACCATCATCATGCACCCCGCCATCTGGAAGGCCTCCGGCCACGCCGACGGTTTTGCCGATCCCATGGTCGACTGCCGGGCCTGCAAGAAGCGCTTCCGCGCCGACCAGCTCTGCGAGGAGCAGGGCACGGTGCTGGGCAAGACGGAAACCGGCTTCGTCCTTCCCGCCGGCATCGTCTGCAGCGGCTGCGGCTCCAAGGACCTGACCGAGCCGCGCGCCTTCAACCTGATGTTCAAGTCGTTCGTGGGCCCCGTGGAGGACGCCTCCTCCACCGTCTTCCTGCGCCCCGAAACGGCCCAGGCGATCTTCGCCCAGTTCAAGAACATCCTGGACACCAGCCGCCAGTCGGTGCCGTTCGGCGTGGCCCAGATGGGCAAGTCGTTCCGCAACGAGATCAACCCCCGCAACTACACCTTCCGCTCGCGCGAGTTCGAGCAGATGGAGCTGGAGTTCTTCATCCGGCCCGACGAGGCCATCGAGCTGATCTTCGGCCGCGTCACCACCCTGGCCGACCATCCCGACCTGGCGGGCGAGCCCCAGCCCGCCTGGGGCTGGGAGGTCTGGCACAAGTACTGGGTCGCCCAGCGGATCGCCTGGTACCACAGCGTCGGCCTGCCCGCCGAGTCGCTGGTCGAATACTGGCAGGGTCGCGAGGAGCTGGCCCACTATGCCCGCGCCTGCGTGGACATCCAGTATGCGTTCCCCTTCGGCGTCCAGGAGCTGGAGGGCATCGCCGCCCGCAGCGATTTCGACCTGACCCAGCACCAGGTGCACAGCGGCAAGTCCCAGGAAGTCTTCGACGAGCCGCTGAAGCTGGCGGCCGCCAAGCTGGACGAGGCCGCCAAAGCCGCCTTCGCCGCCGAGGTGGCGCGCCGCTGGGAAGCGGCCGGCAAGTCGGGCGACGCCGCCCGCGCCTTCTGCGCCACGCTGTTCGAGGGCCGCTACATCCCGCACGTCATCGAGCCCTCGGCGGGGGCCGACCGCCTCGCGCTGGCGATCCTGTGCAACGCCTATTCGGAGGAGTGGGTGCCGGACGGCAAGACCGAGGGTTCCATCCAGCCGGCCGTGGCCGGGCAGATGCCGCCCAAGGGCTACGAGGCGCGCACCGTGCTGCGCTTCTCGCCGCGCATCGCGCCGATCAAGATCGCGGTCTTCCCTCTGCTGAAGAACAAGCCCGAGCTGATGGCCAAGGCGCGCTCCATCTACAACACCCTGCGCAAGCGCTGGATGTGCTTCTGGGACGAGACCGGCGCCATCGGCCGCCGCTACCGGCGCCAGGACGAGGCCGGCACGCCCTTCTGCATCACCATCGACTTCGACACGCTGACGGCGGACACGGTCACCCTGCGCAACCGGGATTCCATGAAGCAGATCCGTCTGCCCGTGGCCAGCCTGGTCCAGGAACTGGAACAGCGCCTGGACGCGCCCACGCTCGAGCCCTAGCCTTTGCGGGAACACGCATGACCCTCACCGACATCCTCAAGCAGGTGGAAGCCGGGACCCTTTCGGCCGAAGCGGCGTTCGAATCGCTCCAGCACAGCGGCGAGGTGAACCTGGGCTTCGCCCGGGTGGACACCGACCGGCTGAACCGCCGCGGCCTGCCCGAGGTGATCTTCTCCCCCACCAAGACGCCGGACCATGTGGCGCAGATCGCCCAGGCCCTGGCGAAAGCGGGCCAGAACGTCTTCGCCACGCGCGCGACCCTCGCCCAATACGAGGCGGTCAAGGCGCTCCTGCCGGGCGCCGTCTATCACGAGATGGCGCGGGCCATCACGGTGGATGTGGCCCCGCTGCCGGAGCCCCGGGGGCTGGTGGCGGTGCTGACCGCGGGCACGACCGACATCCCGGTGGGCGAGGAGGCGGCGCTGACGGCCGAGCGCATGGGCGCGAAGGTCGAACGCATTTTCGACGTGGGCGTGGCGGGGCTTCATCGCCTGCTCAAGCACATCGGGCACCTGCGCACGGCCCGGGCCCTCGTGGTGGTGGCCGGCATGGAGGGCGCCCTTCCCTCCGTGGTGGGCGGCCTGGTGGCGCGGCCGATCATCGCCGTGCCGACCAGCATCGGCTATGGCGCCAACCTCCAGGGGATCGCCACGCTGCTGGCCATGCTCAACACCTGCGTCCCGGGCATCACCGTCGTCAACATCGACAACGGCTTCGGCGCGGGCGTCGCAGCCGCGATGATCAATAAAACCGGCGACATTCCCTGAACCCCGAACCCTGGCCCCTTCTGCATGAACCTGCTCTACTTTGACAGCATCGGCGGCGCCAGCGGGGACATGATCCTCGCCTCGTTGATCGACCTGGGCGTGGACCGGGACTGGGTGGAGGGCGAGCTGAACAAGCTGGGCATCGGCACCTTCCGCCTGAAGACGGACGCCACCACGGACAGGGGGATCCGGGGCCTGCGCCTGACCATGGAACTGCCGGGACACGGGGGACACGGTTTACACGGGAAACACGGACCCACACGGACGGACACGGACGGACACGTTCATGGCGGTTTGATGGGATGGCTTCACAAGGTGACCGGGCATTCCCACGAGCACGGCCATGCGCATGGGCAAACGGTGGATCATGGCCACCGCGGGCTGGCCGAGATCACGGCCATCCTGAAAGCGGCCCCCTTGCCCCCCCCGGTGCTGGAAAACTGCCTGAAGACGTTCGGCCGGATCGCCGAGGCCGAGGCCCGGGTCCACGCCACCACGCCCGACAAAATCCATTTCCACGAAGTCGGCGCGCTGGACTCCATCGCCGACATCGTCGGGTGCAACCTCTGCCTGCACAAGCTGGCCGTGGACCGCGTGGCCGTAGCGCCCCTGCCCATCGGCCAGGGAACGGTCAAATGCGCCCACGGCATCCTGCCCCTGCCCGCCCCGGCCACCGTCGAGCTGCTGACCGGATTCCCCGTCACGGCCATCGACGAAACGAAGGAGACCGTCACCCCCACGGGCGCGGCGCTGCTGACCACCTGGAAGAACGCCGACCGGCCCTCCGGAACCGGATGCTGGACCCGGGTGGGACATGGACTCGGCACCCATGCGCTGAAAGAGAGGCCCAACCTGCTGAGGGCGTTCCTCTATCAGAAAATCACCCAGTCCGCCGGGAGCGACGACTGCCTGGTCCTTGAATGCAACCTGGACGACATCACCCCGGAACTGGTCGGCGGGCTGACGGTGAAGCTTCTCGAAAAAGGGGCCCTCGACGTGTTCACCACGCCGGTCCAGATGAAGAAGCAGCGGCCCGGCATGCTGCTGACGGTGCTGGCCCGGCCAGAGTCCAAAGAGGCCCTTCTCGACCTGATTTTCAGCGAAAGCACCACCTTCGGCGTGCGGGAGCACGCGGTGTCGCGCCACGTGCTGGAGCGGCGCTTCGAAACGGTCCAGACCCCCTATGGCCCGATCCGCATCAAAATCGGAACGTGGAAGGGCCGGACGGCCACGCTGTCGCCGGAATACGCCGACTGCGCCGCGGCCGCCGAAAAGGCGGGCGTGCCGGTCAAAGCCGTTTTCCAGGCCGC
>CAYZVY010000021.1:8218-26477 GCA_964481675.1 uncultured Verrucomicrobiota bacterium
ACCGCCTCGATGCCGGATTGGCCGACCAGGCTGGATCCATCGGTCAGGTCCACCCGTATCCGGGTGGCGGAACCCGTTGTCTCCGCCTGGAGGGCGCGCGCAACGCCCACCCCCAGCATGCAACACAGCGCCAGACCCCGCATCACTCGAAAGCCAGATCCTGTAACACCCATGACCGATCCCCCTTGTTTCACCCCCCCATCAACCGCTACCGGTGCCCGACCCCCTCGTTGGACGTATCGCCGGCGGGGCGAACGGGAGGCGACCGGATTTCCAGCCGCCTCTTGAACGGACTGGACCAGGCGCCCTCCCCGGCCGGCACCACGATCCGCCGGCGAAGGTAGATGGTCCGCCCCGCGGGCTTCTCCCAGCCGCCGAAGGGGCCTCCCACCTGCTGGCCCGACTGGACGCACGGAAAGCCGTTCGGTGCGAACTGCCACCACTGCATGTTCGGGAAAAACCAGGGCGTGACGGCATAGGGTTTCCACAGCGTCGGATCGCCGTCCGACGCGGGCCAGCCCTCGGGCCGGGTCTCGGCATAATCCCACGACACGTCGCTGACCAGGCTGGTGTAGGCGCCCGCAAAACCGAGCGCAAACCAGGACTGCTCGCCTTTGGACTGGATTTCGACCCTCAGCATGTGGGGCCCCGGCTCCAGCTCGACAGGGAACGCCTGATACACGGCGGGATGCCCCCCTTCCCCGACCTGAAGGCCATCCGCAAAGAGGCGGAACGTCGAATAGGCGCAGCCGCCGAACAGGGCCCGGGTGGGCTTTTCGCTCCGCCACAGAAGCAGTTTGGCCTGCGCCGCCACCTCGGGCGGAGCCGTCTCCGCCAGGGTCCGGTAGGCCTCCCGGACCGCCGCGGAGCCCTCCCGCATTTCACGGTAGGCCAGCGCGCGCAGGGCGTAGAAGCGGCCGAACGGGTCGTCGCCGAAAGCGGCAGCGAAATAGGCGCTGCGCTCCTCGGCCTCGCGGTCGAGGCCGGCGCGCTCCAGCTCGAAAATCTCGCACATGGAGGCGGCCGCCCCGACCTGCTCCAGGGGGGGAAACCGCTGATCGACAGGCGGAATGGCGCTGCCGGCAGGGCCCGGTTGTTCCTGATACCAATACGACGCGGCGGACATGTAGCCTTTGGCGCGATTGCCGTCGCCGAACTCGAACTGCATCGTGAGGCTTTTCTCGAACGTCACGGGGTCGGGTATCTGAAACCGGTACTGGCAGGTCCGCATGGCCGCCTTTTCCAGCAGCCCGTGCAGCGGCCGCTCAAACAGCCCGTAGTAATACCAGCCGGAATTGAAGTAATCCTCCAGCCCGGTCCCGGCATGCACGGGGCGAAGGTCGCCGTCGCGCAGGAACCGCTCGTCCCCCTCGAGAATGGTCCAGCCGCCGTCCATGCCCAGGGCAATCAGGTAACAGCCCATGAACAGGCCCTTGCCGCTGGTCCGCATGACCCGCATGGGCGTGCCCGCGTTGCTTGCCTGGGCCCACGCGGCGTGAAAATAGGGGGCCTGGCCCGGATCGCCTTCCGTCATCTTCGCCGCCCACTGGAGGGACGCGTCACGGGACCCGTCGTTCCGGATCGACAGGCGGGCCCCTTTCCTGAACGGCATGGGAAACCGGCATACGAACGTGCCGTCCACATTGGCCATCGGCAGCGAGGCAAACCGGCGCGGGTGCAGCCCGTTGCAGAAGAAATCGCCAAGCGGCACATCCACGCTGGGGGTCGCCATTCCGTCCCAGCTGATCTGCAGCACCAGCTGGCGCAACAGGCGGGCGCGTTCAACGGCGTTGGAGACGGCGCTGTCGTCCAGGCGGACCGCCAGCAGGTCGATGGTTCCCGCCTGAAAGGCCGGGGTCATGGCAATGGCGCCATGGGCGGGAATGGTCTCCCGAACCAGGGCGGGCAGGGCCGTCAGCGAAGCGGGATCCGCTTCCATCCGGTTCCAGGCCGCCCGGGTTGCCTCCACGGCTTTCTTATCCGTTTCGGAGAGCGCTTTCGGATAGCTCTGCACCGGCGTCCCCGCCGGATAAGTCTCGTAGTTGAAATGGAAATAGGGCCGCGTATTCGGGCCCGCCTTTGGAATCCGCACCACGATCCGGAGGGATTGGGCATAGGGAATCGGGATATAGCTGTACCCGCCGCCGCTGAGGGCATCCGCCAGCGGGGGCAGAAAGGGACTCTTCCCCTCGCGTTCGATGGAAAACAGCTCCCGCTCCGGGACCCGGATGCGCGGCTCCTTCTCGCCGTCCAGGTAAAAGAGCCATTCGTCCGCATTCACGTTCGTCATCCACAGGCGGCGCAGGCAGCCAGGCCCCTTGAACTCCGCCAGCTGGTACCGGTCGTCGCCGATCCAG
This sequence comes from uncultured Verrucomicrobiota bacterium, assembly GCA_964481675.1. GTDB lineage: Bacteria > Verrucomicrobiota > Kiritimatiellia > CAIKKV01 > CAIKKV01 > CAIKKV01. The sequence continues at coordinate 10,576 of CAYZVY010000021.1, forward strand.
CATTCCCGCAGGTTGGCCCAGTCGGCGTTGCCGCCCATGCGGTCGTAGGAGGAGATCATGCCGGACACGCCATGGTCGCGAACGACGGGGACGGACAGCGCCTGAAGCCGCGCCAGTTCGGTCTCCACCCGGATCCCGTCCGACGGGGGGCGGGGCGAACAGCCGGAAAGCCCCGCCAGACACGCAATGAAAAGACCCGGGATACGCTTCATGCCTGTCTCCTGTGCAGATCGGGATCCGGCCTTGCCAACCCAACGGACATATCCTAGCATAAGGCCCAATCAGGAGGAGGGAAAAATGGTTTTTTCTTTGGTGGCACAAGGGGGCATGGCCCTCTTTCTGCTATTCCTCCTGGTCTATTGCCCCGGCCGGCTGTTCCTGCGCGCGCTTCGCCTCTCGCCGGCGCCGCTCGAACGGGCGGTCCTTTCGCTCGCCGGCGGCTTCGCCCTGCTGACATTCCTCTATTGGTTCCTGGCGGTCCGGCAGTGGGGCGCGTTCCTCCCCGTGGCGGGAGTCGTGTTCGGCGCAGCCGAGTGGTTTTGCCTGCGGCGGGACCGAGCCCGTCCGGCGCCCGCCGCCGATCCGGCCTGGACGTCCGCCCCCCTGCCGGGCTGGCCGTTCTGGCTGATCGCCGTGTCCGCCGTCCTCCTTCAAAGCCGGATGATCGTCACCAGCGGCCGGCTGATCGAAGAGGGGCTGATCCTGTTCAACACGCACGCGGCGGACGCGCCCACGCACATCTATACACTGGAAGAGCTGTCCCGGACCTTCCCCGCCGCCGCTCCCGGTTTTGCCGGCCTGCCGCTCCGGAACTACCATTTCTTCTTCAACCTCTTCTGGGCGGCGCTCATCCGGCTCGGCTCGCTGGACCCCTGGGATGTCTATTTCCGCCTGAGCCCGGTTTTCGCCTCCCTGCTGCTGTCGCTCGCCTCATATACGGCCGCCTCCGCCTGGGCCCGCTCCCGGACCGCCGGTTACGCGGCGGCGGCCATGAGCGGTCTGTTTTCCAATTTCGGCATCCTGGCGGCCCTGTTCTCCCGCTCCGCGCTTCCGATCGGCTGGGGGGGCATCCTCTGGGTCTCGCCGCCGCCCGAGTGCATCCTCAATCCGCCGGGGTTTCTCTCGTATGCCATCGTCCTGTGCGGGTGGCAGCCGCTGACCAGCTGGGTGCGCCACCGGAACGCCAGGGGGCTCCTGCTGGTGGGCCTCATCTGGGGCGTCCTGCCGGGCCTCAAGATGTATGCCGCCGTGACCCTCCTGATCGGGCTCCTGGCCGGAGGCGGCTGGGAGGCGCTCTTCCAGCGCCGGTTCCGGCTCTGGACGGCCGCCGCGCTCCTGCTGCCGCTCTACCTGTTCCAGGCCCGGATGCTCACCCCCACCGCCGGTGGAATGGCGGTTTTCTTTCCCGGGTTCAACCTGGCCGCCATGCTCACCGAAGGCCGGATGAACGCCCTGGGCATTGCCGATCTGATCGCGCTGTACGGCCGCCACCCGCTCCTGGCCGCGCTCCTGATCGGCCTCATGATCCCGGTGTTTGCCCTCGGCAACCTGGGCGTCCGCATCCTGGGGCTGCGCGACGTCTGGCGCGCCTTCATCCACCCCAGAACCGGCGACCCGCTCCTGTTCCTGATTCTCGCAGCCGGGGGAGCGGCCCTCTGCGCCGCGGTGCTGTTCATCCAGGCCGGCGCCCACCAGTGGAACACCATCCAGTTCTATTATTACGCCGTTCTCCTGGGCGGGCTCCCGGCCGCCGCGGCCTTCGCCCGCTGGGCTGACGCCGCCCGCCCCCGCGCCGCGGCCGCCGGCTGGATCCTCCTGTTTGCGGCGGGCGCCGGCCCCTTCCTGAACGACCTGGTCCGGTCGGAAATGGTCACCCAGGCCGTCGTCCTGCCCCGCCCGCTGGTGGAAACCTGCCAGTGGATCCGCGCGGAAACGCCGCCCGGCAGCGTGATTCTCTGCCCGCTGCCCGAGGGATTGACGGGCGACGGCTACCATTCCTGGGAGGGGCTCCGGAAGCGCACCGCGCTGCGCACGCGCGAGGACTGGCGCCGCTACATGTCCGATCCGAAAACGGAAAGTCCGGCGCCCGGGCCGCTCCCGGAAACCCGGCGGGGCCGGGTGACGCTGACGATCCTGGAACGCTGGGACGCCACCCTCATCGCAGCCCTGACGACCCGGCCGACCTACCTGGAGCATCCGCTCCTGACGCTGGTGCGCGATCCCGCGGCCCCCGTGGACGACCGGGTGCGCCGGGTGACGGCCTTTTACGCCGACCCCGCGGCCGCCGCCTCCCGGGGTTTCCTGGAAAAGGAACAGATCGACTGGGTGCTGATGCCGTCCGGCATTCCCGGCCCGCCCCCGCCCGCCACCCTCGCCTTCAGCCGGGGCGACGTCCGCCTCTTCGACGTCAGACCCCTTCGCGTCCGATCCCCAATCCCCCACCAGGCGCTCCCATGAAATGCACCCTCTGCGGTCTGGATTCCCTCCGGCATTATCACGATGCCGCCAAGCCCTTTTCCCTCTACCAGTGCCCCCGCTGCCGCTTCGTGTTCATTCCGGAAGAGCTGTACAAGGGGGTTGAAATCGATCGCCAGTACCTGGGCGACGAATCGTCCACGACCGACTATTACCTGGCCAGCGGCCCGTATGACGCCCGCAACTTCCGGGACCTGTTCCAACGGATCGCCGCTTACCAGCCCGCACCGGGCCGGCTGCTGGACGTGGGCGCCAACGTCGGGACCTGCCTGGAGGCCGGCCGCACCCTCGGCTGGGACGGCACCGGAGTCGAGCCCAACCAGAAGGCCTGCACCGAAATCGCCAGGAGGGGCATCCCCTGCCACACGGGCTTCTTCAATCCGGATATGATCCGGTCCCGAGACCTGAAGGACTTCGACCTGGTGACCCTGAACGATGTGATCGAGCACGTGTTCGATCCCCTGGCCATGATCCGGGATGCGGGGTCCGTCCTGAAAACGGGGGGGCTGCTGGCGGTCGTTTCGCCGGACATCGACACCTGGTTCTGCCGGAAGTTCCAGATCAAGCCCCTCGAGCACCTGGTCTATTTCAACAAGCCCTCGATCCGCTACGCGCTGGAACAGGCGGGTTTCGAGGTGTTGTTCTGCCGCACCACGCCCCGCTGGCGGGATGTGGCCAACATGAGCCGCAGCACCGCCCGGTTCAGCCCCCTGGAACGGCTGATCATCCGGTTCGCCACGCTGCCGGGCGTCAATGCCGCGCTCTGTGCCGCCGTGCGGCTGCTGGTCTATGACGAGTTTACCGCCATCGCCCGCAAAAGGGGCTGAGCGGGGCGTTCCGCCCTCCCCCTTGACATCCGCTTTCTCCTTGCCTTTGGGGGGGGCAATTTATATGCTTTTACGCCATGAACGCCCGATTTTTCCGGGCGCGGGCGCGACACCGGGAGGGCGTTTCCACGATGAAGGTTCTGGTCACGGGCGGCGCGGGTTTTATCGGAAGCAATCTGGTCGATCGCTTCCTCTCCCGCGGCGATCAGGTAGTGGTGGTCGATAACCTCACCACCGGCAACCGCCGTTTCCTGGACGCCGCCCTCGCCCACCCCGCCTGCCGTCTTCTGCAGCTGGACCTTTTCAAGGACGGCGGGCTGGCCGACGCCATGGCCGGCTGCGACCTCGTGGTCCACCTGGCGGCCAACGCCGATGTCCGGTTCGGCACGGAACACCCCTCCCGCGACCTGGAGCAGAACACGATCGTCACCTTCAAGGTGCTCGAGGCCATGCGCGCGGCCGGGGTCAAGCGGATCGCCTTCTCCTCCACCGGCTCGATCTACGGCGAGCCTGCCGTCTTCCCCACCCCCGAAAACGCCCCCTTCCCCGTCCAGACCTCCCTCTACGGCGCCTCCAAGCTCGCCTGCGAAGGGCTGATCCAGGCCTACTGCGAAGGCTACGGGTTCGAGGGCCACATCTTCCGCTTCGTCTCCATCCTCGGCGAGCGCTATTCGCACGGCCACGTCTTCGACTTCGTCAGGCGCCTGCGCGCCAACCCCGCCGAGTTGACGATCCTCGGCGACGGCAAGCAGCGCAAATCCTATCTCTATGTCCAGGACTGCGTCGACGCCATCTTCCTGGCGCTCGAGAAGAGCCGGGAGAAGCTCAACCTGTTCAACCTGGGCACGGACGAATATTGCGCCGTCAGCGATTCCGTGGGCTGGATCTGCGGCCGCCTGGGCGTCGAGCCGAAGCGGCTCTACAGCGGGGGGACGCGCGGCTGGATCGGCGACTCGCCCTTCATTTTCCTGGACTGCTCCCGCATCCGGGCGCTGGGCTGGAAGCCCCGCCTGTCGATCCGGGAGGGCGTGCTGAAGACCGTTGACTACCTGCTGGCCAACCCGTGGCTGATGGACGAACGAACCCACTAAACACCGGCGGACCCCTGCCCATGACGACAACACCAGCCAGCCCGCAGACGGAACACGCGCCCGAGCTTTCGGTGATCGTCCCCGTGTATCAGGAGGAACGCACCATCGGCCCCTTCCTGGCGCGGCTCTGCCCCGTGCTCGACAAGGTCACCCCCGATTACGAAATCATCTTCTCCATGGACCCGGGGCGCGACAACACGCAGGGCGTGATCGAATCCTTCATCGCGCAGAACCCGCGCATCCGCCTGCTGGTCATGACCCGCCGCTGGGGCCAGCCGGCCGCCACCATGGCCGGCATCGAGCATGCCCGCGGGCGCGCGAGCGTCGTGATCGACGTGGACCTCCAGGACCCGCCTGAGCTGATCGCCGACCTGGTGGCCAAATGGAAGGAAGGCTTCGAAGTCGTCTATGCCCAGCGGAAGAGCCGCAAGGGCGAGACGCTCCCCAAGCGCCTCATTTCGTACGCCGGCTACTGGGTCATCAACCGCATTTCCGACGTGCCGATCCCGCGCAACACGGGCGACTTCCGGCTGCTCGACCGGCGGGTCATGGACTCCCTCTGCGAGCTGAAGGAAACGCACGGCTTCCTCCGCGGGCTGGTGGCCTTCGTGGGCTACCGCCAGACCGCGGTGCTCTACGACCGGGATGCCCGCGCGGGCGGCCAGTCCAAATACAGCCAGATCACGGGCTCCATGCGCATCGGGATGAACGGCGTGGTGGCCTTCTCCAGCAAGCCGCTCACCCTCGCCACCTTCATGGGGTTCAGCGCGGCGGGGCTGAGCCTGCTCGCGTCCATCGTCTATGTCGGCCGCAAGCTCGTCCTGGGCGAATCCATGGCCGAGGGCGCCGCCCCCATCCTCCTGCTGGTCACCTTCCTCGGCGGCGTCCAGCTCATCTCGCTGGGCATCATGGGCGAATACGTGGGCCGCATTTACGAGGAAGTGCGCGGGCGGCCCCAGTACCTGGTCTCCCGCAAGATCAACTTCCAGGCCAAGCCGGACGGTCGCTCATGAACGTGGCCGTCGCGGGGCTCTGGCATCTGGGATGCGTGATCGCGGCCGGGTCGGCGCGGGCCGGCCACCGCGTCGCCGCCTACGATCCGGATCCCGCCACGCGCGACGGGGTCGCCCTCGGCAAAGCGCCCCTCTTCGAGCCGGGCCTGAATGACGCCCTCTCCGCCGCCCTGCAAAACGGCAGCCTGGCCGTTGCCGGATCACCCGAAGAGCTCCTCAAGCAGGCGGACCTCCTCTGGATCGCCTACGACACGCCGGTGCGGGACGACGACACGGCCGACACCGCCTTCGTGCGGCAGGAGATCCTGCGCCTGCTGCTGCACGCGCCTGCCGGGCTGATGGTGCTGGTCTCCTCGCAGCTGCCCGCCGGCTCCCTCCGCGAGCTGGAAACCCAGGCCGCGATCACCTTCCCCGGCCGCGGCCTCCGCTTCGCGTGCTCCCCCGAAAACCTGCGGCTGGGCCAGGCGCTGGCCTATTTCATGAAGCCCGACCGCATCGTGGCCGGCGTGCGCACGGAGGCCGACAAGGCCCTGCTGGCGGACCTGTGGGCCCCGCTGGGCGGCCCCGTGGAATGGATGTCCGTCGAGTCGGCGGAGATGACCAAGCACGCGATCAACGCGTTCCTCGCCCTCTCCGTCACCTTCGCCAACGAGCTCGCCACCCTGTGCGAGAAGGTCGGAGCCGACGGCCGGGAGGTGGAGCGCGGCCTGAAGACGGAATCCCGCATCGGGCCCAGGGCCTACGTCCGGCCGGGCCGCGCCTTCGACGGCGGCACGCTGGCCCGCGACGTCCTGTTCCTCTCCGCCATGGGCGCCGAGGCGGGCCTGCCGCTCCGCCTGATCCCCTCCATCCAGGCCGCGAACGAGGCCCACAAGCAGTGGCTCTTCCGCGCGGTTTCGGCGGCGCTGACGCCGGCGCCCCGGCCCGTGATCGCCGTCCTGGGGCTGACCTACAAGCCCGGCACCGACACCCTCCGGCGCTCCACCGCGCTCGCCTTCTGCCGCCAGGCCGCAGCCGCGGGCTGGCGTGTGCAGGCCCACGACCCGCGCGTCGGCCAGCTCCCCGACGCCGGGGCCGGCCTCATTCTTTGTCCCGATATTAAAACCGCCTGCGCAGGTGCGCAGGGCGTGGTGGTGGCGGCCGACTGCCCCGAGTTCAAGGCCGTTTCGCGGGAGGACTGGGCCGCCTGGGCGCCCGGCGCCTGGGTGGTCGATCCGGCCCGCTTTCTCGCGGACACCCTGGGCCGGTGCGCCGGCAGCCGCTACCGGGCCGTCGGCATGAAAGGCGACACATGGGCCTCTTAACCGGACGAACCGCATTAATCACCGGAGCCGCCCAGGGGCTGGGCGGCGCCATCGCCCGGGCCTATGCCCGCGAGGGCGCCAGCCTGGGCCTGTGCGCCCGCTCCGCCGGCGCCCTGGAAGACACCCGGGACCAGCTTCGCCGGGTGGCGGAGCCAGGCGCCCGGATCGAAGCCTGGACGGCCGACATTTCAAAGCCCGCCGACGTGCGGGCCTTCACGCAGAACGCCTTCAAGGCCTTCGGCCGCATCCACATCCTGGTCAACAACGCCGGCATCTACGGGCCCATGGGGCCGGCGGAGTCGGTGGACTGGGACGCCTGGGTGGAGGCCATCCAGGTCAACCTGATGGGATCGGTGCTGATGTGCCGGGCCCTGCTGCCCCACTTCCGGGAACACCGTTACGGCAAGATTGTGCAACTGTCCGGCGGTGGCGCCACCGCTCCCCTGCCCGGCATCAGCGCCTATGCCGCCTCCAAGGCCGCTGTCATCCGGTTTGCCGAAACCCTGGCCCGGGAAACGGCGGAGGCCGGCATCGACGTCAACGCCATCGCCCCCGGGGCGCTCAACACGCGCCTCCTCGACGAGGTGCTGGAGGCGGGACCCGCCAAGGTGGGGGACGCCTTTTACAAAAAGGCGCTGCAGCAGAAGGACGCCGGAGGCACCCCGCTCGAGAAAGGGGCCGACCTGGCCGTCTACCTCGCGTCGGCGGCCAGCGACGGCATCACCGGCAAGCTGATCAGCGCCATCTGGGATCCCTGGGAGCAGTTCGACGCGCACCGGAGCGACCTGCAAGCCACCGACATCTACACCCTGCGCCGCATCGTGCCGGCCGATCGCGGGCAGACCTGGGGCGGAGGTCCGGCATGAGCGCGTTCACGCCTCCCGGCGTCGGCATCATCGGCTGCGGCCTGATCGGCAAAAAGAGGGCCTCCTTCCTGGGGCCCGCCCGCCTGCTGGGCTGCGCGGACTCCGCCGCGGAGCGGGCGCGCGAGCTGGCCCGCGGCGTGCCGGGCTGCCAGGCCTACGACAACCCCGCCGACCTGCTGAAAAACGACGCCATCGGGCTGGTCATCGTCTCGACGCCCAACCACAAGCTGGCGGAGCTGGCCGCGGCGGCGCTGAAGGCGGGCAAGCATGTGCTGATCGAAAAGCCGGCGGGCCGGACCCTCGCGGAGCTGCTGGACCTTCAGAAGCGGGCCGCGGCCGCGGGCCGGAAGGTCCGGGTGGGATTCAATCACCGCTTCCACCCCGCGCTACTGAAGGCGCGCGAGCGGGTCGACGCGGGGGCGATCGGCCCGCTCATGTTCATCCGCGGCCGGTACGGCCACGGCGGCCGGCTGGGGTATGAAAAAGAGTGGCGGGCCGATCCCGCCCTGTCGGGCGGCGGGGAGCTCATCGACCAGGGCGTGCACCTGATCGACCTGGCGCGCTGGTTCCTGGGCGACCTGGCCGTGACAGGGGGCTATGCCGGCACCTTTTTCTGGAATATGCCGGTGGACGACAACGCCTTCCTGCTCCTCCAGACGGCGGCCCGGCAGACCGCCTTCCTGCATGTCAGCTGCACCGAATGGAAGAACCTGTTTTCCTTTGAAATCTACGGGAAAACAGGCAAGCTCCAGATCGACGGCCTGGGCGGGAGCTACGGGACGGAGCGGCTGACCTTCTACAAGATGCTTCCCGAGATGGGGCCGCCCGACACGCAGAGCTGGGAATACCCGCGGGGGGACCAGTCGTGGGCCCTGGAATTTCTCGATTTTCTCGACGACATCCGCCTCGGCCGGGAGCCGGCGGCGGGGCTGGAGGCGGCGGCGGCCGCGCTGCGCGTGGTGGAAGAAGTTTATGCAATGAGCCCGGAGGAACCGAAACATGGCTGAGGGATTCGCGGCGGCATATCTGAAGGAAACGGCGGAGATCATCCAGCGGCTGGATGTCTCCTCCATCGACCGGATGGCGGAGCGGCTGGCGGCGGTGCGGAAGGCCGGCGGGCGGCTCTTCTTCCTGGGCGTGGGCGGAAGCGCGGCGGCGGCCTCGCACGCCGTGAACGACTTCCGCAAGCTGGCGGGATTCGAGGCCTATTGCCCCACCGACAACGTGTCGGAGTTGACGGCCCGGACCAACGACGAGGGCTGGGCGTCGGTCTTCGCGGCCTGGCTGCTGGGCAGCCGGCTCACCAGCCGCGACGGGCTGGTCATCCTCTCCGTGGGCGGCGGCAACCTGGAGAAGAACGTCAGCCCCAACCTCGTGGAGGCGATCAAGCTGGCGAAGCAGGTCGGGGCCGCCGTGACCGGCATCGTGGGCCGCGACGGCGGCTACACGGCCAAGGTGGCGGATGCCTGCGTGGTGATCCCCACGGTCAACCCCGACGCCGTCACCCCGCACACGGAATCGTTTCACGCCGTGATCTGCCATCTGCTCGTCAGTCATCCGCTGCTGAAAACGTCGACCGCCAAATGGGAATCGGTGACCAAGCCGGCCCTGTAAGGAACACCACCATGAGCGAAACCAGCACCTCCATCCCGACCCTGAGCCAGCTCCGCATCAAGATTTTCTCGGACGGGGCCGACCTTGACGCCATCGCCGAAGCCTATCAGAAAAAAGTGGTGAAAGGCTTCACCACGAACCCGACGCTCATGGCCAAGTCCGGCGTCACCAACTACATCTCCTTCGCGCGGGAGATGCTCAAGATCGTGCCCGACCTGCCGGTGTCGCTGGAAGTGTTCAGCGACGATTTCGAGGGCATGCGCCGACAGGCCCGCGTCCTGAACGGCCTGGCGCCGAACGTCTACGTCAAGATCCCCATCACGAACACCAAGCGGGAGTCGGCCTGCCCCCTCATCCGGGACCTGGCCCATGCCGGCGTGAAGCTGAACATCACCGCCATGCTGACGCTGGAACAGGTGCGCGAGGTGACGGAGTCGCTCTGCCCGGGGGTGCCCTCGATCGTCTCGGTGTTCGCCGGGCGCATCGCGGACAGCGGGCGGGACCCTGTGCCGCTCATGACGGAAGCGCTCCGCATGACCCGGCCGGTGGCCGGCGCCGAACTGCTGTGGGCCAGCCCCCGCGAGCCGCTCAACATCCTGCAGGCCGAGTGGATCGGCTGTCCCATCATCACGGTGACGCCGGAGCTGCTGGCCAAGGCCAAAAATTTCGGCAAGGACCTGGGCGATTTCTCTCTGGACACCGTCAAGATGTTCTATTCCGACGCCGTCAAGAGCGGCTTCAAAATCCTGGAAGACGAATAAGGCGAGGCACCCATGATCATCACGCGCACCCCTTTCCGGATCACGCTGGGCGGCGGCGGCACCGACCTGCCCTCCTACTATGAGCGCCATGGCGGATTCGTGTTCTCCATGACGATCGACAAGTACATGTATATCATGCTGCACCATCTGCCGGCCACGGAGCGGAAATCGATCATCCGCTACAGCCAGGTGGAAACGGTGGCCCAGATCGAGGAGATCAAGCACCCGCTCGCGCGCGAGGCGCTGGTCCTGCACGGGCTGAAGGACTACATCGAGCTGACCAGCATGGCCGACCTGCCGGCCAAGACGGGACTGGGCTCGTCGGGGGCCTACCTCGTCGGCCTGCTGCACGCCATCCGCGCCTACCAGGGCAAGGCGATCTCCCCCGAGACGCTGGCCAACGAGGCCTGCCACATCGAGATGAACGTCCTGAAGGAGCCGGTGGGCAAGCAGGACCAGTACATGGCCGCGTTCGGCGGCTTCCGCACGCTGGAGATCGACAAGTCGGGCGCGGTCACGGTCGGCTCGGTGCCGGTCGATTTCCTGACCGCCAACGAACTCGTCACCAAGGCGCGCGTGTATTACACGGGCATCCAGCGCTCCGCCACGGCCGTCCTGAAGACGCAGGACCAGGCGGCCCGCCAGGACCGGGCCCCGGATCACCAGAAGGTCATGGACAGCCTTGGCCGCATCAAGGAGATCGGCCACGCCATCAAGGCCGCCTTCGAAACGCGCGACCTGGACGCGTTCGGCAGGCTCATGCATGACCACTGGGAGGCCAAGAAGGCCCTGTCGGGCCGGATCTCGCTGACGGTTCTCGACGATCTGTATGAACGGGTCCGGCGCGACTACGGCGTGCTGGGCGGCAAGATCATCGGCGCCGGGGGCGGCGGCTTCATGATGCTCTACTGCCCGTCCAGGGGCCGCGATCTGGACGCCTTCATGGCGTCGCACGATATGCCCCGCATCAGCTATTTCCCCAGCCGCCAGGGCTCCCGCGTCGTGGCCGACTGGTCCTCCTACGACGACTTCGACCTGCAGGCGCCGTGACGATGCAGACGGTCATCCTGGCGGGGGGCTTGGGCACCCGCATCCGGCTTGTCGCGGGCGACAAGCCCAAGTCGCTTGTGCCGGTGGCCGGCAAGCCGTTCATCGAGCACCAGTTCGACCTGCTGCGGGCCTCCGGCTTCCGGGACGTCCTGATCTGCGCGGGATTCGGGGCCGACGCCCTGACCGCGCACGTGGGCGACGGGTCGGCGTTCGGGATGAACGTCCGCATCCTCGCCGAGGACCCAGCCCGCCTCCTGGGCACGGGCGGGGCGCTGACGGCCGCCCTGGCCGAGCTGGCCCCGGAATGCATGGTGCTCTACGGGGACTCCTACCTGCCGGTCCGCTACGACCGGCTGGCCGAGGCGTTCCGCCGGAGCGGCTGCCCGGCCCTCATGACCGTCTACCCGAACCAGGGGCGCTGGGACCGCAGCAACACGCGGACCCGCGACGGGCGGGTGGTCTTCTACTCGAAGACAGCGGGCCCCGGCGAGGCGGATTCCATCGATTACGGGCTGACGTTCTACCGCCGCGAGGTGCTGGAGCGGTACCGGTCCGCGCCCCCGCCGCTGGACTTGCAGGTGATCCTGCAGGACCTGATCGCCGCCGGCGCGCTGGCCGCCGGCGAGGTCGGCGAGCGGTTCTACGAAATTGGCAAGCCCGAAGGCTGGATGGAGCTGGACGACCTGCTGTCCCGAAAAACGGAACAGGCGCCGCGGGCCAACCGCGCCGTCTTTCTCGACCGCGACGGCACGTTGAACGCGATGGTCTACGACGACACGCACGGGCTCCTGGATTCGCCCCGGACCCCGGACCAGGTCCGCCTGATCCCGGGCGCGGCGGCCTTCATCACCCGCATGAAGGCGGCGGGCTTCAAGATCCTCGTCGTCACCAACCAGCCGGGGTTGGCCAAGGGCACGCTGACCGAGGCGGCGCACGAGGCCGTGACCCGGCGGCTGGCCGGGCAGCTGGCGGCCGAAGGCGCCGCCTGGGACGGCCTCTACGTCTGCCCGCACCACCCCTCGCCCGGGAGCGGCGGCAACGCCCGGTATGCCGGCGACTGCCTGTGCCGCAAGCCCCTGCCCGGCCTGCTGTACCGGGCGGCCCGCGAACACGCCGTCGACCTGGCCGCCTCCTGGATGGTCGGCGACGGGCTGAACGACATGCAGGCGGGCCGGAGCGCCGGCTGCCGCACCCTCCTGATGACCAAGGTCAAGATGGAGCAGATCGAACGGTTTGTGTCGATGGAACAGGCGGAACCGGACCTGATTGCCCCCGATTTCGCAGCGGCCGCCAAGGCCATTGAAGAAAGGACCCCCGCATGATCGTCGCCGCCCTCCGCCGCCATCTCCCCGCGCTCGGCCTCCTGGCCGCGCTCCTGCTGACCCTGTTCATCCGGTCGTTCGATCCCGCCCTCACCTTGTCCGCGGGAGATGCCGGCATGCCGGTCATCCGCAACACCTACCTGACGCTCAGCACCTTTTTCACCGGCACCTGGGTCGCCGGCGCCGGCATGGGAAGCGGTGGCTCCCCCGTCAACATCGCCCCCGGCTACCTGCTCGCCTATCTGGTCCCCGAGGTGAAATATGTCGACGCCAACGCCATCTTTCATCTGCTCCTGATGGGGATCGGCGGCTATTTCCTGCTGCTCGACATCACGCGCAACCGCTTTGCCGGATTCATGGGCGGCCTGTTCCTGATGCTCCAGCCGCACGTGCTGTCCCATCTGCTGCCGGGCCATGTCGGCCACTTCCTGATGGCGGGCTGGGTTCCCCTGCTGGTGCTCTTCACGCGCCGGGCCGTCCTGGCGGGTGGCTTGAACTGGCTTTACGCCGGGGCCTGCGCCGGCGCGATGATCGCCGCCGGGCAGCATGACGTGGCGGCCTTTTACGCCCTGGCCGTGGCGGGCTACGGCCTGTTCCTGCTGATCCGGCACTGGCGGCTGCGCGCGAGCGGCAAATCCTGGGCGCTCCTCGCGGCCGGCGTTGCGGCCGCGGCCGCCCTGGCGCTGCTGATGTCCTACCAGGCCCTCTTCTCCAACCTGCTCGCGCAACTGGCGTCCCAGAAAACCTCCACCGCCCTCGAGTCCGCCCAATCCAAGCCCATGAGCGACACGGAAAAATGGTTCTGGGCCACCCAGTGGTCCGTCCCGCCCGTGGAAACGGTGGACATGGCCATTCCCGGCTTCTTCGGCTGGGGCTCGTCCGACCCCGTCAACCAGTACCGCGGCCGCATCGGCCAGACGGAAGGCTGGAGCACCCATCACCAGGGCATGCCGAACCTGAACGACGTCTGCCAGTACCTGGGGGCGATGCTGCTGCTGGGGTGCCTGGCGGCGCTGATCCTCAGGCGGCGCGACCCGGAGGTGTGGTTCCTGGCCGCGGTCGGGCTCATCGCGCTGCTGCTGGCCTACGGGAAATTCGCCCCCCTGTATCGCCTGTTCTACCTCGTCCCCGGCATGGACAGCCTGCGCAACCCGATCAAATGGTTCTACGTCACCAGCCTCTGCGCGGGCATCCTGGGCGCCATCGGGCTGGGTGAGGCCTCGCGGCGGGAAACCGTTCCGTGGTCCCGGCTTCCGGCCGCGCTGCTGGCCTTTCTGCCGGTCCTGATCGTGCTGGCCCTGGGCGGCGCCCTGCTGGCGCTGTTCGCCAACGATCCGTTCACCCACTGGCCGAACGCCGAATACCTCCGGCTCCTCTACCTCGAAAAAGCCAAAATCGCCCTCAAGGCAACCGACGTCCCCATCCTCGACATGATCCGCTCCGCCACGCGCTCGCTCCAAATGGCCGCCCTTTTCTGGGCGGGCGCGGGCATCTCGGTTTTCCTGATGCTGACCGGAAGCCGCGCCGGCCGGATGCCGATCCTGAAAATTGGCATGGGGCTGGCGGCCCTGGTCATGGCCGGCGAGCTGATCGTCGTCAACTCCCACTACATGCCCTACCGGCCCTGGGCTCCGGCCCTGCAAGTCGGCGAATACCGGACATTCCTGAACGCGGTCAAGATGCCCTGCCGGTTCCGCTTCCTCCGCCAGGACGGGGAGTTCCAGCGCCTCCGCGACGCGACCGTGATGGCAGGCATGGAGTTCACCGATCCCTACGCCTCGCGCCTGCCCGACGAGTTCCTGCTCCTCCAGCGGCGGATGGAGCCGGCGGACCCCGTCAAGTTCTGGCGGCTGTGCAACACCCGCTACATCGTGGGGCCGGGCGCCCTGCAGGATCCCCGCTTCACCACCCTGCACACCTACCGGGTCGGCCAGGCGCCGATCGTCGTCAGCGAGCTGAAACAGCCGCTGGACCGGTGCGTATGGGTCTCGTCCTGGCGGACGGCACCCGCCCGGGCCGCGGCCGACCTGATGCTGGAGCCCGCGTTCGATCCCGGCCGCGACGCGGTGGTCCACACGGACGACCCCGCCCTGCCGGCGCCGCCGGAAACGGCCGACTCTAACGCGACCTGCCGGATCACCTCCTTCTCCGGAAACCGGGTCACGGCCGAAACGACCTCCACGCAGCCCGGCCTGGTGGTGCTCCTGAGCCGCCATGACCCGAACTGGAAAGCTTATATCGACGGCGCGCCGACGGCGGTCTGGCAGGCGGACGGCGTGATGCAGGCCTGCGCCGTCCCCGCGGGAACCCACCGGATCGAATGGCGTTTCGGGATCCCGGACGGGGTCCGCGGCCTGCGCCTGTCCCTGTTGGGCTGGGCCCTGGCCGCCCTCTCGGCCCTGGCCGGCCTGATCCTGCTGTACCGCACCTCCAAGGAGACCGCATGACCCCTCTTTGCTCCGTCATCATCCTGAACTGGAACAAACCCGACCTGACGATCGCCTGCTACAAGAGCCTGCTGGCCCAGACGTATGCGCATCGCGAGATCCTGATCATCGACAACGGATCGAAGGACGACTCGGTGGAACGGCTCACCCGCGAGTGCCCGGAAGCCCGGCTCGTCCGGAACGCGACCAACGACGGGACGGGCGGCGGATTCGCCTTTGGTGCGAAGCAGGCCAAGGGGGATTTCTTCCTGTTCCTGGCCAATGACACGGTGCTGGATCCCGACGTGATCGAGCGGATGATGGCCGTGATGCGGGACCGCCCGGACTGCGGGGTCTGCGGCTGCACGCACGTCTGGTACAACGACACGGCCAAGATCGAGCTGCAGGGGTACCTGGTGGACAAGTTCGGCGTGCAGCACTGCCTCGGCTCGGGGGAGCCCTGGACCGGGGAGGACCGGCTCGTCACGGCCTGGTGCAGCGGTACGGTCTTCCTGGCCCGGCGGGAGGCCTATGAAAAGGCCGGCGGTTACGACCCGATGCATTTCACTCTGAACGACGAGACCGACCTGTGCTGGCGCATCCGCCTCCACGGCTACAAGCTGTTCATCCGCACCGGCGTGCGGGTGGTGCATCACCATTTCGCCACGCTGTCGGCCGAAAGCCGCCCCCGCACGCGCTACTGGGCGGAGCGGCACCTCCTGCGGGCCATCCTGAAAAACGTCAGCGCCTGGGGCCTCTGCCGCATCCTCCCCCAGTACCTGGCCCTTCAGCTTCTGGAGCTGCTGTATCTGGCCGTCCAGGGCCGTTTTGCCATGGCCTGGTCGGACCTGCGGGCGTTCGGATGGAATATCCGGAACCTGAGAAATACCCTCGACGAACGCCACCGGATCCAGGGTTCACGCACCGTGACCGATAAGGAATGGCGCCGCGAATGCTGGCCGGGCTCGGTCAAGATCCAGTGGGCCCTGTGGCTGCTGAAGCACAGGCAGAGGCTGTAGGAGAGGGTTCGGGGTTCAGGGGTTCCGGACCGCGCAGGTGTTGCCACCTTCCACGCGCAACTCGTAACCCGCCTGACGCAGCCGGGATTCGCAGGCGGTCCGGTCGGCCTCGGGCACATGGTCGTGCTCGTAAA
>CAYZVY010000021.1:26577-30727 GCA_964481675.1 uncultured Verrucomicrobiota bacterium
GTGTTTTTCCGGACGAACCAGAAGGTCTTCGTGCCGCTGACTTCGGCGATGGCCGCATTTTCGCAGATCGTGCCGGGCACGCCGCGGTAGGCGCGCACCAGCCGCTCGAAGACGAAGGGCACGGGCTCCACCAGGATGCCGGACCAGTGCCGGGTGACGATGAATTCGCGGAGCGAATCGCCGGCCAGGCCGTCGTTGGCGCCAATGTTGACAAACCGGACCTGCTTCCGGCCGCGGGCCAGCGCCATCAGCTCGTCCCGGACAAAATCGGACCGCCGGCAGGATTCGGGCAGCAGCCAGAGCGCCCGGTACATCGCCGATTTCAGGCGCACCGAATGCCGGAGCCTGTTTCGGAGCAGGCCGACGATCCGGTCCTGGATGGAAATAACGGCCTTGCGCAGGCTCATGGGCGCCCCTCCTCTTTTTCCGCCAGGGTATTGGGCCCGTCAAAGGAGATGCGGTACCCGGCCCGGCGAAGCAGGTCCTCGCTGCGCCGGTTCTCCTCGGCCGGCATGTTCACGTTCTCGTAGATGATCAGCCGGGGCGTCAGCCGCTTCAGGTCGAGGCCGGCCAGAATCGTGCCGTCATAGCCTTCGGTGTCGATCAGGATCACATCCACCCCGTCGAACCCGTGTTTCCCGAGCAGGCTCTCCACGGTCAGGGCCGGCACCTGGATGTGGTCCAGGAACTCGCGCAGGCGGGGAAGCGCCGCTTCGTGCTTGAGGACCTGGGCCGGATCAAACGACCCGAGCTGATCATAACCCGGCGACAGCACCGTGTTTTTCCGGATATACCAGAACTCCATGGTCCCGTTTTTCTCGGCAATGGCCGCGTTTTCAACACGGGCCCGGGGCAGGCCCCGGTAAGCGGCCGCGAGCCGCTGAAACACGAACGGGACGGGCTCGACGAGAATGCCCGTCCAGCCCCGGGTCACAATGAATTCGCGCAGGGGATCCCCCGCCAGGCCGTCATTCGCGCCGATGTTGACGAACCGGACGCCCCTCAGCCGGGCATCCAGAGCCTTCAGCGCCTCCCGCACGGGGCTGGATTCGCGGAACCGCTCCGGCAGCATCCAGAGCATGCGGTAAAAACAGGCTTTCACGAAGACGGACTGGGGCATCGCCCGGTAGACTCCGGCGGCGATGCCTTTCTGGACGCGGGCCAGGCACTGGGTGAAACAACGCATATCAGGCAGACCTTTCCTTGTCCCATCTGTTTCCGCTTCGCGGCCAAAGGGCCGGGATCGCCAGGAGCACCACCAGGAGGGCGGAGCCGAACCCGATCGCCAGGATCAAGTGGGGAATCGAATGGCGGACCCAGGCCAGCAGCCCCACATAGCCCACCGTGGCCAGGGCAAACCACTTCAGGAAGCCATACTCCTGCCGGGCCATGTAATACTGGAGCAGGATTCCGAACAGATTCGCGGGGATCAGCGCCCACCCCATCATCCGCGCCCACACGATCATGTCCGCCGTCACCTCGGGATAGAAAATCAGAAGCAGGAAACGCGGCATGATGGTGAACGCGAGGGCGGCCGACAGGGCGATTCCCGCGCTGACGATCAGGGACCGGACCAGCAGGTGGCGGGTGCTCCGGCCCCCGGCCTGCTCGGAGGCGACCCAGGGGAACAGCACGAGGGCCAGCATGCCGGTGATGACAAACGAAAGCCGGGCGAGACTGCTGACGCGGGCGTAGTTCCCGGCCTCCACGGCCGAGAAGACGCGCTTGACGAAAAAGATGTCAACGCCGCTGAACACGGTCGACACCCACAGGGTCAGCGTGATGGGAATGAAAAACCTGAACAGGGGCGGCAGCGGGAGAAAGCCGGAGAAGCGCCTCGGGAACAAGAGGTCCCACGCGAAGAACAATCCCACAAAGCCCATCAGGGCGTTGGCGAGGGAATGAGCCGCCACGGCGCCCGTGGCCCCGTAACCGGCAGTGGCCAGAATCCAGAACAGGACGATCTTGAACAGCGGCCCGCTGAGCCCCATCAATCCGCCGTGGAAGAAGCGATGGCTCCCCTGCAGGGCGCTCTGCAGGATGACCAGGAGGCAGCCGGTCACGCCGAGAGTCGAAACCGCCGTGACCGGCCAGACCGAATTGAAATGGAACCAGTCCCGGATGAAGGGGCTGAGCGCCAGCAGGAGGAGCATCCCGAATATCCCGTACAGGACGATGAGGCGGCCGAGCGTCCAGATCACGGCCTGGAGCTTCACGTCCTGGCCTTCCCCCCGGGCAAACGCCACTTCCCGGGTCATGATGATGGACAGGGTGGAAATCGGCACGCCAATGTAGCTGCCGGCCTGGAGGACGGTCTCCATTTCCCCGTATTGCTCGGTCGTCAGCATGCGGCACATGAGCCACCGGACGATCATGTTCAAGAGGGAGCTCAGCGTGCTCAGCCCGAAAATCACGGCGCTGATTCGGAAAAAATCGTGGCGCAGCCACTCCCGGACAGCGAGCAACCCCTTGTTCAGGCCACGTGTCATGAGGGGCTTACGCCGCCCCTCCCCGCTTCTCAAAGTCGATCACCTGCCGTAGCGTGTCGCTCAACGTGTAGGTCGGCTCGAATCCGATCAGGGACTTGATGCGGGTCAGGTCCGGAACCCGGATCATCAGGTCCTCGATGGTTTTGCCGTAGGCTTCCTCGTAGCTCAGCCGCTGCTTGCCGGAGGACGAGCCCGTCAGCGCGATCACCCGGTCGGCCAGCTCGTTCACCGACACGATTTCGTTGGTGCCGATGTTGACGACCTGACCAACGGCCGCGGGACAGTCGGCCAAACGCATCAGCGCATCCGCCACGTCCGCCACATTGCAGAAACACCGCTTCTGATCGCCCGTTCCGTAAATCTGGAGGGGCTTCCCGGCGAGGGCCGACTTCACAAAGCGGGGCACGACCATGCCATACGAGCCGGATTGACGGGGCCCGACGGTGTTGAAAAGGCGGCAGATGACGGTTTCAAGGCCCCACTGGTTGTGGTAGGCCAGGGCCAGGAACTCGTCGATCATCTTGCTGCAGGCATAGCTCCAGCGCGAGACGTGGGTGGGGCCGAAGGTGGTGTCGTCCTGCTCGCTGAACGGGAGCTTGGTGTTTTTCCCGTAGACCTCGCTGCTGGAGGTGATGATCACCTTCCGCCCGAACCGGCGCGCGAGCTGCAGCACCACTTCGGTCCCCTGGATGTTGGTCTCGATGGACTTCGCGGGCTTGTCCACGATCAGCTGAACGCCCACGGCGGCGGCCAGATGGAAAATCCGGTCGCACCGCTGCACGAGGAGCTGCATGAGGGAGTGATCCAGGATCGAGCCGCACACGAATTCCACCGCGGGATTGCCCTTGAGATGGGCCAGATTCCGCAGCGACCCGGTCGACAGGTCGTCGATGATGCAGACGCGATGGCCGTGTTTCAGAAGCGCGTCGGTCAGATGAGAGCCAATGAAGCCGGCACCGCCCGTCAGCAGAATGTTCATGTTCCCTCTCGTGTCAGGTTTGACCGGGTGGCCAGAGACCGTTCTTCGTACAAACACGAAGCAAATATAAACCGAAGCCAATGGCCAAAGCTAGGAAAAAGAGGGTTCGTCCCTGTGCGGACAGACCCGCCTTCCGGCAATTCCGACTTTTGATTTTGACTCCCTCTCCCCGTTTCCTTATCATCAAAAACATGAGCCATTCCGAACTACTCCGGGATCCCAAGCCCTTGACGCTGCCGGTTCTTGCCGGGCTAAGGGCGTTTATCTGCCTCTCCCATTACGGCACGCAAAACGCGCCTTTCCTGCGCCAGGTCCTGGCCGAGTGGGACCGCATGCCCTTTGCCACCCTCGATGTCGTCCTGCTGTGCACGCACCCCCCCGAACTGCCTCCCTTCCAGCGCCTGCGAATCGAAACCCGGCAGTTCCCCGTCGACATCCGGAAAGGGCTTCCCGGCCAGCATCGGGCAATCATGGCGGACCGTCTCGGAAAATACGACCTGTATGTCTATACGGAGGATGACATCCTGATTTCGGAGCTGAACGTGCGGACCTTCCTTGCGCTTTCCGCCCGCCTCCCGGATTCCTATGTGCCTGGTTTTCTCGTCTATGAGCAAAGCGACGCCATGCCCGACCCGGTTTATGTGGAAACCTGGATCAAGGGGCACCATTACCCGCCGGTCGG
>CAYZVY010000022.1:0-20960 GCA_964481675.1 uncultured Verrucomicrobiota bacterium
ACATGGGCGGCTACGTCATGCGCAACCGGGCCGAGGCGGCGCTGAGCGGGCTGGGCTTCGCGGTGGACGACTTCGAGCGGCCGTTCGCCTCGTTCAGCGGCGGCTGGCAGATGCGCGCCGAGCTGGCGCGCGTGATCGTGGCCAACCCCGAGATCCTGCTGCTCGACGAGCCCTCGAACTACCTCGACATCGTGGCCGTCGAATGGCTCCAGAAGAGCCTGCGCGAATTCAAGGGCACGCTGATCCTCATTTCGCACGACCGCTTCCTGCTGAACACGCTGACGTCCGACACCATCGAGATCTTCGCCGGGCAGGCCACGCGCTATTCCGGGAATTACGACTATTATGCGAACGAGCGGATCCACCGGCGCGAGGCGCTCCTGGGCGCGTACCGGAACCAGGAGCGGCAGCGCCAGCAGCTCGAGCGCTTCGTGGAGCGGTTCAAGGCCAAGAACACCAAGGCCTCGCAGGCGGCCAGCAAGCAGAAGCAGCTGGACCGCATGGACACCATCAGCGTGCCCTCCGAGCTGATCAGCCCCGGCCGCATCCGCCTGGCCAAGCCGCCCCACTGCGGCCTGGAGGTGGTCCGGCTGGAGAACCTGGGCTTTTCCTACGACGGCGTGCGCTGGATTCTGCGCGGCGTGGACCTGGGCATCGCGCGGGGCGACAAGCTGGTGCTGATCGGCCTGAACGGCATGGGCAAGACCACGCTGCTCCGGCTGATCGCCGGGCAGCTCCAGCCCCAGGAGGGGCGGCGGGTCATGGGCCACCAGGTGGTGGTGGGCTACCAGTCGCAGGAGTTTGCCGAGACCCTGGATCCGGCGAGGACCGTGCTCGAGACCCTGAAGCACGCGGCGCCGGACCTGCCCGAGTCGGCCGGCCGCTCCCTGCTGGGCGGCTTCGGCTTCTCCGGCGACGCGGTCGAGAAAAAGGTCGGCGTGCTGAGCGGCGGCGAGAAGATCCGCATGGCGTTCTCCCGGCTGCTGGCCAAGCCGCCGAACCTGCTGATCCTGGACGAGCCGACCACCCACCTGGACATCACGGCCCGCGAGGCGCTCGAGCTGGCTTTGCGCGAGTTCGAGGGCACCATGGTCATGGTCAGTCACGACATCGAATTCGTCCGCCACACGGGGGCGCGGGTCATCGCCATGACGCCGCCGGGCATCACGCCGTACGCCGGCGACTACGACTACTACCATGAGAAGGCGGCGGCCCGGGCGGGCGCCGAGGCGCGCGGCGATTCCTCCTCGTCCGCGGCGGGCGACGAGCGGCGGGCGAAGCGGCGCGACCGGGCGGAGACGATCCAGCGGTTCGGCAAGATCCGCCGGGAGCTGGAGCGGCAGATCAAGGCGGCCGAGGAGGGGATCGCCCGGCTTGAGGCGGAGCAGGCCACGCTGGTGGAGAAGCTGGCCAATCCGGCCAACACCGACTACCTGCGGACCAACCACCGGCTTTACGAGATCCAGATCGAGATCGGGAAGTCCGCCGAAAAATGGGAAAAGGCCTCCCGCGAGCTGGAGCAGACGCAGAAGGATTTCGAGGAGGCCACGTCGGCCTCGTGATGAAAGGAGCCCGCCATGCCGATCTATGAATACAGCTGCCGCGCCTGCGGCAAGCGTTTCGAGCACCTGCACCGCACCCTGAACGAGCCGGCGCCGGCGTGTCCGGCCTGCGGGGCCAAAAAGCCGGCCAAGCAGTTTTCCTCCTTTTCGGCCCGCGCGGGCGGGGCGAAGATGGAGAGGCCGCCCTGCTCGTCGGGGGGGTGCTGCTCCCGGAAATGCCCGGCGGCTTCGGAGTGCGGACGCTAGGAGGGGGCGCATGAGCGGATCCGTGGCCGCCTGCTGGCTGGTGTTGCTGGCGCTGTTCGGCGCCTCCTGCGCCACCGTGCCGCCGGCTGGCCGGCCCGTGCGCATGGTCACGACGGCCTACTGCCCCTGCGGGGAATGCTGCTCCTGGGAGCGCAACTGGCTGTTCCGGCCGGTCGTGTCCAGCGGACCCGACAAGGGCAGGCGCAAGGCGGTCGGCGTGGCGGCGGATGGCACGAAGGCGAAGAAGGGCACGATTGCCGCGGACGCGCGATATTATGCTTTCGGAACGCGCCTTTATGTGCCAGGCTACGGCCCTGGCGTGGTGCACGACCGGGGCGGGGCGATCACCGGGCCGGACCGGATCGACCTGTTTTTCAGAAGCCACCGGCAGGCGCAGGAATGGGGACGCAAGACACTGACCGTTTACGTGGAGGAGGCAAGGCGATGAAGGTTCAACCATGCAAGACCTATCGGGCCGTTGACGCGGGGCGGACGGCGGTGGACATGCCGGACGGCCGGTCCTGGTTCAAGGTGTATTACGTCAGCATCACGGGCCGGGACGAGCCCGCCCGGTACGAATGGGGGAAGGGCGCCTTCGGGCGCGAGGATTTCGAGGGGCTGCTGATGGCCTCGGACGTCGAGGGGATCGGCTTCGTCACCGCGTTCCCCCACATCACCAAGGTGTTCCGGTTCGCGCCGTCGGCCGAAACCGTGATGCACGTGCGCGCGTTCGATACCCGGACGCTGGCGCCCCTGGCCCTGGACCGGGGCGGGGGCTGGATGGAATTCGCCTGCCTGGCGGAGGCGGTGATCGCGGCCGATGAATACCGGGCCTGGGCCGAAAAAACCACGGTCAAGGCCTACCTGGAGGCCTGGAGCGGCTTTGCGGAAGCCCCGATCGCCGCGCACGACAAGCTGTTGAGCTACTGGACACGCGATCCGTAGCCAACGATCCGTCGGATCCGTCGGATCCGACCGATCACTGATCACTTTCTTCTCCCGCCTTACCCCACCCAGGCGGGGCTGCACACGGCCAGGTGGCCGTCCGCCTGGATGAGGCGGATGTGGTAGAAGGCGGGGGCCGGATCGCGATCCGTGAACGACAGGCGGCACGTTTCCCGCCCCGGCGTCCATGTTTTTCGCGGTTCCCCGTTTTTCCACAATTCCACCCGGGCGATCGTGTCCGTTCCCCAGGCTTCGATGGCGCATGCCCGTTTCGGGGCCAGCGCCTGTTCGGATCCCATGGGCTCCCCGTTCACCGTGAAGCGGAGCACGATCCGGGCGCCGGTCAGGGCCACGGTGCGGCGGGCCATGAAGGCCTCGAACAGGCCTGCGCGCGTGAGCGCGGAGGCCCAGACGCCGCAAAGGCCTCCCCAGTAGGCGCGCGGTTCGTGGGCCGAGCCGCCGGGGCGGGAGGTGTGGGTGTCGCTTCCCGCCGTGAAGCCCAGGCGCAGGCCGCGGCGGAGCGCGTCAAGCACGCGGTCGTCGGACCGCACCGCGCGGAGGGGGCGGTCGGCGGGGTCGACCCCCTCGCTGGAGCCGTGCATGCTCCAGAGCTCCACCAGCCGCTCCACGTCCGTTTCGATGGCGTTGAAATCCGTGCCGGGCACATGCTGGTCCAGCGGGTAGCCGGGGTGGTGGCTGACGATGAACGCATCGGCCGCCCGGACGGCTTCATAGAGCGTGGGGGGGTGGTGGAGGCTGGCGCCTTTGTCGTCGGTGGGCAGGTAAGGCGGGTTTCCGTGGGTGAAGTGGATGATCTTGTCCCCGTAATGCGAATGCTGCCACTCGCAGGAGGGGAAGGTGACGAAGCGGCCCTCCTCGAGCCAGGCCTCGGCCTGCTGCTTGAGTACCGCCCATTTCTGGTTGTCGCACCAGTTGTGCGACTGGAGCGCCAGGGCCAGGAAATCGAGCCGCTTCTCCTCCGCGGCCCAGCGGAAGGCCTCGTGGGCGTAGCCCGAGGCCTCGCAGGTGTTGTCGTGGGCGTGCAGGTCGCCGAAATAGCAGGCCCGGCCGGAGGCCGGCAGGCAGGGGTTGGAGCGGCCGGCGAGTCCGGCGGCGCGGGCCTTGAGGCGGAAGGCCTTTTCCGGCATGGGGAAGGAGAGGACGCCCAGGCCCTGCGAGAGGTAGGCGGTGCGGGCCGCGCCCGGGAGGCGGACCTTGACGGGGGCGTCGACCGGCACGCGGTTGTCGTAGCGATCGCGCAGGGAGAGGGTGGCCCGGACGGGCGCGCCGGGCTGGGCGCCGGCCGGCAGGAGCACCTCAAGGCGCTCGGGCGCGAGGGGGCGAACGCGAATGGCCACCGGGGCCGGCAGGGCGAGAAGGGGTTCGCGGTGGCCAGGCAGGATCAGCACGTGCAGGTCGAGGCGCCCGGCCAGGGGCGTCCAGGCGAAGCCGCCGTCGCGGCCGACCCGGATGCGGACGGTCTGGCCGGGGGCCAGGGGGCCCCGGGCGATCCGGAAGCCGAGGGGCAGGGGCTCCAGGGTGACGCCGGCGGGCGGGTCGGGAAACTCCTGGTAGCCGGGCTGGCCCGGGGCCTGCCACTGGATGGGGCCCCCGAGCGTGCCTTGTCCGTGAATATGGAAGCGGACCTCCGCGCCGCTGACGGCGGGAAAATCGGGACCCGCCGTGAACCGCAGCTCGAAGGGGCGGGTTTCGCCGGCGTCGACCTCGGTCACGGAGCAGGAGGCGGAGCCGAGGCGCAGGGCATGGTAGAGGGATTCGTCGGCGCGGGAGACCAGGTCGCGCGGGAAGGGGGTGCTGTCCGGGCGGCGCGGATAGCGGCGCAGGCGGGGCCGGATGCGGCCGGCATAATCGAATTGATCCGGCACGGTGGGCAGGGGCCAGGGATGGGCGGGCTCGCTCAGGAAGGCGGCAAACGTTTCGGCCAGCCCGGGTTGGCCGAGTTTTTCGAAGACGGCGGGCCAGCGGGAGCGCTGGTTGTCGTGGACCACATGGGGGCGGAATCCGAGCTTGAGATAGGTCTTGATGGCCGGGAGGCGGAAGTCGTCCGTGGACAGGATGGCGCCGGTGCGTCCCTCTTTTTTCATCTGGTGGAGGCAGGCGAGGCAGACGTGGTAGCCGAGGTTTTTCCCCTGGTGGCCGGGCAGGACGCCGACGTAGTGGATCATGCCCCCGTGTTTCATTTTCGCCGGATGGTAAAAGGCGCCTGAAACGGCGACGGGCTGCTCCCCGAAGCGGATGAACAGCAGCCTGTGAGGCCGGAACGACGGGTCGTTGCGCATGATGGCGTCGAAATCGAACCGTGACGGGTCGGCCTGGAACGAGGCGGCCAGGATGGCGGTCCAGGCCTGGTCGTCGCCGGGTTGATAGGCGCGCAGCGCGTATCCCTCTGGAAGCGGTTCGGGGAGGGGAAGCGTGAGCAGGTCGTCCCGGACCATGACCAGCTGGGGCGTGAAGGATGAAGGTGTGCTCATGGCGGAAATATAACACGTCGCGGGGCTGGCCGCCACCATCCGTTGGGGGTGGAAGTACCTGAAATAAATGACTTGTTTTTGTTTGGGAGCTTGCGATAATAATCAAGTGCTCAGGATGGTGCGTGGCGTGGCGGGGGCAGGAAAACTTATTTTTTCCGAAACACGGTTGACAAATTGCCAAACGAGGTGCTAATGTTTAATTTGGACATAGGGGAAAAAGGGTCTTTTGTGCAATCGCTTTTACCGACTGATGATTCAAAGAAAGAGATAATGAGGAGGGAATCATGAAGAAGAGTCTGTGGATTGCAATGGCAGCCTTGGCGGTTGGGTACGGGATGAGTGCCCATGCTGTCACCAACTCGGTGTTTGGTGCGTGGTCATTTGAAGGTATTGCGGCAGGAACTAAGATTCCTTCCACTGCTGGCAGTGCGCTGGCGGATCCGTATGGAACGTGGTCGGCCGATACCAATAACGGCGTGGCCTATATCACAAACGTCACCGTGACGGGGCCTTCCTTCCCCCTGGGTTCCGAAACGCATACCAATGTGCTGTATTTTGATGGTTCGGTGACGAATCATTTTGAGACCAACTCGCTGCTGCAGAACCGTTTTGTGACGGATTTCCTGCTGAAGCCCGGTCAATTGGAAGATCTGAGCCTGCTGAATCAAGTGGATGCGTCGGCCCGGTTGGCCTTCTACTTTGATACCAACGGCTATTTCAACCTGATGCACGGCGATGCCACCGTCTGGACGACATCGACGTTCGCGACGGTTTATGCGTCGAATGATTGGGTTCGCGTGACGATCGATCAGGATTATGACGCGCGGCCCGACCTGACGAATCCCGGCTTCACCATTGCGCTGAACGGGACGAACCTGACCCACGCCAACGCCTACACGCGTACGGGACCTGGCGCCGAAGACTTCACGGGCCCCGGCCCGGGCGGCACGTGGTTCACGGTCAAGAACGGTGCGACGAAGGGCATGAACGCGCTGGTCGGCATGGGCATCGGCATGCTGGACGATGTGGTGAATTCCGCGTATTCCATGGGCGTCCTGACATTGAATGTTCTGGCTACGTCCATTAATCCCGCGTACGGCACGATTGAGCCCTCCGGCACGGTCGTTATTTCGAACGGGACCCCGCGCCTCTTCACGTTCACCGTGAACGGCGGTGTTCCCGCGCACGTCCTGGGCTTCACGATCAATGGCGTTCAGGTTTATACCAACGCGCCCCTTAATCAGTCTTTGACGCAGCAAACCTACACGGTGGCCTACGCGGATGTGGCTTCCAATAATACCCCTGTGCAGGCAATGTTCGGGCCGAATTCGATCCAGGTTCTGGCAGCCTCCTTCAACAGCGCCTATGGTGCGATCACGCCCACCGCGCCGACGATCACCTACGGAACGCCCCAGACCTTCACGCTGACGGTCGCCGCTGACCTGGCGGGCTATGTGTCTGGCCTGCGAGCCGATCCGAGCGCGACCATACTGACGAACAACACGACGCAGTCGGTCAGGACGCAGAGTTGGGACGTGACGTATGAGCAGGTTTCCGCCTTCGGAACGAACTTGACCGCCCTGTTCGCGGTGAAGTCCTCCACGACGGCCAAGTGGATCACGGATAGTTTCACGGTCGGTCCGGGAATGGATTACGAGACGTTCGCGGCTGCTGAAGCCGGCGACTGGGATAGCGATGGCTTCAACAACAAGGCGGAAGCCATTGTGGGTACCGATCCGAAGGATGGCACCAGCTTCCTGAAGATTGCCAGCATCACGGTCAACGCCCTGGGCAACATCGTGGTGACCTTCCAGGGTTCCGCGGCAGGCGCCAATGTCCCGTACAACCTGTATGCGTCGGATGGCGTCAACGACACCTACGCGTCCATCGCGACGGAAGGCAAGGGGGCTGGCACGCTCAGCATCATCGTGACGCCGAGCACGGCCAAGAAGTTCTACAAGGTTGTGGTCCCGTACACGGGCGAATAATCGACCTGATTCATGACTCACGCACGGGCCGAGGGAAACCTCGGCCCGTGTTTTTTTGAGTATGATGTTGACCTTGTCCGTTAAAGTGATATCGTATTTCGAAATTGTCCCACACCCGATCATAGGATGATACCATGAAACAAGCGATACGTGGAGTGACCTGGCTCGGAGCAATGCTGGTGGCCGGCGCGGCGATGGCGGCGGAAGAAGGCGCGTCGGAATATCCGAAGCTCACGTGGGGCGGACAATTCCGCCTGCGCCAGGAAACCTTCGATCACGTTCCGATCAAGGCCGATCCGCCTGGAGAAACACGCGGCGGGCTGAACAACTACATGCGCTTCCGCACTCAGATTTGGGGACAGTTCGACATCGACGAACATATCGGCGTCTATGGCCGCCTGGCCAACGAATTCCGCCACTACTATGATCCCGAGGAAAATACGACCTGGGAATTCCCGGACGAGACGGTCGTCGACAACCTGTATCTGGATCTGCGCAAGCTGCTGGCCGATGAGTCCCTGTCGATCCGGATCGGCCGCCAGGACCTCTTCTACGGGCCCGGCGGAAAGCCTTTCGGGAACGGGAGGATGATCCTGGAAGGCACCCCGAAGGACGGCTCACGGACCATTTATTTCGATGCCGCCCGGCTCACCTGGACCAAGGACAAAACAACCATTAATTTAATCGGCATCTACAACCGCTCCGATGCCGAACTCCTCATCAACAAGCAGGATCGCGATATCACCGGGTACTCCGGCGCCTATAACGACCTGGATGAGTCCGGCGTGATCCTCTACGTCACGCAGGCCCTGGATCAGGATCATTGGTTCGAATGCTATTACATCTACAAGCATGAGAGCGAATGGGAAAACGGCACCGCCCCCCGGATGCCGGACCTCTACGTGAACACCATCGGGGCCCTCTTCGCCACCACCCACAGCAAAATGTTCAGCTCGTCCATTGAAGCCGCCGGCCAGCTGGGCGAACGTGACGAGGAAGGGACCATGCCCGAGACGACCCTTTGCGGGTATATGCTCGACGGCTATGTCAAGGCCAACCTGAGCCCGGAGAATGAGATGAAGCCCTTCGCCAAGCTCGGCGTGACCTGGTATTCCGGCAACGATGGCGGCACCAAGGATGACGAAGGCTGGAATCCTCTCTGGGGCCGTTATCCGCAGATCGGCACCGCCGACCTGATGGCCTATTCCTACGATGCCGATGGCGCCGCCCGCTGGTCCAATCTGACGTTCTTCTACGGCCAGGCTGGCGTGAATCTGACGAAGGATATCGAGTGGAAGGCCATGGTCGGTCAGATTTCGGCCTGTGAGGCCGACGGCCCGGGCGGCGGTTACCAGCGCGGCCTGTATGCCGGCAGCTCCATCGGCGGCCTTCTGTTCCGCCCCAACATCCGGGCCAAGGATTCGATCAAGGGTCATTTCGTGTTCGAAGCGCTTGAGCCGGGCGATTATTATAACGTGGACAAGACCGCCTATTTCGGCCGCTGGGAATTGGCGTATAACTTCTAAGTCATGACCGTTTATTTCGATTCGGACAACGAATGCCGGTCCCGGGACCGCTTGCGCGTCCTGCAGTCCGAGCGGCTGCGGGACGCGGTTGAGCGTGCCTATCTGAATGTGCCGTTTTACCGGCAGGCATTCGATCAGGCCGGTCTCAAGCCTGCCGATATCCGGTCCATCGAGGATATCGGCCGGCTTCCCTTTACCGTCAAGGACGACTTCCGCCGGCAGTATCCCTTCGGCCTGTTCGCGGTTCCCATGGAGCGCATCGTGCGCCTCCATGCGTCGTCCGGAACCACCGGGAAGCCGACGGTTGTCGGCTATACCCGCGAGGATATCGATATGTGGGCCGTCTGCTGCGCCCGCATGCTGGCCTGCGGCGGCGGCACGCCCAGCGATGTTCTCCAGGTCGCCTATGGCTACGGCCTCTTCACCGGCGGACTGGGGCTTCATTACGGAGGCGAAAAGCTAGGCGCCGCCGTCATCCCCATGTCGGGCGGCAACACCAAGAAGCAGCTCATGCTGATGAAGGACTTCGGCACCACCCTGCTCGCCTGCACTCCCTCGTACGCGCTGCAGGTGGCCGAGGTGGCGGCGGAGGAAGGCATCGACATCCGCTCGCTCAAGCTGAAAGCCGGCTTCTTCGGCGCCGAACCGTGGACCGAGGAGATGCGCCGCCAGATCGAGGACCGCCTTCATATCAAGGCCCTCGACATTTACGGGCTCAGCGAGGTGATCGGCCCCGGTGTGGCCGGCGAGTGCCTCGAGCGCAAGGGCCTTCATGTGTTCGAGGATCATTTCTACCCCGAAGTCATCGACCCCGCCACCGGCAAGAGCCTTCCCGACGGCCAGTCCGGCGAGCTGGTCTTCACCTGCCTGACCAAGCAGGCCATTCCCCTGATTCGCTACAGGACCCGCGACATCAGCCGGATCATCGCGGAGCCCTGCGCCTGCGGCCGCACGTTCCGCCGCATCGAACGGCTTTCGGGCCGCACCGACGACATGCTGATCATCCGGGGGGTGAACGTCTTCCCCTCCCAGATCGAAAGCGTGCTGATGAAGATCGAGGGGGTCGAGCCGAATTACCTGATCGTGGTCGACCGGACCGGCATCCTGGCCGATATCGAGGTCAAGGTGGAGGTTTCGGAACGCCTCTTCTCCGACGAGGTCAAGCAGCTTGAGGCCCTGCGCCGCCGGATTGCCGATGACATGCGGAGCATGCTGAGCCTCAGCGCCAAAATCACCCTGGTGGAGCCCAAGTCCCTCGAGCGTGCCGCCGGCAAGGTCCAGCGCGTCGTCTTCGTGGATCGCAAGTCATGAAGCTCAAGCAGATTTCCCTGTTCATGGAAAACCGCACCGGCCGCCTGGCCGAGGTGGCCCGCACCCTCGGGGAAGCCGGGGTCAACATCCGCGCGCTTTCCCTGGCCGACACCTCCGATTTCGGCATCCTCCGCCTGATCGTCAATGACGTGGACGGGGCCCTGCGGGCCTTGCGCGTCAAGGGCCACACCGTCATCCTCACCGAGGTGATCGCCGTGGAAGTGGGCGACAGGCCCGGCGGGCTTGCCCAGGTGCTGGACGCGCTCGAGGCTGCCGGATTGAACGTGGAATATATGTACGCCTTTGTCGAAAAAGCCACCGACAAGGCCGTGGTGGTTTTCCGATTTGAAAACATTGAACTGGCGCAGGACGCCCTGGTCAAGGCCGGGATTTCCGTCCTGCCCGCCGCTACCGTCTATTCGCTCTAACTCCGGCGGGGCCCATGCGCATTGAACGGCTTCGGCTGGTGGTGGAGGAGTCCGAGGCGGCGGATTGGTGCGCCCGTCTCCTGGCGGGCCGGGATGATATCGAGGAACCCCGCCTCACCTTTACCCCGGACGTCCTGGTCTTCGAAGGCAAAGTCCGCATTCCCTTGGCGGGCCTGGTTCCGTTCCGGACCGAATGGTCGGCGTCCGTGGATCAGAGCGGGATCGTCAACCTCCGCCTGGCCCGGGCCTCCGCCTTTGGCTGGAGCGGCGGGTCGGGCTTTTTAAGCGGGTTGATCATGGACCAGGTGGCCGGCCGGCTGGCCGACCGTCCCGGCATCCGGACGGAAGAGGACCGCATCCGGCTCGACCCCGCGATCATGCTTGCGGAAGTGCCCGTGGCGGTCCGGCTCCAGGTGTCCCGGATCCTCGTCGAAGCCGGCCGCGTGGTGCTGGAAGCGGGCTAGAGCAGCGCGCTGGCCGCGGCCTTGATATCGGCCTCCGGGCGCATGCCCACCAGCGATGTGACGGCCTTGCCGTTTTTCATGAACACCAGGGTCGGCACGCCGCGGATGCCGAACTGGGCCGACAGCTCCGGCGCGTCATCCGTGTTGATCTTGACGAATTTGACCTGGCCGACGAAGCCCCCGGCGACCCGGTCGAAAATAGGCGCCAGCGTTTTGCAGGGCGGGCACCAGGTGGCAAAAAAATCGACCACCACGGGGATGGTTGATTTTACGACTTCGGCGTCAAAATCGTCGGCCTTGATTTCTTTCACATGGTCCATGGCAGTCTCCGGTTCGTTGGCGGAATGGCGGTTAAATAATCTGTCGTATAGTATCGCAAATTATTATTTCTTCTTCAAGCATAAGCAAAATCAGTTGCAGGCGGGGGGGCGGATGTGGAGAATGGGCGGATGAACAAGACTTCCGACCGCTCCACCCATGCCCGCATGTCGGGCCGGCCCGGCGAGAACGCCCGCGCCATGGCGCTCTTCCGCGCCCTGTGGCCCCTTTTCGCCGCGCTCTTCATCCTCGGCTGGCTCGTGCGGGCCGCGCTGCCCCTGCCGCCGCTGTCCCGCCCGGTGGTGGTGCTGCTGTTCCTCGTCCTGGCCGGCAGCTGCGCCCTGTTCGTGGTGCTGTCCCGCGCCGCGCTGGCGTCCTGGATCAAGGGCGCCGCCGGGGAGGAGAAGGTGGCCCAGGCGCTCGCGTTCCTGCCCGCCGGCTGGGAGGTGTTCCACGGCGTCCCGCCGGCCAGCCGGTCGCTCTGGCCGGCCCGGGCGGACCTGGATCATGTCGTCCTGGGCCCCGCCGGCCTTTTCGTGGTGGAAACCAAGAACTGGACCGGCCGCATTGAAATCAGGGACAACACCATCTTTTACGAGGGCGGCGCCCCCAGCCGGCCGCCCCTCGACCAGGCCCGCCGGTCCGCCCGCGAGCTGGCCGCCCGCCTCGAGTCCGCCTGCGGCGTCCGGGCGGTAGTCCATCCCGTGCTGTGCTTCGCCGGTAGCCTGCCGGAAACCGGCGACGAGGTGGGCATGGGCGGCGTGATCGTCTGCGGGCTCGATTCGCTGAACCGCGTGCTCATGTCCTGGACCGACGACCCCGTGCCGGAATCGGACCGGCAGAAGATCCTGGCCTGGCTCCGGTCCGAAATGGCCTGACGGTTGCTTTCCGCGGCCCGTTCGCCTATAGTGTCTGGTTGTCGCCGCGCGTGATGCGGGGCGGGGAGAACTCACATGCTCGATATCAAAATGCTCCGCGAGAATCCGGACCTGATCCGCAATGCCCTGGACCGGCGCGGCGCCAGCCAGGCGCTGATCGACGAGGCCCTGGCCGCCGACGGCCGCCGCCGCACCCTGCTCAGGGAGACCGAGGCGCTCAAGAGCCGGCTGAATACCGTTTCCAAGGACATCGGAAAGCTGCGCAAGGCGGGGGTCGACACCGCGGCCCAGCAGGCCGACATGCGCGCCCTGGGCGACCAGATCGCGGCGCTCGACGACCAGGTCCGCGACGCCGATGCCGCCCTCCGCCAGGCCATGCTCCGCATTCCCAACATGCCCCACGGCTCCACGCCCGAGGGGAAGGATTCCGCGGACAACGTGGTGGCCCGCAGCTGGGGTCAGCTGCGCGAGTTCGCGTTCGCCCCCAAGGGGCACGTGGAGCTCGGCGAAGCCCTGGGGCTTTTCGACTTCACCCGCGCCACCAAGATGACCGGCGCCGGCTTTCCCCTGTATCTCGGCGCCGGCGCCCGCCTGGAGCGCGCGCTCATCAACTTCATGCTCGATATCCACTGCCGCGAACAGGGCTACCTGGAAATGTCCCCGCCCTTCGTCGTCAATTCCGCCTCCATGACCGGCACCGGCCAGCTGCCGAAAATGGCGGAGGACATGTACCGCGCCACCTCCGACGACCTGTGGCTCATCCCCACCGCCGAGGTCCCGGTGACCAACTATTACCGCGACGAGGTGCTGACGGAGCCGCTGCCGGTCAAGCTGACCGCCTACACTCCCTGCTTCCGCCGCGAGGCGGGGGCCGCCGGCCGCGAAACGCGCGGCCTGATCCGGGTGCATCAGTTCGACAAGGTCGAGATGGTCAAATTCGCCGATCCCGCCACCTCCTACGCTGAACTGGAAACGCTGGTGGGCGACGCCGAAGCCGTCCTGCAGCGCCTGAAGCTGCCGTACCGCATCCTGTCCCTGTGCGCGGGCGACATCAGCTTCGCGGCCGCCAAGTGCTATGACATCGAGCTGTGGGCGCCCGGCCAGAACGCCTGGCTGGAAGTGTCGTCCTGCAGCAATTTCGAGGCGTTCCAGGCGCGGCGGGCCAACATCCGCTATCGCAAGGCCGACGGAAAGCCCGATTTCCTGCACACGCTGAACGGCTCGGGCGTGGCCCTCGCGCGCCTGGTCGTCGCCATTCTGGAAAATTATCAGCAGGCCGATGGTCGCGTGGCTGTTCCCGAAGCCTTGGTGCCTTACATGGACGGAGTGACCGTGATCGCGCCGCGCGCATGAAGGCGTTCGAGAAAGCCGTCGCCGATTTGGGCCTGTTCGATTCCCCCCGGCCGCTGCTGGCGGCCGTTTCGGGAGGGGCCGATTCAATGGCCCTTCTCTATGCCCTGAAACAGGCCGCGCCGCCCGGCTTTCCGCTCATGGCGGTTCATGTCCATCATGGCATCCGGGGCCGGTCCGCCGACCGGGACGCGGGGTTTGTCCGCGCCCGCTGCCGCGAGCTGGGCGTTCCCCTGGTGGAGGGGCGGCTGGACGTGCCGGAGATTGCCCGGAAGCGCCAGCTGTCGCTTGAAATGGCGGCCCGCCGGGAGCGCTATGCCTTCTTCCGCAAGGCCGTGAAGGACGCCGGGGCCTCGGCCGTGGTGACGGCCCATACCGCCGACGACCAGGCGGAGACCGTGCTGCTCAAGCTGATCCGGGGGGCGGGGCCCCGCGGCCTGAGCGGCATGGCCGCCCGCTCCGAGGTGCATGGCCTGCCGGTGTTGCGCCCGTTCCTGGCCCTGCGCCGCGTGGATATCGAGGCGTACCTGAAGCGGATCGGCCGCTCCTGGCGGAACGATCCGTCCAACCGGGACACGCACCTGCTGCGCAACCGGGTTCGCCATAAGCTGCTGCCCTTGCTGGAAAAGGCCTACAATCCCAACATCCGGCAGGCCCTGGTCCGGACCGCCTCCGTGTTGCGCGAGGAGGAGACGTGGCTCCGGCCGCTGGCGGAGCAGGCCCTCGCGGAGGCGGTCGACTCCCGCGGCCGGCTTGTCGCGGAGCGGCTGAAGGGGAAGAACCAGGCCCTGGTGCGGCGGGTGATGCGGATCTGGCTCATCCGCGGGGGCGTGCCGGAGGAAAAGCTCGATTTCGACCTGGTTGAACGGCTGGAGCGGCTGATGGGGTCGGCCCGGGGAAGCCTGGGAACGGAAGCCGGGGGCCACCTGCGGATCGTTTCCGAATACGGGTGCTGGCGGGTGGAGCAGGAGGCCGCGTCTTCCCTCCTTCCGGAAACCCGGCTGGCGGTTCCCGGGGAGACCCTCCTGCCCGAATGGGGCCTGCGGATCCGCGTGACCCGGACCCGCGGCTATCGCCCCGACCCGCCGCCCGGGTTCGGATGCTATCCCTGCCGGGCCTGGATTGCCTGCGCGGCGGTCGGCCCCGCGGGGCTGGTCGTGCGCGCCCGGAAACCCGGCGATGCACTCCACTTGCCCGGGGGAACGCACAAGTTGCAGGATCTGCTGACCGACGCCAAGGTGCCCCGGGCGGAACGGGGCCGGATTCCCGTGGTGGCGGCCGGAACGGCCGTTTTATGGGTGGCCGGATGCCCCGTTTCCATCCCCGCGCGCGTTTCGGGCCCGCAAGCGGCGTCCTTTTGCCTTGAAGTGGATGCCGAATCCTCAAATCCCCCTTAAAACTGACGCCGAACGGGATGAGAGTGTTGCCTTTTCGGGTCTTCACATTGTACAATGCCGCATGGATCGAGAAAGCAGGTTGTTGAATGAATAGTGATAATGGAAAAAATCCGAATCCGCGCAAGGAGGCCGGCGAGGTAACGGACGCCAAGCCCCCGTTCCGCACGTTGCTGATCTGGCTCGTGGTGCTGACCCTCCTGGTCAGCCTGTACCAGATTTGGGACCGCATGCAGACCACGGCGGAGACGATTCCGTACAATCCCGAATTTGTCCAGAAGGTCAAGGATCATAACATCCTGAACGCGGTGATCGTGCAGGAGGACATGTCCGGCCGCCAGTACCTGGAGGTGGAGAGCAAGGTGCCCAACGACAAGGGGAACCGCCACTTCAAGGTCGACCTGCTGATGTCGAACGACATGGGGCTGGTGCCGCTGCTCCTGGAGAACGGCGTGCCGTTCCAGTACCGCCGGTCCTCCCAGTTCCTGCTGATGCTCTTCTCGAACGCGCTGCCCATTCTCCTGTTCCTGGGCGTGGTCTGGTTCTTCTTTTCGCGCCAGATGCGGAACATGGGGCAGGGCGCCATGAGCTTCGGGAAAAGCCGCGCGCGCCTGATGTCGCAGGATCGCAACAAGGTGACGTTCAAGGACGTGGCCGGGATCGACGAGGCCAAGGACGAGGTGGTGGAAATCATCGAGTTCCTCAAGGAGCCCAAGAAGTTCCAGAAGCTGGGCGGCCGCATTCCCAAGGGCGTCCTGATGATGGGCCCCCCCGGGACGGGCAAGACCCTGCTGGCCAAGGCGATCGCCGGCGAGGCCGGTGTTCCCTTTTTCAGCATCAGCGGCTCCGATTTCGTCGAGATGTTCGTCGGCGTGGGCGCGAGCCGCGTGCGCGACATGTTCGAGCAGGCCAAGCGCGCCGCGCCGTGCATCATCTTCATCGATGAGATCGACGCCGTGGGCCGCAGCCGGTTCAGCGGCATCGGCGGCGGACACGACGAGCGGGAGCAGACCCTGAACGCCCTGCTGGTGGAGATGGACGGCATCGATACGGCCGAGGGGCTGATCGTGATGGCCGCCACCAACCGGCCCGACGTGCTCGACCCCGCCCTCCAGCGGCCCGGCCGGTTCGACCGCCAGATCGTGCTGGACCTGCCCAGCCTCGAGGGGCGCGACGACATTCTCAAGATCCACGCCCGCCATGTGCCGCTGTCGCGCGAGGCGGACCTGCACCGGCTGGCCCGGGGCACGCCCGGCTTCTCCGGCGCCGACCTGGCCAACCTGATGAACGAGGCGGCCCTGCTCGCCGCCCGCCGGAACAAGGACGTGGTTGGCATGGCCGAGCTGGAAGAGGCCCGCGACAAGGTGCGCTGGGGCCGCGAGCGGCGCAGCCGGCTGCTGGACGACAAGGAAAAGCGGATCACCGCCTACCATGAGTCCGGCCACGCCCTCGTCTCGATGCTGGTCGAGGAAGCGGAGCCGCTGCACAAGATCACGATCATTCCCCGGGGCCGGTCGCTCGGCTCCACCATGCAGCTGCCCGAGCGCGACCGCTATCTCGACGGCCGGCGCAAGCTGATGTCCATGCTCACCCTGTACATGGGCGGGCGCGTGGCCGAGGAGCTGGTCATTGGCGACATCACCTCCGGCGCGGCCAGCGACCTGAAGGAGGCGACGCGCATTGCCCGGCTCATGGTGTGCAGCTGGGGCATGAGCGAGATGGGGCCCCAGACCTTCGGCGCCAACGAGGAGCTTCTGTTTATGGGACGCGAAGTGTCGCGCTCCCAGGATTACAGCGAGGAGACGGCGCGGCGGATCGACGCCGAGGTGAGCCGCCTGCTGCAGGAAAGCCACGCGACGGCCAAGCGGCTGATCGGCGGGCATCGCGCGGCGCTGGACACGCTGGCCAAGGCCTTGCTGGAGCGGGAGACGCTGGACGGGGAAGAGGCGCGGACCATGCTGGCGGCCTCCCTGACCCGGCCTCCGTCGGAAGGATAGGATGTGAAGAGTCGGGTGGAGCCCGTCATATGGCGGTGCGGGAGCCGTTCCTGGACCATCGGGGCGCGGCCCCTTGTGATGGGTATCCTGAACGTCACGCCCGATTCGTTTTCCGACGGCGGCCTCTACGCCGGCGAGGAGCGGGCCGTGGCGCGCGGGCTGGCCATGGTCGCCGAAGGGGCGGACCTGGTTGACGTGGGCGGGGAATCCACCCGCCCCGGCGCGCGCCCTGTGGAGCCGGACGAGGAGGCCGCCCGGGTGACCGGGGTTGTCCGCCGCCTGGCGGAAGCCGGGGCCGCGGTGTCCATCGATACCCGCCACGCGTCCGTGGCGGCTGGCGCGGTCGCTGCCGGGGCCTGCGTCATCAACGATGTGACCGGCTGCGCGGATCCTGCCATGGCGGCGCTGGCGGCCCGGACGGGGGCGGGCGTGGTGGTCATGCATATGAAGGGCGACCCCCGGACGATGCAGGGGCTGACGGACTACGGCGATGTGGTGGAGGAGGTGGCGGCCTGGCTTGAGCAGCGGGTGCGGGCGCTGGCTGCTGTCGGGGTGGCGGAGGCGTGCGTGGCGGTGGACCCGGGTTTCGGGTTCGCCAAGAACGCGGCGCAGAACGCGACGCTGCTGGCCGGGCTGGAGCGGATCGGCCGGTGCGGCCGCCCCGTTCTCGCCGGACTTTCGCGCAAAAGCTGGCTGGGCCTGGCGACGGGCCGGCCGGTGGGAGAGCGGATGGCCGCCAGCCTGGCGGCTCTCTGCGTGGCCGTCATCAACGGCGCGCGCATCGTGCGGGTGCATGACGTGAGGGAGTCCGCCGATGCGGTCCGGGTGCTGGCGGCGGTGGCGGAAGGAATGGGATGAAGATCTGGTGGGAGAAACTGACGCTTCCCCATGCGGGGGGAATGATGGAAATCGCCATCTTCTCCCTCCTGATCTATTTCGTCATCCGGTTTTTCCGCGGCACGCCCGGCGCCCACGTCCTGTTCGGGCTGATCGGCCTGGTCACCGCGCTGATCGTTATCACCCGCGTGGCCCACTTTGAAGCCCTGAACTGGATGCTCCGCCAGCTGTCCGTGTATGTGGCCCTCGCGCTGCTCATCCTCTTTCAGCCCGAGGTGCGCCGCGCCCTGGCCCAGCTCGGGCGCCGCCATTTTGTGTGGGAAGAGAACGACGCCCAGAACCTGAGCAGCCAGATTGTCCGCGCCGTGGAGGAGCTGTCCGCACAGGGCGTGGGGGCGCTGATCGCCATTGAGCGGGATATCGGGACCCGCGCCATCCAGGACACCGGCATCCGGCTGGACGCCCGCGTCTCCTCCGAACTGCTGAGCGCCATTTTCATGCCCCGGGCCCCGCTGCACGACGGCGGGGTGATCCTGTCCGGATCCCGCATCGTGGCCGCCGGCTGCATGTTTCCCCTGACCCAGCGGCTCGACATCGGCCATGAAGTCGGCACCCGGCACCGCGCCGCCATCGGCCTGACCGAGGAGACCGACGCCGTCTGCATCGTGGTCTCCGAGGGCCAGGGCATCATTTCGTTCTGCATCCGGGGCCGGATGTCCCGCCATCTCGACGGGGAGCGCCTCCGCAAGATGCTGATGCACATGATGACGGGTCCCCGGCGCGACACCCTGTGGAGCCGCATCTGGCGGCCCACCCGGCGCGACGAGGACGGGGCTTCCGCGGGCGAAACGCCCCCGGCCGGGGGGAACAAGCCGTGACGAGCCCCCCTGTCCCCCGCCGTTTCCTGTTCCCGAAATTGGGGCTCAAGCTCCTCGCCGTGCTGCTGGGCGTCATGACCTGGTACCTGATCCAGGACGCGATCCGGATCGAGACGGCGCAGCGGAAAGCGACGATCGAGCCGCGCCGTCCGGTGGCGGCCACCAATTCCGTCAAGCGCCTCGAGCGCCTCCCGATCGTCGTGCTCGGCCGCCCGGGCGCCTGGGAGTGGCGGGTGGAGCCGGCGGCGGTGGCCACGGTCTGGCTGGAGGGCAGCGCGGCGGATTTCGACCGCGTGGACCTGACGACGGTGCGGGTGTTCGTGGACGGCACCGTGATCATGCAGGCGGGCGATATTTCCATGCCGGTGCGGGTGTTCCTGCCCGGCGATGTGCGGCTCAAAACGGTGACGGATCCGGAACGCGTCCGGGTGAGCTTCAAACCGGTGGCGAAAGGCGTGCCATGAAACGTAAACACATGATCGGGGTGGTGGCGGCCCTTGCGTGGCTGATGGCGGCGGACGCCCGGGCGCAGGTCCCGGCCCGG
This sequence comes from uncultured Verrucomicrobiota bacterium, assembly GCA_964481675.1. Classification (GTDB taxonomy): domain Bacteria; phylum Verrucomicrobiota; class Kiritimatiellia; order CAIKKV01; family CAIKKV01; genus CAIKKV01. Next base: position 19,159 of record CAYZVY010000022.1, read on the forward strand.
AACGAGGCCCTTGATGCGCCCTCCCCCAAGGCCGCCATCCGGCGGCTGTTCGTGGAAGGCCGCTGGCGCGAGGCCGTGGACGCGCTGAACCTCGCGCAGAAGGAGGCGCCGGCCGACGAGGACCTCCACTTCATGCGCGCCATGGTGGCCATGGAGGCCGGCGATTATGCCGAATCCTTCCGCCTCTACAGCCGGTTGCTCGAGACGTATCCGGATAACGCCGGCCTGAAAAACAACGTGGCCTGGCTCCGGGTCAAGTCGGACGATCCCGCCATCCACAACCTGGACCTGGCGCTGCGCGAAGCCCAGGAAGCGGTGCTGGCCGCCAGCCAGGATTACAACATCTGGAACACGCTGGGCGAAATTTACCTGGTCCGCGGGAACGCCATGAGGGCCATGCGCCTGGCGGTGCTGGCCCGCGACATGGCCGCCATGGCCGGGGAGCCCGATTTGCGCGTCTACCAGGACCTGGTGAACCGCTGCGAAACCCAGCCCGCCCCGGGCCGGTAGAGAAGGATATTCCGGATGGCTAAGAAAGAAACAGAGGATCAACCCGTTCCGCGAAGCGGCGGGTCCCGTGAAATCTGGGGGATCGCGCTCCTGGCGGCGTGGCTCTTCCTGTCCCTGAGCCTGTTCTCGTACCATTGCGAGGACGTCAGTTACTACAAGGTTCCGCCCAACGTTCCCGCCATGAACTATATCGGCCCCACCGGCGCGGGGACGGCCTTCACCCTGTTTTTCCTGGCCGGCATCATGGCCTATTCGTTCCCGTTCCTTGCCCTGGCGTTCGGCGTCCTGCTCTGGATCCGGCGCGAGCTGTTCCTCCGTTTCCGTTTCCTCTGGTCGCTCATGATGCTGCTCTCGCTCATCGTGCTGGTGGAGCTGACCCCGGAATGGTGGACCTGGCTGACCGGCCCGGAACGGCTGAACATCGTGAACACGCCCGGCGGCGTCCCCGGCCATTATGTCACCCAGCAGGTGCTGATTCGCTACCTGGGCCGCCCGGGGACGCTGATCCTCGCCCTCGCGCTGTTCGGCATCTCCGCCATCCTGGTGTTCGGCCGCGAACGCATTGTGGCCGTGATCCGTTTCCTGTCCGATAGCATTAAGTCGGGCTGGGCGAGGCTGACCGACCGCTCCGCCCGCCGCCAGACGGCCGACCTGGAAGGCGAACCCGAAGCGCCCGCGCGCTATGCCCGGTCGGCATCCCCGCCCGCGCCCGAACCGCGCAGCCGCACCAAGCCTGCCGACAAGCCTGCCGACAAGCCCGCCGATAAGATGGCCGAGAAGCCGGAGAAACCCGCCCGCCGTCCGCCCCAGCCGGAAGGCGGGCCCGTTCCCGCCGCCGCGGAGAGAGAGCCGGCGCCCGACGAGGAGGATCCGGCCGAGGCCGGGGCGCCCCCGCCGCCGCCCCCCCCGACAGAGCCGCCCGCGCGCGAACGCAAGGCGGCCGCGCCCAAGCCCGATTCTCCTCCGGCGGCCCAGGAGCCTCCCGCCCCGCCCCCGCCGGCCGGCCTTCATTTCCCCAACTACGTGCTGCCCCCCGTGACGCTCCTCCAGGGACCCGCCGGCGGCGCGCCCATCGTCCTGGAATCCGACGAGGCGACAACCGGCAAGGTGATCGTGGAAACGCTGGCCGACTTCGGCATCGAGGTCCAGGTGACCAACGTCGAGCACGGTCCCGTGGTGACCTGCTACGAGCTGCTGCCGGCCCCCGGCGTCAAGGTGGAGCGGATCGCGGGCCTCAGCAACAACCTGGCCCTGTCGCTCAAGGCCAAGAGCGTCCGCGTGCAGGCGCCCAT
>CAYZVY010000022.1:21060-29621 GCA_964481675.1 uncultured Verrucomicrobiota bacterium
CACCTGGAAGGCGTCCGCAAGGAGATCATCACCGATCCCAAGAAGGTGGGCGGCGCGCTGCGCTGGGCCATCGGCGAAATGGAGCGCCGCTACAAGCTGTTTTCCAAGGTCGGGATCCGGAACATCCAGAATTACAACAACCGGCCGCCGGCGCGGCAGCCCGACCTGTTTGGCGGCGAAGCTCCGCCCCCCGCCCACGATTACCTGCCGTACCTGGTGATCGTGGTGGACGAGCTGGCCGACCTGATGATGACGGCCGGCCCCGAGGTGGAGGGCTACATTTCCCGCCTGGCCCAGCTGGCGCGCGCCACCGGCATCCACATGATCCTGGCCACGCAGCGGCCCTCGGTCAATGTCATCACCGGCACCATCAAGGCCAACTTCCCCGCGCGCATCGCCTTCCAGGTGGCCCAGAAGGTGGACAGCCGGACCATTCTCGACGCCATGGGCGCCGACAAGTTGCTCGGCCGCGGCGACATGCTTTTCATGCCCCCCGGCGCCAGCAAGCTGATCCGGGCCCAGGGCTGCATGACAAGCGACGAGGATATCGCCAGGATCACCGACTTCATCAAGGAGCAGTGCCCCATGGACTCCGCGGAGGAGGCGCCGCCCCCCCGTCCGGTCCGGGCCGGCATGCCCCCGCCGTCCCTTCCCGCCTCCGAGGAACCGGCGGGCGAGGAGGGGGAGGCCCCCCCGGAGCCGCCTTCCCCGAGGCCGAAGCCGCCCGGGCCGGCCGCGCCATCGTCATTCGAGGACATGCTGGAAAGCAGCGGCGGCGGCGGAGGCGACGACGAACTGGTGGAGCAGGCCCTGCAGATTATCCGCGAAACGCGCCGGGCGTCCACATCGTCGCTCCAGCGGCGTCTCAAAATCGGGTACACGCGGGCCGCCCGCGTCATGGATCTGCTGGAAGAGCGGGGCGTGGTGGGGCCCCAGCGCGGGTCCGAAGCCCGGGAGATCCGGATGGATATGGACGGGGACATGGTGAACCCGGATAGCAATGGCGTTGAACCGGAGGGATGATATGAAAAGCGTCGGCCAGCTGTTGCGCGAGGCGCGGGAAGCCAAGGGGCTGTCCGTTTCCCAGGTTGCCGAGGGAACCCGGTCCAAGAGCCAGGTGATCCAGGCCCTGGAACAGGACGACTATTCCAAGTTCGCCGCCCCCATCTATACCCGCGGCTTCATCAAGCTGGTTGCCGAATACCTCGGGCTCGACGCGTCCGAGCTCATCAGCCTGTATCAGGCCCGCCATGCCGAGGCGGACAGGAAGACCCGGCCGGCGTCCGTGCTGAAACCCGGACCGTCCCATCCGGCGCCGGCGGTTTCCATGACGCCGGAACTGGACCTGGCGTCGCCTCCGGCCGCCGCTTCCGCCGAGGCCGCCCCGGTGGTGGAGGCGTCCCCGGCGTCCGCGCCGGCGGCCGCCCCGGAGCCCGAATTGCCGTTTGACCTGTTCGCCGCCCCGGCTGCCGCCAAGCCGTCCCCGCCGCCCGCCGTCCCCCGGCCGGTTCCGCCGCCTCCGGCGCCCAAGCCGGCCCCGGCGCCCATGCCCCCCCGGCCGGCCCCGGCGCCCGTGCCTCCCAGGCCCCCAGCTCCGGTCCGTCCCGTGGCTCCGCCGTCTCCGCCGGTCACGCCCCCCGATCCGCCGCCGCCCGCCGCCCCCTCTCCGGTTGTTGCAAGAACAGAACCACCCAAGGTGGCGCCCGTGCTTCCCGAGGCGCCCCGCCAGCCCGCGGCACCGCCGGCATCCCCTGCGCCGCCGGCGCCCGCCGCCGCTCCGGCCGCGGCTGTTCCGCCCCCCGCGTCCGCGCCGGCGGAGCCGCCCGTTTCCGCGCCCGGAGCGGGCCCTGCCGCCCGGCGGAAAGCGGTGGCGGTGAAGCCGCTCCCGCGGAACGGGACGGCCGATGAGTTTTCGCTCGAAGTGCGCAACGAAGGCGTTTCCAGCACCGCGAAGGAGCGCGCGGCGTCGCTCTTCCGGCTGGCCCGGGCGTCGGCCGTGCGGCTGCCCTGGACGCGCATCGCGCCGCGGGTGGCCGCGGCGGCCGGCGTGCTGGTCCTGGTCTGGCTGCTGCTCATGCTCGTCCGCGGCTGTGCCGAACGCCGCGCCGCGCGCACGGCGGCCCCGGCGCCGGCCCCCGTGCCGACCCCGCGGGTGCTGCCGGAGCCCCCGCCGCTGTATATTCCCGAGACGATGAAATGAAAAAGTCCGTCGGCGCCGCCGGCGCAACCGTGGGTGTGGTCAGCCTCGGGTGCGCCAAGAACCTGGTCGATTCCGAGCATCTCATCGGCTCCCTGCTGCGCGCGGGCCTCCGCCTGACGCCGCACATCGACCGGGCCGACCTGCTCCTGATCAATACCTGCGCGTTCATCCACGACGCGCGCGAGGAGGCCATCGACGCCGTGCTGGACGCCTGCCGCCGCAAGGCGAAGGGCCTCTGCCGCGGCGTGATCGTGACGGGCTGCCTGCCCCAGCGGTACCACGGCAAACTGGCCCGCGCCATTCCCGAAGTGGACGCCTTCCTCGGCCTCGACGCGCTCGACCGCGTGGGCGACATCGCCCTGCGCCTGCTGGCCGGGGAGGGGCCCATCCGCGATATTCCCGAAAAGGCGGAACGCCTCTTCGAGCCGGGCGGCAGCCGCGTGATCCTGAGCGGCGGGCCCTATGCCTATGTCAAGATCGCCGAAGGGTGCGACCACCGGTGCGGGTTCTGCGCCATCCCCGGCATCCGGGGCCGCCACCGCTCGCGGCCAATCGACGCCATCGTGGCCGAGGCCGAGGATCTGCTGGGGCGCGGCATCCGCGAACTGAACCTGATCTCGCAGGACACGACCCACTATGGCCGCGATCGAAACGACGGCGCCGATCTGCCCGGGCTGCTCACGCGGCTCGGCAAGCTGGGCGGCCGGTTCTGGATCCGCGTGCTTTACGGTTTTCCCACCGGCATCACCGACCGGCTGCTCGACACCATGGGCGCGATTCCGCAGGTGTGCCGCTACCTGGACGTTCCGGTTCAGCACAGCGACCCGGCGGTGCTGCGCGCCATGCGGCGGAGCGGCACGATTAAGGCTGTGGCGGAGCTGCCGGCCCGCGCGCGCGCGCGCCTGCCGGGCGTCGTGCTGCGGACCACCTGCCTGGTGGGCCATCCGGGCGAGACCGAAGCCGCGTTCCGGAGGCTGGCCGCCTACGTGAGGGACTCGGCGTTCGATCACCTGGGCGTGTTCGCGTTTTCGCCCGAGGAAGGCACCCCGTCGGCCGGGCTGCGGTCGCGGCCCCGGGCCGCCACGGCGCAACGCCGGCGCGAGGCGCTGCTGGATGCGCAGCAGGCGGTGCTGGACGCCCAGGCGAAGCGGATGACGGGCGCGGCCGATGAATGTCTTGTGGAAGTGGCGGCTTCGGGACGCGGCGGCCGGGCGCGGGGCAGGACCCGCCGGCAGGCGCCCGAGGTGGACGGGCATACGCTGGCCGCGGGTGCGGGCCGCGCGAAGCCCGGGGATTGGCTGAACATCAACTACACGGGCCGGCGCGGCGTCGATTGGCTGGCGTCGGCCGGGGAAGGCGGAGCGGGACCATGATGCAGGAATGGGACATCAAGCCGCTGGCCAAGGCCTGTACGGGCTGCGGCAAGGCGTTCGAGGACCGGCAGGAGTATAACACCCGGCTGTCGGACAAGGAGGGAAGCTACCTCCGTTCCGATTTTTGCTCCATCTGCTGGCCGGAGGAGGAGAAGACGGACCCCGGCTACAGCAACTGGAACGGGGTGTTCCGCATCCCGCCGGCCGAGCCCGACCGTAAGGTTCGCAAGGAGGCGGCGGAGACGATCCTGCGCGAGCTGATGGAGAAGGCCGAGCCCGCCTCCGCGGAGGTCATCTACATCCTGGCCATCATGCTGGAGCGCCAGCGCATGCTGGTGGAGCAGAAGGTGGAGGACCGGCCCGACGGCACCCGCCTCGTGATTTTCGCCCACCGGAAAACGGGCGAGGTGTTCCTGGTGCCCGATCCCGGCATCGGGGTGGAGCGCCTGGAGGTGGTGCAGCGGGAGGTCATGCACTTGCTGGCCCCCGACGCGCCGCCGCGTCCCGGTACCGCGCCCGCGGCCGATACCCCGGATGCGCCCGCGCCCGCCGTCCCCGCGCCTGTCCCGGATTCCGCGCCCGCCGCCCCGGAGGCTTCCGATGGACCTGGATCTTAAAATTACCGGCGGGGAGGTGGCCGACGGCACCGGAGCCCCGCTGAAACGGGCGGACGTCGGGATCCGCGGCGGCGTCATCGCGGAGATCGGCGATCTCAGCCTGGCGCCGGCGAAGCGCGTTTTCGAGGCCGCCGGCCGCCTGGTCTGTCCCGGTTTTATTGATAGCCATTCCCATTCCGATTCTTACCTGATGCTGGAGCCGTCGGCCCCGAGCAAGATCTACCAGGGCGTGACGACCGAGGTGATGGGGAATTGCGGCGCCTCGGCGGCTCCGCTCCTGGGGCAGTCGCGGCTGCCGTCGGACTGGGAGAACAAGCCCTATCCCGGCCGCTGGAAAACCGTGGCGGAATACCGGGCGCTGCTGGAATCGGTCCGCCCCGCGGTCAACGCGGTCCTGCTGGCCGGCCACGGCAAGCTCCGCTCCGCCGTGATGGGCTACGAGGCGCGGCCGGCCCGGGCGGACGAGATCCGGGAGATGGCGCGGCTGCTGGACCAGGCCATGGAGGAGGGTGCGGCCGGCCTGAGCTCGGGGCTGATTTACGCGCCCGGCCTGTATGCGGAGCCCGGGGAGGTCGCGGCCCTCGCGGCCGTCGCGGCCCGCCGCAACGGCATCTACACCACCCACATGCGGAGCGAAGGCCCGCGCCTGCTCGAGGCGATCGAGGAAGTCCTGGATGTCGCCCGCGCGTCGGGCGTGCGCGTGTGCGTGTCGCATTTGAAAACGTCGGGCCGCGGCAACTGGCACCTGCTGGAGCCGGCGCTGGAAAAGCTGAACGCGGCCCGCGCGGCCGGGCTGTCCGTGGCGGCTGACCGGTATCCCTACATCGCGTCGAACACCGATCTGGACGTCATCCTCCCGGCCTGGGCCGCAGGCGACGGCCGCGAGGCCGTGCTGGCGCGGCTGGCCGATCCGGTCACGCGCGCACGGCTGCGCGCTGAACTGCTGGAGAGCCGGCCGGAGCACTACTGGGGCACCATCGTGATCGGCTCGACCGCCCATCCCGACCATGCGGGGCTGCAGGGCAAGCCGCTGGATGAGGTGGCGACGCTCCTGGGGCTGGAGCCGGTGGACGCCGCGTTGCGCCTGATCGAGAAGGACGACCTGCGCACGAGCGCCTTCTTTTTCGGCATGAGCGAGGAGAATATGTGGCGCATCCTGGCGCTGCCGTGGGTCATGATCGGGAGCGACGCGTCCCTCCGGTCGCCCACCGGGCTGCTGAGCCGCGATTTCCCGCACCCCCGGGCCTACGGCACGTTCCCCCGCTTCCTGAGGGCCGCGCTGGACGGGAAAACCGTTTCCCCGGTTGAGGCGATCCGCAAGATGACGTCGCTGCCCGCCGCCCACTTCCGGCTCACGGGCCGCGGCGTCCTGCGCGCCGGCGCGGCCGCGGACGTGCTGGTGGTGGACCAGAAAAGGGTACACGAGACGTCGACCTTCGCCGCGCCGCACGCGCTGGCCGAGGGGGTCGACCTGGTGGTGGTCAACGGCGTGGTCACGCTGGAAGCCGGCGTTCTGTCGGGCCAGCGGGCGGGCAAGTTTCTGGGCTGAGCCGTGTGCCGGCGACAGGCCTATCCGGCACATGGTGTAGGGGCGCTGCTTGCGGCGCCCGTCAGGCCGGCGTATTCAAAATCGCATCCCGCACGCGGTCGCGGATCTCCTCGGCCGTCAGCCCTTCGGGCTGTACGGGCGGGAGGAACCGGACGGCGATCCGGGTGAAGGGGCGCGGGAACCGGGCGCCGGGAGGAAGCGCCTCGAATGCGCCTTTAATTGAAACGGGGACAACGGGAATGTTCAGCTCCCTGCTGAGAATGGCGAACGTGCGTTTGAAAGGACCGGTCAGGCCGTCGCGCGCGCGGGTGCCTTCGGGGAAGATCATCAGGTTGTGGCCCGCCTTCAGGACGGCCGCCATCTGCTGGAGCGAGCCTTTCAGGTCGCGGTCGATGTCCATCACGATCACGTTGTTCCGCGACGCCAGGTTCCGCAGCCACGGGTTGCGCAGGTGCTTCTCCTTGGCGTAGAACCAGGTGTTGCGCAGGATGGCCGGCTTCAGGAACAGGCACACCAGGAAGCCGTCGAGATAGCTCTCGTGATTGGGGGCCAGGATGAACGGCCCGGGGGGCAGGCGGTCCGCGCCCTTCGATTCCAGGATGAACCAGCCGTGAAAGCCGATCCGGCCGATGAACTGCGTGGCCGTCAGAAGCCAGGTGGGCTTGGAAACCGGGCGCGCCGGTCCTTCGCGCAGGATGCGGCCCCAGTCGGCGGCCTCGTGATCGCTCCGGATCTTGCGGGCTTCGATGGTGGCGGCCAGCGAGGCGACGGTGGGGTTGTCGGCCAGGATCTGGTCGTCGGGCTCCAGGCCGAAGGAGGCTTCCAGGAACGCCTGGAGGCTGATCCGGCCCAGCGAGTCGAGCCCCAGGTCGAGGTCCAGGTGAGATTCGGGGTGAACCGGCCGCCCCGTTTCCCGCTCCAGGAAATCGCGCAGGTACCGGTAGGACTCGGCCTCCGGTTCCGGCGCGGCCGAGCGGGCTTCGTCCGGCCGGCGGACGAGGGCGGGAAGCTGGTGGCGCTTGAGCTTGCCCAGCCGCGTGCGGGGGAGTTCGTCGGCGAGGAGGGTGAAGCCGGCGAGGCGGCGATACGACGGCGCCCCGCGGTTATAGGGCTCGATGACGGTCCGGCGGACGGCGTTTTCGGGCGATTCGGCGGCCGCCGCCGGGAGGCGCGCCGGGTCCGGAACCAGCAGCGCGTGAAGGGCGTCGTCCTTGACCAGCACGGCCGCCTCGCGCAGCTCCGGATGATCCTGAAGCAGCTTGACCTCGATGTCGGCGGGATTGATTTTTTTGCCGTTCGGGAGGACGAGGAGCTCCTTGATGCGGCCCGTGATGAACAGGAAGCCGTCGGCGTCCAGCCGGCCGAGGTCGCCGGTGTGCAGCCAGCCGTCGCGCAGGGCTTCGGCGGTTTCCACGGGCTTGCGCCAGTAGCCTTTCATCACGTTGGGGCCGCGGACGGCGATTTCGCCGTCGACGAGCCGGATCTCTTCGCCGGGCAGGCACTGGCCGCAGGCGCCGTTGCGGACGTTCGTGGGGCGGGGGAAGGTGATGATGGGGGCGGTTTCCGTCATGCCGTAGCCTTCCAGCACGACAAAGCCGAGCGCCTGGAAGTCGGCCAGCACGTCGAGGTCGAGCGCGGCGCCGCCCGAGATGAAGTGGCGGATGCAGCCGCCGAAGCGGGCATGCACTTTCTTGAAGAGCAGGCGCGAGAGGGCGGGCCTGCGGAGGCGGGAGGCGAGGGTGAAGAGGAGGCGGGGAACGGGGCCGGCGGCCCGGATCTTGTCGAGAATGCCCTTGCGGAGCATGGCCCAGAAGCGGGGCACGCCGATGATGATCGTGACCTTGCCCGCCTGCATGGCGGCGGAGAGGTCCTCGGGCTTGAGGGAGGCGGGCAGCACCACGGTGGCGCCGATGGACAGGGGCATCACCAGATTGCCCATCAGGGGGAGGATGTGGTGGAAGGGGAGGAAGGCCAGCAGGCGGTCGGTGGGCATGAAAATGGGGACGCCCTGCGAGACCGCCACCGTGTTGGCCTGCATGTTGCCGTGGGTCAGCATGACGCCCTTGGGGCGGCCCGTGGTGCCGGAGGTGTAGAGGAGGGCGGCCAGTTCGGAAGGGTCCGGCTCGGGGAGGGGGGCCGGCGTCCGGTCGGGGCCGGCGGGGATGTCGTCAAGCAGCAGGAGGCGGGCGGGGGAGCCGGCGTCGGCCAGGGCCTTGCGGGCGGCCGGCTCCAGGGCGCGGGAGGCGAAGAGGGCGGCGGGCTCGGCGTCGGCCAGGATGTAGGCGAGCTCCGCGGCGGGGGTCTGGATGTCGACGGGAACGGCCACGGCGCGGTTATCCCAGGCCGAGAGGAAGGCGTAGATCCATTCGGGCCGGTTTTCCGAGAGCACCACCACGCGGTCGCCCGGCGCCAGGGGGCAGGCGCGGGAAAAGTCGTGCACCCGGCCCAGCAGGTCGGCGTAGCTGATGGGGCGGCCGCTGTCCAGAATGGCCGTCTTGCCGTGATCGCGGAATATCATGCTACTCCCTGCCTTGTGTCGGCTTTCATCCCGTTTTGCGTGAACCTCACCAGCGGCGATCGCAGGCGCAGAATGTTCGGACCCAATCGGTTTTTGCCACAAAAGATCTCAAAGATCACAAAGGAATTTCTATTGTGTTCTTTGTGTTCTTTCGTGGCTAATCCTTCTTTGTTTTGCTCGTTCCGAACAGTTGAGTCAGGCGCTTGGTTAAATCCGATGGAAGGCTAAGGGCGGTCCTTGAAGAGCTCCGAGTGGAGCTGGCCGCCGGTGGCCCAGTTTTCCTTGGGCATTTCCTCGATCTGGA
>CAYZVY010000023.1:0-29214 GCA_964481675.1 uncultured Verrucomicrobiota bacterium
CACGCCGCGTCATCCAACCTCGCCAGCTATGAAAACACGAGTAACTAATCGCAGATGCGCTCGCAGCCAAAACAGGCAGACAAAACCCCTTGACCTGTCCGCGCTAAAGTTTTAAATTTGACCCGTCAGCAGGGGTTTGGTATCCGCTCGTTGCCTCGTTCGGTCCGGTTGTCGTCTGGTTACGCGCCTGAAACGTCCGTATCATCCCGGGGAGGTGGGTCATGAACGCGAGAGCAGTCCGATGGGCCGGAAGAGGAGCGGGGGTTCTGATCACGGTGGCGGCGGGACTGATCGCGCCCGGGGCCGCCCCGGCGGCGATCCCGACGTATACCATCACCGTCGCCGGGCTCCCCGCCACCGCGGCCTGGGGATCGACGTATGACGTCACGGTGAATTATGCCTATACCTGGAGCGATTCCATGGACAAGCCGGAGGACGGCGCCACGCTGTCGCTCCTGGAAGTGGATCCGTCCACCCGGTCCGACGTCTATGCGACGAAGGAACTGCCCGCGCCGGCCAACGGTGGGAACAGCAGCGGGACCTGGAGCGGGTCCGCGCTGTTCAAGGGCGTGAACCTCGCCAGCGCCATGGACGCGGACGACACGGACGGCGTCCTGGAAATCAAGGGCCGCTTCGTGGAGCATTCGCCTCTTCAGGACTACAACCGCGATTCGGCCGTCTATGATGTGGATGCGGTGCCGGGGACGCCGGCGTCACTGACGGTCCCGACGAAAAGCGAAAGCGGGAACTATTCCGTCGACTGGGGCATGTCCGCCGGCGCGGTGAGCTATGAGCTCCAGCGGAAGACCGATTCCCTCGGGATCTGGGGGGTGCTCTACACCGGGTCCGCGTTCTCCTTTTCGGAATCCTCCTCTCCGGGGCATGTCTATTATTACCGCGTCCGGGGCGTCAATTCCGGGGGCAACAGCGCGTGGAGGACCCCCGCCAACGGCTGCCTGGTTCCCCTGGGCATTCCGCTGTTCATCGTCGTTCCGGCCATGGATCCCGACGGCGCGTTTACGATCATCTGGGGCACATCGTCCGGCGCCACGGGTTATGAGTTGCAGGAGAAGGTTGACGGCGCCAGTTTGTGGCTCACGGTTTACACGGGCGCGGGGACGTCCAAGGTCCTCTCCGGCCGGCTGCCGGACCGCACCTATTATTACCGGGTGCAAGGCATCCATGACGGCTCCACCGTCCGCAGCGACTGGCGGACCGGCGCCAACGGCATCCGGATTCTCAACCCGGGCGTGCTCGCCTTCAAAACCGGCAGCGTCAGCGTCGTCGAGGGCACGCCCCAGGTCCGGCTGAAAGTGGCGCGGACCGGCGGAACGGCGGGCGCCGCCACGGTCAAGTATGCCACCCTCGGCAAGAGCGCCCTGGCCGGGCAGGATTTTACGGCCCGGTCCGGGACGCTGTCCTGGGCCGACGGGGATGCGACGGCGAAGACGATCCGGGTGCCGATCCTGGACGATGCGGACACCGAATCGGACGAGCTGTTCAAGGTCCGGCTGTTCGATGCCACGGGCGGCGTGCTGGGCTACCCGCGCCTCGCCAAGGTCAAGATTTTGGGCAACGTGAAGGGGGCGGCCTCCGCCGTGCCTCTCGCGCAGGCGCTCGATAACGAGGCGCTGGCGTGGACGACGAAGGACATGGCTGCCTGGACCGGCCAGGCCGGCCTTTCGGCTGGCGGGGACGCTGCGGCCATGAGCGGCGCCGGCGCGGGGGAACGTGTGTCCTGGCTGGAAACGGTCGTGACGGGCCCGGGGCTTCTGGCGTTCGACTGGCAGCTCATCACCGGCCAGGCGGGGGAGGCGCTCATCCTGATGGATAACGGGACGGTTCTGGCCGCTCTGAACGGGCCGGCGGAATGGGGCCTTGTGACGCTCCCGCTCGGGGGCGGGCCGCATACCCTCCGGTGGACGTTCATCGGGGGCGTGGACGGGGAGGAGCCGGCCGGCGCCGGCTTCCTCGACCACGTCCGGTGGACGGCGTCCCCGTAGGCGGCGCGGGATCGGGGACGCCCCGTCGCCGATCCCTCAGCCCCGGTACGCCGGCGGCTTGGGGTTGAGCCACTCGACCAGGTCCTTGCGGATGGAGAAGGCGAAGGCGAAGTTGCCGTACGGGTTGTGATGGCCGAACACCTGGGCGCCCGCCCGCGACACGTAGCGCTGCGCGATGAACGCATCGACCGAGCCCTTGAACGACTTGTAGTCCTTGCCGATCGTCGGCAGGGTGTCGATGTAAAGGTACTTTTCCTTCTTGAGGAACCGCACGAATTCGGCGTCGAACCGCTCGCCGGTCTTGAGATAGGTCTGCAGGGTCGGCACGTCGTAGCTCAGCTGGAGCATGAGCTTGCGCTTGTGGGCCTTGCACCACGCGCGGAACTTGTCCACGGTGAACATCGTGGAGCGGATGCCGTAGGCGATGTGGAGCTTCTTCGCGTCGGCCTGGCGGGTCTTCGGGCTGCGCAGGTTGACCGTGACGCCAAAGGCCTCGGCCAGCGTCTCCAGCTCCGCCGTGGGGGCCGTGCCGCCTTCGCGCAGGCAGTAGAGGTGGGCGGCGGTGTCGTCCTTGAACGCGTTGTAGTAGTTGTCCTTGCCCACGAGCTTGCGCAGGTCGGTGACCTTTTTGCACATGCCCTCGCGCTCCTCCCAGCGTGCCGTCGCGACGTTGAAGCGCACGTGCGCCCAGGGGAAGCCGTGCACGGGATAGCCGTCCTTCTTGCCGCGGGGCAGGTCCCGGCACATCCAGGCGACGCGGTTCCAGCGGGCCGCGTCGATGTTGCGCATGTAGTCGTCATCCCAGATGGTGAGGATGATGTATTCGGCGGAAAAGTCCGGGGTGGCCTCCATGCGCAGGGCGCGCCGGTAGGCCTGGTAGACGCCGTAGCCGCCGGTGCCGAAGTTGCGGATGGGCTCGCGGAAGTGGGCGGCCAGGATTTCCTGCCAGGTTTCGCCGTTGCTCACCTGCGCGCACTGGGTGTAGCTGTCGCCGTAGGTGTTGATCCGGCAGGGCTGATCCGCGAAGTTGATCATGGTGCGGTTCCAGCCGCGGGGATCGTAGGTGCCGATGGAGCGGGTGCCTTCCATCCCGTCCACCAGGCAATGATCCCGGTGGAGGTAGCCCAGCTCCGGATCAAACTTGAGGAGGGTCGGGTTCTTCGGGTCCATATAGCGCTCGATCTCAATCGCGTGATACGCCGCCGTGTGGAGCAACTGCTTCAGATCCTTCAACTCGCTCATCCTGTTGGTCCCTTTCATGAACAGATGTGTTTACGCAAACTTACGGGTTCTTGTCAATAATTTTACGGTGAATGGACGGTCGGCCGGCGGGGTCAGTGCCCGCCCGGGTTGCCCGCGAGCTCGGAGGGGCAGGGGTCGTAATGCGGGTGCGGCACCCGTGGCACGCGGTACCCGCCGGTCTGGTAGACCGACGGCACGGCCTCGCAGCCCAGCCGCAGCACCGGGCAGACCGGATCGGTCGGCCCGTCGGGGAGGCGCAGGACGACCCGCCCGTCGCGCTGCTCGAACGGCACCGGGCCGTGGCCGAGGATTTCCGCCTCGCGCACGCGCGTCTCGAGGCCGCCGAGCACGCAGTCCCGGCCGGGGTAGGCGCGCAGCAATTGGAACAGGTCGTTGTTTTTCACCGTGCAGGGGCCAAGGCTGTTCCAGTCGCCCCGGTGCTCCCCGCGCGTCTGCAGGTCCATGCTCCAGACATGGGTTGTTCCGAAAATAGCCGCGCCGTTGGTTTTCAGCCAGGCGCCGACCGTCCTCAGCCGGTCCACCGCCTCGGGCGGGAGCGAGCCGTCGCCCCGCGGGCCCACGTTCAGCAGGAGGTTGCCCCGCCCCGCGGCCGCCGCCGCCAGCAGGCCGACAATCTGGACGGGCGTCTTCCACTCGTGGTCGCCGGCGTGGTAGCCCCACGCGTTGTTGACGCTGAGGCAGCCTTCCCAGGGGCGCCAGGGCTGCGGCGCGCCCATGTGGCCCTCCGGTGTGGCGAAGTCGCCCGGCAGCCCGTTCCGCGGATTGAACAGGACGTCGGGCCGGATGGCGCGGATGCGCGCGTCCAGCTCGGCCGCTTTCCAGCCCGCGGCGTCGAACGGCCACCAGCCGTCGTACCAGAACACGTCCATGGGGAAGCGCTCCGCCAGTTCGGCGCAGCGCGCGTGGGTGGCGGCGATGAAGCGTTCATACGCGCCCCGGTCCTCCAGCGCCTCGACCGAGTCGGGCCGGTCCATCCAGTTGTTCAGACTGTGGTAAAGCCCCACGCGCAGCCCGCGCGCGTGGGCCGCCGCCACCAGCTCGGCCACCAGGTCGCGGCCGCAGCTGGTCCACGTGCTGAAGTCGGACAGCGCGCTGCGGTACAGGCGGAACCCGTCGTGGTGCATCGTGGTCAGCACGACGTAGCGCATGCCGGCGGCCACCGCGAGGTCGCAGAGGGCCTCCGCGTCAAAGGCGTCGGCCGTGAACCGCGGGGCCAGGGCGCGGTACGCGTCCCGGGGGATCGACTCCCGGTTCATGGCCCACTCGCCGCGGCCCAGCAGGCTGTACAGGCCGTAATGGATGAACAGCCCGTAGCGGGCTTCGGTGAACCAGTCTGTTTTCATGTTCCGGAAACTATAGGGGAGCCCCGTTCGTGCCGTCAAGGATACAGAATTCAGATGCCTCCGCGCGGCGGTTCTGCTATAAGGGTCAGGCCAGTCCGTGTCCGGGGACGACCATTTCCCGGCAGGGAACGGCCCCGGACCGCCACGCCGTCCGGGAGTATGCAGGCGCAAGGGAGGACACCATGAACGAGGCATTCAGCGGCTCGGAGTATCGGTTGAGGCGTCAGTTTCTCAAGCTGTTCGGCAATGTGTTCCGGATTTATGACGCCGGCGGCCGCCTGGTGATTTATTCCAAGCAGAAGGCGTTCAAGCTGAAGGAGGACATCCGCCTTTACACCGACGAGACCATGGGCCGGGAAATCCTGACGATCACGGCCCGGCAGATCATCGATTTTTCGGCCGCCTATGATGTCGTGGATCCCGTCGAGCAGGTCAAGGTCGGCGCGTTGCGGCGCAAGGGGCTCAAGTCCATCCTCAAGGATGAATGGATCATCCTGGACGCGCAGGACCGGGAAATCGGGCTGATTGCCGAGGACCACTGGGCGCTGGCGCTGGTCCGGCGCTTCGCCACCAACCTGGTTCCGCAGACGTTTGCCGTCACCCTGGCCGGCCAGCCCGCGGGCTCCATCCGCCAGGCCTTCAACCCGTTTATCCTCACCCTCTTCATCGACTTCAAGGCCGACACCGCGAACCGCCTGGACCGCCGGCTCGGGCTGGCCGCGGCGGTTTTGCTCGGATCCATTGAAGGCCGGCAGGACTAGTTCCGCGGCGGCTCGTCGCAGGCCTTCACCGTGATCAGCACCACTTCCGGCGGGGCGAGCAGGCGGAGCGGGGGGCCCCAGGTGCCGGCGCCGCGCGACACGTAGAGCCAGCGGCGGGGGGCGTTCTCGTAGAGGCCGAACGCCTTTTCGAAGTAGGCGCGGACGAGGATGTGAAACGGGAACAGCTGGCCGCCGTGCGTGTGGCCGGAGAGCTGCAGGGCGGCCCGCTCTTTCGCGGCCTGCGTCCGCGATGGCTTGTGCTTGAGCAGGATTGCCGCGCCCGGGGTTCCGGCCGGGGGGAGCGCGGCGCCCTCGTCCGGAAAACAGGAATCGCCCGCAGCCTTGCCGTGCAGGTCGTCCACGCCCGCGATGAACAGCCCCGGAAGGGGTTCCACCCGTGTGCCGCGCAAGAGCGTGAAGCCGGCGGCCTGGTAGGCGGCCAGCGCGTTGGAAAGCCCCACGTAGTACTCATGGTTGCCCAGCACCGCAAACTTGCCCAGGGGCGGCTTCAGGCCGGCCAGGGCTTTCAGTTCGGCGGGGATCTCGGCGGGCGGGGCGTCCATGGTGTCCCCTCCGCACAGGATGAGGTCGGGCGCCGTCGCCCTCAGAATCGCCAGGGTGCGTTCCAGGGCGGCCCGGTTGCCAGTGGGGCTGATGTGCAGGTCCGTGAAAAAGGCGATTTTCAGGGGGCGCGAGGCGGTGAGCCCCGGCAGGTCCAGGGGGCGGATCCGCACCCGGCGCGCCTCGCCGGCGCTCCAGGCGAAGAACAGGATGGTCATGCCGATCAGGATGCGGAGCTGGACCTGCGCCGTGAGGGCGGGCGGACGCGAGGCCGCAGGGAGAAGCCGGATCGCCAGGTTCCAGCCGTCCATGAGCAGGCCGGCGCAGAACGCCCAGAAGACGAACGCCATCCAGAAGAAGGAGAGATCGATGACGGGGCGCGCCGCCCAGCTGCCGTGGCTCCGCAGGGCAAAGCCGGCGAAGAGGGTGGACATGAGGGACAGCAGCGTGAGCATCAGCGGGACCCGCAGGGCGGGCGCCACCAGCGGGCTCAGGCGCAGGTAGAGCGCCACATGGGGCACCAGGTAAACGGCGATCACGACCAGGATGAATCGGCTCATGGGACGGCACCTTACCGGACGCCCCGGCTCTTGGCGAGTCCGGAATGCTGGCGGTTTTTCAGTCATGCGGCAGGTTGGATTGTCCAGCGGGGGTGCGGCGTTTCGGCCGCGGCTGTCGAAACGCCGCACCGGACTAGCCCTCGCTCGCCCTGGCCGAAGCGGCTCGGGCGGCTCGCGATTGTTCCCATAAAATGCCCGCAAGCAAGTCGTGACGTAAGTGTGTCGGGCGGGTCTTTGGGAACCAAAATCGCGCGCCGCCCTAGCGTGCCCGGCAGGGCCGCGGGCGCGCGAGGCAAAGTCGTTGCGGCGTTTCGATCAGCGGAAATGGGCGAGGCGATTTCGAGGCTCAGCCGGGCGACAACGGGGCGGCGTGGCCTTCCGGGCCCGACGCCCCCAGTTGGAGCCCGGATCAGCCCGAAAGCGCCCGCCCATTAACGCCGAAACGCTGCAACCCGCTGGTCATCTTGCAGTCTTCCTGTAACGGCCAGGGCAACATGTTTAGCCTTTGGCGATGCCGGGATGTTGGATTTTCCCTTGCCCCCCGGCGAAACGCCCGTCATGATGGCGGGATGGGAACCGATATCAGGCAGCATGCGGAGATCAAGCGGCGGGTGGCAGCCCTGGGCGATTGCCATCTGCGCTGGCGCCCCCTGATGATCGGGAGCGAGCGGTTTGACGTGGCCGCCTGTTCCGGGGCGGACCTTCTGCTGGACGCGCTGATTGCCGCCGATCCCGCCCATCCCGCCGTGCGGGACGAGCGCCTGCCGTATTGGACCGAAATCTGGCCGGCTTCGGTGGTGGTGGCCGGAGCGGCGCTGGAGGCCGGAGGCGCGCTGGCGGGAAAGGCCGTGCTCGATCTGGGGTGCGGGCTGGGGGTGGCCGGCATGGCGGCCGGCCGGGCGGGCGCCCGGGTGTGCCTGTGCGACTACGATCCCCAGGCCGTCCGCTTTGCCGCCCTCAACTGGGTCGCCAATGTCGATGCGGAGCCCCGGGCCGTGGTGATGGACTGGCGGGCCCCCGTGTTCGAGGCGGCCTTCGACCTGATCCTGGCGGCGGACATCGTCTATGAAAAACGGTTTTTCGAGCCCATCATCCGCGCCTTTGACCGGCTGCTGAAGCCCGGCGGCCGCGTCTGGCTGGGCGAGCCCGACCGCCACTTTTCCAGGGGCTTTTTCGCCGCCCTGGAACGCGCCGGCTACGGCTTTTCGCGCACGGTCCGGCGCGTGGATTTCCCCAACCCAGAGAAACCCACGGATGTGAGTCTTTACACGATATCGAAAAAGATTGCATGCGGGTCGGCGATGGGTGTTTAATCGATCCGGACCACGACGACACCAAGGGAGGTTTGTATGGCGGCCATGAATGCGTTTGAGATTGCCAAGGAATTGTTTCACCGGTACGCCCGGTTGCTCAATCTGGACAAGGTCTACGACGGCGAAAACCTCGTCGAGCGGCTGACCACTCCGGACCGGTCCGTGGAATTCCGCCTGACGCTGAAGCTGGACGACGGGCGGACCCGGGTCTGCCAGGGGTACCGCGTTCAGTTCAACGACGATCGCGGGCCCTACAAGGGCGGCATCCGGTTCCATCCGGTGGTGGATCTGGAGGAGGTCAAGGCCCTGGCATTCTGGATGTACCTGAAAACGGCGGTGGTGGACATCCCGTTCGGCGGGGCCAAGGGCGGCGTGGCCATCGATTACCAGACGCTCACCCTGGCGGAAAAGGAGCGGCTGACCAAGAAGTATGCCACGATCCTCATGGACGAGATCGGGGCCGAGCGCGACATCCCGGCGCCCGACGTGAACACGGGCGAGCGGGAGATGGCGTGGATCATGGACGTGTGGCGCATCATCCACGGCCGGTATGAACGCGGCGTGGTGACGGGCAAGCCGATCGCCATCGGCGGCTCGCAGGGGCGCCGGTCGGCCACCGGCCGCGGCGTGGCCTTCTGCGTGGCCGAGGCGGCCCGGGACCTGGACATGGACCTGGCCCGCAGCACGGCCGCGGTGCAGGGCTTCGGCAACGTGGGCAGCAACACCGCCCTGTTCCTGCACGGCATGGGCGTGCGCGTGACCGCCGTGTCGGATGTCCATGGCGCCATCCGCAACCCGAAGGGGCTGGATGTTCCGGCGCTGGTGACTTACGTGCAGAAGACGGGGCGGGTGGAGGGCTTCGCCGGCTCGGAGATCATGGACCGCGAGGCGCTGTTCGGCGAGCCGGTCGACATCCTGGTGCCCGCCGCCCTGGAAAACGCCATCACCGCGGCGAATGCCGGGACCATCCGCGCCCGGCTGGTGGCCGAGGGGGCGAACGGCCCCATGACCCCCGAGGCGATCGACATCCTGGCAGCCAAGGGCGTGACCGTGATCCCCGACATTTTGTGCAACGCGGGCGGCGTGACCGTGAGCTATTTCGAGTGGGTGCAGAACCGGCAGGAGTTCTACTGGTCCGCCGAGAAGGTGGACGAGGAGCTGAAGGCCGTCATGGTCCGCGCCTACCGGGCGGTGGCCGACGAGGCCCTGCGCAACGCCTGCAGCCTCCGCGAGGCCGCCTACCGCATCGCCATCACCCGCGTGGCCGACGCGGCCTTCAAGAGGGGGACGCAATAGTTTTCCCGCTTGCCTAAGCCGGGCTGTTTTCCGATAATCCCGCCACGACTAACACCTTCCGGCTTCCGCCGGAGCAGAACCAGAGGAGTCCGATATGCCGATCAAGGGGACCGTGTGGCTGAGTCTGGCGCTGGCCGTTCTGGCCGCGGCCGGGTGTGGCAGGAAACAGGCGAAACCGGAGGGCGCGCAGGCCGCGGCCCCCGAGCCGCTGCCCGCGGTGGAGCGGATTTCAGCCGCCGCGTTCCAGGCCCTGGAGGCGGGCGACACCGACCGCGCCCTGGCGATCCTGGAAACGGGGATGGGCGAGGTCACCGAGCCGGTCGAAAAGGGCCGCCTGTTCACCATGCAGGTCAGTCTGTTCCTGAATCAGAACCGGCTGGAGGAGGCCCAGTCCCGCTACCTGAAGGCCGTAGCCGCGCCGTCGGAACAGGCCCTGGCCGCCCAGTCGCTGGGCGTGATCGAGAATTACCTGACGCAGCAGCCCGACGGCCATTCCAATGTGCTCGTCTGGTGCGACCGCCTGGAGCAGGCCGGCCTTCCCGAGGAGATGCGCACGCCCGTGCTGCAGAACCGCTTCACCGCCCTGCTGAGTCTCGGGCAGCTGGACCTGGCCCTGGCGCTGATCAAGTCCCGCGGCTGGGCGCTGCCCGACGAGGGGACCCTCGGCATGGCCAGCCGCCTCGTCCAGACGGCGCTGGCCGGCGGACAGATTGAGACGGTCGACGCGACCATTTCCCTGCTTGAGGGCAAGGGTGCCAGCCGGCCCGGCATGCTGGCCCTGGCCGCGTCGTCGCGCATCGAGGCGGCCCTGGCCCGGGGGGATTTCCCCAAGGCGCAGTCGCTCCTGTTCGAGCGCGCCTCCGTTTTTGATGATGGCGCCACCGCCGGGCTTCTGGACAAGCTGGCCCGCAGCGCGCTGGCCGCCGGCAAGGCGGATGCCGCTGATGCGGCCGTTGAAAAGGCCCTGGCGGCCTTCGCGGATCGCCCCGGCACCCGCTCCCGCGCGGCCCGGTGGTGGATTGTGCGCGCCCGCGACGCCGGCGATCTGGCCATGGGCGTGGACCGCCTGGAGAAGCTGGACGGCATGGGCCTGCCCGTCGAGGCCCTCGTCGGCGGCGTCAACACGCTGTCCCAGATGGTGCTGCCCCCGTCCACGCCGCCCGCCGCGGCGGCCCGGCTGTCGGCCTACTGCGCCGCCTTGAAAGGGCGCGCGACGGAGGAGGCGGACCTTGCGCTCCTGGCGGGCGTCCAGCTGGACGCCGGATTCCGGCTCGAGGATTACGCGGGCCTGGTGAAGGTGCTGGAAGCGGGCGTGCCGGGGCACGATAAGGCCTGGCACGAGACCATGATCAACAAGGTCAAGGCGCACCTCGATCTCAAGGAGGGGCGGATCGACGACGCCGTGGGCCGCTTCCGCGCGTTCATGGCCTCCATCGAAGGGCAGGAGGACCAGAATCACCGCGACCCCCTCACGGATGAGCGGGTGACAAAGGAGATGATCCTGGGGTATAATGCCCGGCGGATCGGCGACATCTACACCCAGGCGGGCCGGAAGGACGAGGCGGCCAAGGCGTATGCCGAGGCGAAGGGGCTTTACGAAAAGGCGCTGAAAGGCTTCGCCCAGGGCGATCCCGAATACAAGACCGTGAACGCGATCCTGTCTGAGCTTGGCAAGCAGACGGGCGGATAACAGCGGCGCCGGCCGCCTGGAGGTTTGCCATGTGGGACTATACGGACAAGGTGCTGGAGCATTTCAGGAATCCCCGGAACGTGGGAACCATCCCCGACGCCGACGGCATCGGCGAGGTCGGCTCGCTGGCCTGCGGCGACGCGCTGAAGCTCACCTTCAAGCTCGGCCCCGACGGCCGGATCGTGGACGCCCGGTTCCAGACCTTCGGCTGCGCCAGCGCCATCGCCTCCTCCTCGGCGCTGACGGAGATGATCAAGGGCATGACCCTGGACGAGGCGTCCCGGGTCACGAACCAGGACATCGCCGAATTCCTGGGCGGCCTGCCCGAACAGAAAATGCACTGCTCGGTCATGGGGCGCGAGGCCCTTGAGGCGGCCATCGACAATCACCGCACCGGCGGCCAGTCCAAGCGCATCCTCCAGGCCAAGGTCATCTGCACCTGTTTCGGCGTCACGGAGGAGGAGATTCGCCGCGTCATCAAGGAGAACCGGCTGTCGACCGTGGAAGAGGTCACCAACTACACCAAGGCGGGCGGCGGCTGCGGCAAGTGCAAGATCGACCTCGCCAACATCCTCGACGAGATCCGGCAGGCCCAGCCCGTGGACGCGCCCGCCAACCGCGCCCCCCGGCTCACGATGCTCCAGAAGATCAAGCTGATCCAGGAGACGCTGGACCGCGAGATCCGGCCGAAGCTGAAAAAGGACGGCGGGGACGTGGAGTTGCTGGACGTGGAGGGGAACACCGTCTTCGTGGCCCTGCGCGGCATGTGCGCCAACTGCCAGATGTCGCGCGTGACCCTGCGGGACGTGGTGGAGCAGCCCCTGCGCGAATTCGTGTCGCCCGACCTGGTGGTGCGGGAGGGGCAGCCGTGACGCACATCTATCTGGACAACAACGCCACCACCCGGCCGGATCCCGAGGTGCTGGACGCCATGTTGCCGTTCCTGACGGACCACTGGGGAAATCCCTCCAGCATGCACACGTTCGGCGGGAACGTGCGGCGCCACGTCGAGAACGCGCGCGAGCAGGTGGCTGCGCTGCTCGGGGCGGATGTCGCGGAAATCGTCTTCACCAGCGGCGGCACGGAGAGCGATAACACGGCGCTCCGGGGCGCCGTGGGCGCCTCGGCCGCGCGGCCGGGACTCATCACGAGCCGCGTCGAGCATCCCGCGGTGCTCGAGCCCTGCCGGCTGCTGCGCGACGAAGGCTACAGCCTGTCCGAAATCGGCGTCGACGGCGAGGGCCGGCTGAACCTCGACGAGCTGCAGGCGGAGCTGGAGCGCGGCCCCGCCGTGGTCTCCGTCATGTGGGCCAACAACGAGACGGGCGTGCTGTTCCCGATCGCGCGCGCGGCCGCCATGGTCAAGGCCGCCGGCGGGCTGTTCCACACCGACGCCGTCCAGGCCGTGGGCAAGGTTCCCATCGACCTCAAAACCGTGCCGGTGGACCTGCTGTCCCTCTCCGGCCACAAGCTGCACGCGCCCAAGGGCGTGGGCGCCCTTTACGTCCGCCGCGGAACCCGCCTGAAAGCCCTTATGATGGGCGGGCACCAGGAGCATAACCGGCGGTCCGGGACGGAAAACGTGCCAGGCATCGTGGCGCTGGGCAAGGCCTGCGAACTGGCCCGCCTGCACATGGCGGAGGAAACCCGGCGGATGGCAGCCCTCCGGGACCGGCTCGAGGCCGGCCTCCTGGCCACCTGCCCCGACAGCCGGGTGAACGGCGACCGGGCCAACCGGATGCCCAACACCACCAACATCAGCTTCGAGTATATCGAGGGCGAATCCATCCTGTACCACCTGAGCGACCTGGGCGTGGCCGCCTCCTCCGGGTCGGCCTGCTCCTCCGGTTCGCTGGAGCCCTCGCACGTGCTTCGCGCCATGGGCATTCCCTTCACCGCCGTTCACGGCTCCATCCGCTTCAGCCTCAGCCGGTTCACGACCGACGCCGAGGTGTCCTTTGTCCTGAAGCATCTCCCGGATATCGTCAAAAAGCTCCGGGCCATGTCGCCTTTTGTCAAATAATTAGGGCTTGATCCCCGCTCGACTTGCCTATACCGTTCAAAAGGTAGTTGGAGGGTTTTATTACGTTTCCCCATTGACCTGAGCCAAGGAGTTGCCATGATTCCTGCCGCGCTGCGCCGGGTTCGAAACCGTTTGTTTTTCGGTGGTGCGCTGGCTGCGGGCCTTGGTTGGCTGGCCGGTCCAGTCCGGGGCGACGTCGTCACCTCGGCGCCCAATGCCGGCCTGGTCGAGACCGTGACGGTCAAGTACGGCGGCACCAACGAGTTCGCCAAGAACGGCATCGGCACCACCTGGCTGGTTCCCGCGGGCCAGACCAACGACTATTCCGGCCGCACGACGGTCAACGACGGCGTGCTGCGGGGGGGCGAGGGGGCCGGGTTGTCCCTTTTTTCGCAACTCTACCTGAACGGCGGCAGCGGCAGCGCCCGGCCGTCGGGCGTCATCGAAAGCCGCGGGTCCTTCAACCGCGCCATCGGGACGGCGGCGGGCGAACTGTATTGGAACAACTACGGCGGGTTCGCGGCCCACGCGGGGGATCTGACCGTCAGCCTTGAGGGCGGCGCCCAGATCCCCTGGATCAGCGCGACCGACGGGTTCAATGCCAAGATCCTGACGTTCGGCTCGTTCACGGCCGATCGCACCATGGATCTGCGGAACGGCATTGCCCTGGGCGCGGCGCGCTCCCTTTACGCCTACGACAACACGAATACCGACCGCGACATCACCCTGCTGTCCGGGGCCATCAGCAACGGCTCCGCCAGCGCCTTCGGCCTTTCGAAATATGGCGACGGCACGGTGGCCCTGACCGGCGCCAACAGCTTCTCGGGCGGCTTGACCATCGGCGGCGGGGCCGTGCGCGCCGTCCCGGGAGCCGGACTTCCGACGGCTGGCCGGTTGATTCTGACCGCGGCCAACGCCGCGCCGTATTATGCCATCCTGGAGTCCAGCGGGCTGTTTGACTGGAACATCGGCGCGGGGAACGGCGAGGTGTCATGGGCCGCTTACGGTGGCGGGTTTGCCGCGTATGGCGCCCCGCTGGTGGTGAACCTGGAGGGCGGCAGCGTGCTGACCTGGGCCGACGTCAACACCGGGTTCAACGGCCAGTTCCTGACGCTCGGCTCCCGCACGGCGGACAGCATGGTGGTGCTCACCAACGACGTGGAACTGGGCGCCGCCCGCGCGATTTACACGGTGGACAACCCGTTCCGGACCTCTGATTTCGCCCGGGTGGCCGGCCGGTTGCTCGGCAATGCCGTGACCTACAACCTGACCGTGGCCGGCGACGGTATTCTCGAGCTCGCGGCCCTGAATAACAGCTACCGGGGCAGCACCCTCCTCAACGGCGGCATGCTGCGGGTGACCGGCTCCATCATCAGCAACAACACGCTGACCGTGGCCGCGGGCAGCACGCTGGCCGGAACCGGCCTGATCGTGTGCACGAACAACGCGGGCCTCACCATCACCGGAACCGTGGCTCCCGGCGTCGACGGGACGGGCACGCTGACGCTCGTCAGCAATGTCACGTTCGCCGCCAACGCCCGGTATGAAATGGATATCGGGCCCGGCGCCACGTGCGACCGGCTCGACATCAGCAGCAACGTCACAATCAACGCGGGCTTCGTGGTCATGCCCCGGGATACGGCCGGCGGCGGTTGCTCGGCCACCGACCAGCTGACGCTCATGACGTATGGCCGTGCCTGCCTGGTCTTTCCTACGAACACCTGGCGGCTGGACGGCAGCGCGATCCGGAACCTTTCCCGGTGGAACACCAACGGGGCGTTGCTGACGAACGATGTCGCCGGCAAGCGCATCTACCTAACGGGCATCACCGTGCAGCCGAAGGTCGAGGCGGAAAGCCTGATCTGGAACGGCGGCTCCGGGAACTGGACCGACGCCAACTGGACCGGCCCGCTGGCGGCGCCCCAGCAGACGACGCGGGCCGTGATGAATGCCCCCGGGGTCGATTTGGCCGTGACCGGGACGCAGGCAGCCCACACGCTGGCCCTGAGCAACGGCACCGTGCGGATCGACCCCGGCGCCGCGCTGGGCAGCTTTTTTGTCGACGCCGGCGGGGGTGTGCTGGACGTGCAGGGACTCCTGACCAACGTGGAGACCCTGACGGTCCGCCCCTCCGGAACCTTGCGCGTGTCCGGCTCGCTTTCCGCGGGAACGCTGACCTCGCAGGGAACCAACGACCTGCAGGCCGGCGCGGCCCTGACGCTGGGAAGCTGGACGTTTTCGCAGGCCCAGCAGGTGCCCGCGGGCGCCTCTGTCATGGCCGGGCAGGTGGAGGTGACCACCAACCTGTCCATCCTGGCCGGCGGCGCCGTCAGCGCGGCCGTGATGACGGTGAAGGCCGTTGTGGACGTGGCGTCCACCGGCGTGCTGCGGGGCAACGTGGTGCTGGGGGACGACGCCGATGCGACCATCCGCGGCAACGCGGCGGAAAAGGCCATGATGGTGTTCGACGCCGGCACCCTGCATGTTCCCGAGGCGGCCTCCGTCGGCGGGCTCGACTTCACGCTGGGCGGCATCCTGGACCGCGTGGGAGCGTCCGGCACGATGGCCGTCAAAGGCCCCCTGATCCTGAACGGGCGCGGTTTCGATATCGACGCGGAACAGGCCGACTTGTCCCAGGCCGCGGTGGTGGCCACTAACACCTATGGGCTCTATTCGACGGCCCCGTATTCCGTGTTCTCCCTGCAGGCATACGGGTCTCCGCTCCAGGGCGGCGCGGCGGTGTCGGTGTCGAGCAAGCTGTCGCTGGAGGACGCCGTCGTGTCCAATGCGATCGGCGGCGACGGCCTGGTGATCGTGGGGGAAAGCCGGCTGCGCGACACGCTGGTGTGGCTGGCGGGCACGAACAGCTACACGGGGAAGACGCAGATCGAGCGCGGCACCCTGCGGGCGCTTCCCGGCATCGGCCTTCCCGACGCGGTTTCCAGCGGCATCCTGGAGTTTTCGGGCGATACCGCGGGGCAGCATGCCATGCTGGAGGCCAACGGGACGCTGAGCCGGAACATCGGAACCGGGCCCCGGGAGGTCTACTGGGACAACAACGGCGGCTTTGCCGCCTGGGGCGGGCCGCTTGATGTGAGCCTGGAAGGCGGCGCCCTGCTCTCGTGGTCCAATGCCGCGGACGGCTTCAACAATAAGCAGCTTTACCTGAATTCCACCAGCGCGGATTCGGTGGTGACGTTTGCGAATCCGATCAAGGTGGACGGTGATCGCACGGTGCGGGTGTATGATAACTGGCGGACCAACACCGATGTGGGGCGTCTGACCGGTACGATCAGCATGGACAACACCAACCGGGTCCTGCGCAAGGACAGCGATGGAACGCTCTGGCTGACGGGAACCAACACCTTCGGCGGCAGGCTGGTGATCGATGACGGCGTGGTGCGCGCGGAATCCGGGACCGGCCTTCCCGCGGCATCCTATCTCTGGCTGAGCGGTAACGTGCTGACCCGCCCGAGCGGCGTCTTCGAAAGCGCGGGGACGTTCACCCGGAACATCGGCCCGCTGGCGGGCGAGGTTTACTGGGAAGGCTACGGCGGCTTTGCCGCCCAGGGCGGCCCACTGACGGTAAATCTGGAAGGGGGCACGACGCTGGTGTGGACCAACGCGTTCACCGGGTTCAATGCCCAGCCGCTGAGCCTGGGCAGTTTGACCGCGGACAACATGGTCGATCTCCAGAATCCGCTGTCCCTGAACGGCAACCGGTCCGTCTATGTGTTCGACAACACGAACTCCAGCGCGGATGCCGCCCGGCTGTCCGGCACGATCGTCAACGGCATCAGTTCCAACTGCGCGCTATACAAGTATGGCGAAGGCGTGCTGTGGCTGACCGGCACCAATACGTTTTCGGGCGGCATCACCAATTATGCGGGCGTGATGCGGTTCAAGCCCGGCGACGGCATGCAGGCCAACGGCGGGTGGCTGGCCTTCGCGCAAGCCGCTGACACCTGCCCGAGCGTGCTCGAGAGCGAGGGGACGCTGGCGATGCCGCTGGGGCCCGTGACGAACGGTCTGTACTGGGTCGGCGCAACCGCGCGCGGAGGGTTTGCGGCCAAGGGCGGCCCCCTGACCGTTTCGCTCCAGAACGGCGGCCCCGTGATCTGGGGCGGCCTGACCAACGGGTTCAACGGGGGCATCCTGCACCTGGGCGCCCGCGACGCGGACAACGTCACGGATTTGCGGAACGACCTGTATCTGCAGGGCAACCGGACCCTCTGGGCTTTCGATAATCCTGATTTGGCCCTGGACCGGGTCCGCATTTCCGGCGCCCTTGCCAATGGCGATGCGACCGCCCGGCAATTGCTGGTTTACGGTAACGGTCTGCTGGAACTGGCCGGCACCAATACGTTCGGCGGCGGGCTCCTCCTTTACGGGGCCGATACCCGCGTTAACGGCGTGGTCACCTCGCTGACAACCGTGGCGTATGCGGCGCCGGCGGCCGGCGCGTTCTGGCCGGTCTTGTCGGGAACCGGCCGCGTCTCGGGCATCACCGCCAACCTCGGCGGCGTGGTGGCCCCCGGCGACGGCGGCGTCGGCACGCTGACCAGCACGGGCGCCGTGGCCATCAAGAAGGGGTCGGTTTACGAGTGGGAGATCGGGCCCAACGGCACCGGCGACCTGCTCGCGATCGAGGGGAACCTGACCTTCGATGCGGGCTGGGTTCTGCGCCTGCGCGACGCCGGCGGGACGGCCCATGCGAGCGACATCCTGCCGCTGATGACGTTTACCGGCTATTTCGCCACCAACGCCGCCTGGGTGCTGGATGCCGCGCTCCTCAGCCCCGCGTTGTGGGACACGACGCAATGCCGCGTGATCTACGACTCGACGAATCACGCGGTTTCGCTGACCGGGCTCCAGTATATCGGGCCGGAAGTGGTGGTGGCGGAGGCGTCCGTCGTCGAAGGGAACGCCGGAACGGCGGACCTCGTCTTTCCGGTTTCTTTTTCCTATTCCTACCTCGGAGCCACGGAGGTGTCGTTCGCCACGGTTGACGGCACGGCCGTCTCCAACAGCGACTATACCGCCTCAAACGGCCTGGTGCTGGTGGAGGAAGGCGGGGTGGCGGACATCCATGTTTCCGTCAGCGGGGACGTGCTCCGGGAATGGCCGTCGGAGGCGTTCTACCTGCAGGTGTCGGTCCCTTCCGGCATCCGGGTTCGCCAGTCCCGCGTGAAGGGGACGATCGTGGACGACGACGGCGGGTTCGCCTACCGCATGAAGATCGGCTTCCCGGGCTACGCGGGCGCCGAGACGCTGAGGGACTTCCCGGTCCTGGTCAAGCTGAGCGAGGGGGCGGGCGGCTTCAGCTACGGCAGCCTCGGGTCGCCCGACGGCGCCGATCTCCGCTTCATGGATGCCGCCTTCGCCCGGGAACTGCCGGCGGAAATCGACACCTGGAATCGCGCTGGCGACTCCTGGTTGTGGGTGAAGGTGCCCGCCCTGTCCGGCACGAACACCTTTATCTGGGCGGTGTGGGGAGACCCGGCCCTGACCAACGCCCCGGCCGGCCGGACCAACGGCGAGGTGTGGAGCGCCAGCTACCTCGGCGTGTATCACCTGAACGCGCCCCAGGGTAACCTGTACCCGGATTCGGGCCCCCGCCGCATCAACGGCACCAACGGCGGCTGCCGTGTGTCCGACGGCGTGATCGGCAAGAGCGCCGATCTGGTGGGCATGAACTCGATCATGCTGACCGGCCTGACTTCCACGGAGCAGAGCTACACGTTCGAATGTTTGGCCCGCAGCGCCGATACCGCAGCCGGGAAGTATATTTTCGATAGTTTTTCAGGGCGGCACACCCTGGGCTTCAACCAGGCGGCGGCCGGCCAGATATCCTATTATAACAACGCGTGGCGGCAGGGCGGGGGGGCCGCCTTGAACGACGGGCGGTGGCACGCGCTGGCCTGGGTGGTGGACCGGAATGCCAACCAGGTGTCCGTGTTTGCGGACGGCGCGCTGGTGGGGACGAACACGCTGGCGGGCGCCTACTACAACCTCGGCGGCGAGACCCGCCTCGGCAGCCTGTATAACGCCCCCGCCTCTTTCGGGTACGAGGGGCAGCTGGACGAATTCCGCATCGCGGCGCGGGCCCGCTCCGCCGCCTGGATGGCCGCGGCCTACCGGACGCTCGCCTCCAACGCCGTCTTTACGAGTTACGGGACGGTCGAATCCAAAACCGGCGGGCCGGTGGCCGCGGAACCGCTGGCCATCGGAAACCGGCCGGCCGGCGGGATCAACGGCGACCAGGCCGTTCTCAACGGCGTCATCCTCTCTGTGGGCGGCGGCGCCAATCCGGCCGTTGTCGTCTGCTGGGCCACCAACGACTGCGGCACGGCCTCGACGGGCGCGTGGACGTATGCCGCCGCCCTGGGCAGCGGGCGCGGTGCGGGCGAGGCGGTTTCCAACCGGGTGACGGGCCTGGCCCTGGGGCGGACCTGGTCGTACCGGTTCTATGCGACCAACGAAACGGGGGAGGCGTGGGCGGCCCCGGCCGAATCGTTCACGCAGCCGAAGGGGCTTTACGTGGCCCTGTCCGGCGACGGGTCCGACGGCCTGGGCTGGGCCACCGCGTTCACGAACATCCAGACGGCGCTCGACGCGGCCCGCTCGGGCGACGCGGTGTTCCTGAAAGGGGAACGGTTCAACATCTGCTCCCTGGCCGGCGGCACCAACCAGCTGGAGCTGACCAACGGCGCGGTGACGGTGCGCGGCGGGTATCAGGGCGCGGGAACGCCCGGCAGCCGCGATCCCGCGACCTGGGAGACGATCATCACCCGCAGCGCGGGCACCAACCGGCTCATGCGGCTCATGAACGTGGACGACGTCCGGCTGGAGGGACTCACCTTCACGAACGGCTTTGCCCGGGTCCAGGCGGTGGGGACGGGCGTGCTGGGTCATCCCGACGGCAGCGGCGGCGCCCTCTACATCCAGGGCTGCCAGAACGTCGCGCTGGAGGACTGCAAGATCATGCGCAACTGGGGCTATAACCCCAACGGCAACGGCATGGGCATCTACGGCGGCGGCGTGGCCGCCATAACCAGCCGCGTCAGCTTTGTCCGCTGCGCCATCGTGTCCAACAAGTCCACGACCGTCTCCACCAGCAACGTCCAGTTCGGCAACGGCGGCGGCATCGGCGCGCAGAACGCCGAGTTGACCCTGACCGACTGCGAGGTCATCGGCAACCGGGTGTCGGGCGATATGTCCAATGGCAGCGACAGCGGCGGCGGCGTCCTCTTCCACGGGATCGGCACGGCGCGGCGGACGCTGTTCATCGACAATGACATCATCGAGCCCAGCCCCGATCACACCACGTCCGGCGACGGCGTCCACATCAACGGCGGCGTCCTGCTTGAAAATTGCCTCTTCAGCCTCAACGGCCAGTATGCGAGCGCCCTTTCGGGAACGTCCAATTATGCCGTGTTTGTGGCGGCCGGCTACGCGACGCTCCGCAACTGCACCATCGCCAACCACAAGCAGGCCGGCGTGATCCGCACGGGCGGCTCGGTCGTCCTGCAGAACTGCATCCTGTGGAACAACGGGCGGGACATCATCGAGAACGTGGCCGGGAGCGTGCAGCTGTTCCATACGCTGACCAAGGACGGGAACAATGCGGGCCTCAACGGCTGCTTTTCGCTCGATCCGAAGTTCTCCGATACGAACACCTATCACCTCCAGTCCACGGTCGGGTGCTATACGGGTGGCTTCTTTTCGGGAGGCGCCTGGACGACGGCCGGAGAGAACAGCCCCGGGATCGACGCCGGCAATCCCGCGGACAGTCCGGGGGCGGAGCCGCATCCCACGGGCGGCCGGGTCAACATCGGCGCATACGGCGGCTTGGATGTCGCCTCCAAGTCCCTGCCGATCGCCGTCGAAAACCGCGCCGCCACCATGGTCACGCCCGCGTCGGCCGTTTTGAACGGGATGATCACGTCCATCGGCTCCAGCGGAACCCTGGCCCTTTTCGGCTGGGGAGAAACGGATGCCGGCGGCGATGTGGACGGCTGGGAGCACCTCTCCCCGGCCGGGACGTTCAACGCTCTGGGGCCCGTTCCGCTGGCGATCGGCGGGCTGACGGCCAACCGGACCTATTACTATACCCTGATCGCCACCAATGCGGACGCGGGCCTTTCCGCGGCGGCCGCGCCGTCGTTGTCATTTGAAACGGTGGTCTCGCCGCCGCTGGTCGTGAATCGCGGGGTGGAGAACGAAGCCGGCCCCCTGGTGACGCTGAAAGGCGAAATCACCACCACCGGCGGCGAAAATCCCGACGTCTACGTCTGCTGGGGAACCCGGCCGGCCGGCGCCGATACGGGGTTGTGGGAGCACGTGGAGGCGCTCGGGCCCCAGGCGGCCTCCTTCCAGACGGTCGTGAGCGCGGGCGGCGGCGGCAGCTATTATTACACCTGCCATGCCACCAACTCCCGGGGCTCCGCCTGGGCCACTCCCCCGGTCGCGTTCGGATCCACGAACTACTTTTACGTGGCGGCGACCGCCAGCGGAATGGGAACAGGCCAGGGCTGGGCCAATGCATTCAGCAATCTCCAGGATGCCCTTGGCGCCGGCACGGGCGGCAAGCCCTCCGTCATTTTCCTGAAGGGCGGCGCCGGTGAGGCGCTCGTGCAGGTGCTCGCCGCGCAATGGAGCGCCTCGGACGTGTCGGTCTACGGCAGTTACGAGGGGATCGGCTGGCCGGGCTCGCGCGACACGTCGCAGTGGCCCACCGTTGTGACCAACCGGGGAACCGTCCGGCTGATCACCCTGATCGGCGTCACCAACGCCCTGCTGGACGGCGTGAGGCTGACGGGAGGCAATGTCGCCGGTGATGGCGGCGCGCTGCTGGTCGAGAACAGCCGGAATGTCAGGCTGCGCGGATCCCGCCTGGAGAATAACGCCTCGGCCAGCTACGGGGGCGCCGTGGCCGTGAAGGCGTCGACCAACATCGTGTTCGAGGGCTGCCGCCTCGCGGGCAACATGGCGCAGAAGGATGCCGGCTATACGTACGGCGGCGGCGTCTACGCGTTCAACAGCTACGGGCTGTTCACCAATTGCGTGATCGAGCGGAACAGCGCGGTCCGGATTGCCGACTGGGCCATGGGGGGCGGCTTGTTCCTGCAGGGAGGCGGTTGGCTGATCCGGGATTCCTCCGTCTCCTATAACATCGCCTCCGGCGCCAGCGGCGGCCGGGGTGGCGGCCTCTACCTGGACGGCGGCGTACACGAGTTGAAAAATGCGTTCGTCGCGGGTAACGATGCGACAACCGACGGGGACGGGTTGTATGTCAACGCCGGCACGCTGGACGTTCGCAACAGCACGGTCGCCGCGAATATGGGCTATGGCGCCCATCGCTTCGGGGGGACGCTGACGCTCCGGGATTCCATCCTGTGGCAGAACGACGACGATCTCTTCGGCGCGGCGGCGCTCTCCAATTGCTGCGTCCAGGATGGCGACCAGGCGGGCGCGAACGGCAACATCGCCGGCCATCCCCTGTTTGAATACGGCCTGTACCTGGCCGAGGGCAGCCCCTGCCGGGATGCCGGCAGCGGCACGGCCTCCGATGCCGGGCTCGACGCCTACGCGACCCGTGCCGATGGCGGGTCTGACAGTGGAACCGTCGACATCGGCTATCATGCGCCTGGCGGCATGCCGGCGTCCCTGGCCCACTTGTATGTCGCGACGAACGGGGTCAACACGGCCGCGGGGACGAACTGGGATACGGCGCTCGGGACCATCGGGGAAGCCCTGGCGCGCGCGATCGAGGGCACGCGAATCCACGTGGCGACCGGGTTCTACGGCCGGGCCACCGAGGCGTTCCCGATCCTCCTGAACCGGGTGGGCCTGCAGTTCGCCGGCGCCGGCGCCACGGACACGGTCATCAGCGCCGCCGGGTCGATGAGTCGCGTTTTCCAGGTGATGCACGACCTGGGCGGGCGCCTGGAGAAGGTCACGGTCTGCGGTGGCGTCCAGGATACCGCCGTGTCGTACGGCGGCGGGGTGCAGTTGTACAATGCGGACGAGTTTACGCTGGCCGATTGCGTGATCTCGAACAACCAGGTCGGATACGGCGGCGGCGGCGTCAGCGTGCAGCAGGGCAACGACGTGACGCTGAGCGGGCTCCGGGTCGAGGGCAATCTGCTGGACCTGTTCAACCGGGACAGTGTCGTGGGCGGTGGCGGCATTTACATCGGCGGCGGCACGGGCGTGGTGGTGGATTGCGTCATGGCCTCAAACCTATGTGTGACCCCCCGTCACGGCATGTCCAATTCCCGGATCAACGGCGCCGGCCTGGCGCTGTGGGGCGGAAACTGGACGGTCACCCGCTGCGTGGTCGTCTCCAACCTGGTTTACGACCAGCCGCAGAACTACCTGGATTTCAACGGCGGCGGCGTGCTGGTCTACGGCGGCTCGCACCTCATGCGGAACTGCCTGGTGGCGCGCAACAGCATCAGCGATCCGCTGCGGCGCTATGCGGAATTGGGCGATGGGGTGGGGGTCGGGCTCGGGGGGACATCGGGCGGCAGCCTCCAGATGATCAATTGCACCGTGGCCGACAACGGAATCGCGGGCACGACCAATGAAGGCGTGCGGGCCTATGGCAGCGCGGCCGCCATCGCCATCACCAACGGCATCGTCTGGGGCCATACCGCCGACCTCGTCGGCCTGGCCACGAATGTCGACGGGCAGTTTACCACGGTCGGCTACACCGATCTGGGAGCCGGAAACATCGACTTCCAGGGCTGTCTGAACGCCGATCCGCTGTTCGATCCGGATGGCTTCTATCACCTCAAGTCCCGGGGCGGCCGGTATGCGGGCGGGTACTTCGCGGCCGGCTCCTGGGTCGTGGATAGGGCCACCAGCCCCTGCCTCGATGCCGGGGATCCGGCCGCGCCTTTCGACCTGGAGCCTCCCGGCAACGGCAAGCGGGTCAATCTCGGGGCCTACGGCAACACGGCCGCCGCCTCCAAAACCCCGCCCGTCACCGGTGCCGTCATTATTCTCTATTAAGGAGGAGATTGATCCACCCGAACGGGCATGATACCATGAGTCGATGAACAAAGCCGCTTCAGAAGAGGCGACCGGCCCTCGCCTCCTGGTGATCAAGCTCAGTTCCCTGGGCGACCTGTTCCATGCGCTGCCCGCCGTGCAACGGCTCAAGGCCATTCCCGGCGCGCGCGTGGACTGGGTGACTCAATCCGAATATGCCCCGCTGGTGGACTGCTTCGGCGTGGCGGACCGGGTGATTGCCTTTCCCCGGCGCGGCACGATTCGCCGCTTTCCCGCCTTCTGGACCGCGCTGCGGCGCGACTCCTACGACCTGAGCGTGGACTTCCAGGGGCTGCTCAAGAGCGCGTTGATCGGCCGCCTGGCCCGGGCCCGCGAGCGGGTGGGGCCCTCGTTCTACCGGGAGGGCGCGTCGTTGTTCTATACGCGCGTGGCCGGCCAGCGGGATAAGAACCGCCACGCCGTGGAGGAAAACCTGGAGATCGCCGGCGCGCTCGGCGCGCCGTCCGGGGAGGCCCCGCCGGCGTTCCGGTTTCCCGCTTTCACGCCCACGGAACGGGAACCCCGCGTGGCGGTTGTCCCGCTCTCGCGGTGGCACACGAAAAACTGGCCCGCCGCCCATTTTGTCGAGGTGCTGAAACGGCTCCAGGCGGAGCGGGGGGCCGCCGTCTATTTCCTGGGCGGGGCGCTGGACCGCTACCTGTGCGAGGGCATGGCCGCCCAGCTGGGCGGGCCGGTGTTCAACCTGGCCGGAAAGGTCAGCCTGCCGGAGATGGGCGGCGTGTTCAAGACCATGAACCTGGTGATGGGCAACGACAGCGGCCCCCTGCACATGGCGGCCGCGCTGGGCGTGCCCGTGCTGGCGGTTTACGGCCCCACCGATGAACGGCGCACGGGTCCCTATGGGAACGGGCACCGGCTGCTCTCGGCCCCCGGTTTTGCCTGCCGGCCCTGCCTGAACCGGCGCTGCGCCCTCGCGGAAAACGCGTCCTGCATGGAAGCCGTTTCGCCCGCCGCCGTCGCCGCGGAAGCGCTCAGCCTGCTGGGCTGAGGCCCGTTTCCGCCCGTTTCCGCAATGCAAATGCTTGTGCATTGCGCCGGCGGATGGTACGGTATGGGTCTGGTCAGGCAGTTCACGTGGGAGAAGGCTCATGGTCCCATTTCGGCGCCTCGGAATCGCGGCGATCCTGGCGGCACTGGCGATGGCCGCCGGCTGCCGGCGGCCGGGGCTTGCCGAGTTGGACGAGCGGGAACGGCACGACCCCGCCGTCCAGGCCGCCTGGACCGCCGCGGAGTCCAACGACGTGGCGCGCGCCGAGTCCCTGTACGACGCGATCCTGCGCGACAAGCCCGACCTGGCGCGCGCGCACCTGGACCTGGCGATGATCCTGATGGACGCGGACGAAAAGCCGGTGAAGGCCATCCACCACTTCATGCGCTACCTTGAGTTGCGGCCGGGAACGGAAAAACGGGACCTGATCACCCAGAATATCCGGAAGCTGACCGTCCTGATCGGGGGGAAGGCGTCCAAGTCGCGCATCGGCCAGCTGGAGCTGCAGGTGGCGATCCTGCAGGCCGAGAACGACTCGCTGAAGCGCTCCCTGGGCATCGCGGGGCTGCCGCTGGCCAACCCGGTGGCGGCGGCGCCGCCGGCGGCGGGGCCCCTGGCGGGGAGTCCCGCGCCCGCGCCCGCTCCCGGTCCCCGCGCCTACACGGTCCGGGCGGGCGACAGCCTCACCCGCATCGCGCAGGCGATGTACGGGGACGCCGAGAAGGCCGACCGGATTTATGAAGCCAACCGTGGCAAGCTGAAGAGCCGGAATGCGCTCCAGGCGGGCCAGGTGCTTGTGATTCCGCCGTAAGCGGAGCCCGAGAAACAAGGAGGAACGACAACCATGGCGAAAGATTTTTTTGACCAGGACCTGGTGGAGTCCCGCGCGGTGCGTTCAGCCCCGCCGGCGGTGGCCCCGGAGACGGGCGCCGCCGATGAGATGCCGGGGCGGACCATTTCCGACCTGAACCTGACGCGCATGGCCAAGTACCGCGAGCAGCGCGTGGCGCAGCAGGCGGAATCGGCCAAGGAAATCGAGGCCCTCCGCCGGAGGACCGACGAAATCGACCGCGAACGCCGGGCGCTCGAAGAGGAAACCCGCCAGGTGGACCGGTTCGACCAGGGCCGGCGGGACATCCTGGAGAAGCTCGACCAGACCCTGGTCCTCCTTGAAAAGCACGAGATGCAGGCCATCCGGCTGACGGAGCTGTATGCCGCCACCAAGCACCGTTTCCAGGAGCTCCAGCAGGAGGTCAAGGCCATCCAGGAAGGGCAGTGGGATGAGCCCCGCATCCGCGAGGAGGTCAGCCGCGCCCTGGTGGTGATCGATGACGCCCGCAAGGAATACGGCAAGGCCATGGCCCGGCTGGAGGCGGCCGAATCCGGCGGCACCGGCGGGGACATCGGCGCGACCCTGGCGGCCGGGGCGGCCCCGGCGGAGATCCGCGGCTTCGCGTACTGGGTGAAGACCGGCTTCGCCTTCTTCCTTCCCCTGATGGCGTTTTTACTGGTGCTGGCCGTCGTCCTCGCGGCGGTGGCGGCGCTGAAGAGCTGACGGGAACACCGTGAACGAACGATTCAAGGACCGACGGGCCCGGCTGGCCCAACTGGAGCAGGAGCTGGCGCAGCTGAAAAAGCAGCGCAAGGTCCTGGAACGGGAGTTTCGCCGCGAGGATCCCGAGGATCGGATGGACGCCCGGCGCGCGCCGCCGAAAGCGGCGGGCCCGCAGCCGGCCCGGGAGGAGGAGCGCGCTCCGGAACCCGGGAGCTCCGGCGTGCCGGGGGGGGCTCCGCCGAAAGAGGACGAGGACCGGGAGCGGTTCGCCCATTACTTCATGACCGGCAGCCTGGGGAGCCACACGCCCCAGCTGCGCCACGAGCGGCGCGCCATGCGGAACAAGGCCATCGTCATGGCCATCCTGGCCTTCGTGTTTTTGTTCGCCCTGGTGCGCTTTCTGGTCAAGTAAGGGTTGACTTTCGGGCCCTTCGTCCCGATACTCAAGCAGAGAGAGGATGAGGTTGTTCATGGCATCCGACACGATAGATGTCACCTATGTGGCGCGGCTGGCGAGGCTGAACCTGTCGGCGGGGGAAACCGCGGCATTCCAGTCTCAGCTGGGCCAGATTCTGGAGTATGTCCAGGCCATCCGCGGCGTGGACGTGGCCGGCGTCGAGCCCACCGCCCACGCCATCCGGGTCCAGAACGTGTTCCGGGAGGATATCCCGGCCGAGGGCCTGGCCATGGAGCAGATCCTGGCCAACGCGCCCCAGCATGCCGACAATCAGTTTTTGGTGCCGAGGATCGTCGAGTGAGCCAGGGGATGGTATGGGATTGTTGAACACCTTGACGGTCCGGGAGGCCGTGGCGAAGCTCGAGGCGGGCGCCTGCCGCTCCGAAGAGCTGGTGCGCGCCGTGCTGGCGGCCGCCGCCGCGCGCGATCCGGCCATCCACGGCTATCTCAAGCTGGATGCCGAAACCGCGCTGGCCGACGCCCGGCAGGCCGATGCCGACCGCGCCCGCGGCCGGCGCGGCCGCCTGCTGGGCATTCCCGTGGCGGTGAAGGACATCCTCAACGTCCGCGGGCAGACCTGCGGCTGCGGCTCGAAGATCCTCGAGACCTACGTGGCTCCTTATGACGCCACCGCGGTGGCCCGCCTGCGCGCCGAGGGCGCCCTCTTCCTGGGCCGGACCAACATGGACGAGTTCGGCATGGGGTCCAGCAACGAGAATTCCGCCTACGGCCCCACCCGAAACCCCTGGAACACCGCCTGCGTTCCCGGCGGCTCCAGCGGCGGCTCGGCCGCAGTGGTGGCGGCCGATCTGGCCCTGTGCGCCCTCGGGTCCGACACGGGCGGGTCCGTGCGCCAGCCCGCCTCCTTCTGCGGCTGCACCGGGCTCAAGCCCTCCTACGGCCGCCTCTCCCGCTATGGCCTGACGGCCTACGCCTCCTCGCTCGACCAGATCGGCCCCCTGGCGAAGGATGTCGAAGACGCCGCCCTGCTGCTGAGCGTGATGGCCGGCGCCGACCCCCGCGATTCCAGCTCGGTCGACGCGCCCGTGGAGGATTACGCCGCCGCCTGCCGCGCGGGCCTCAAGGGCATGCGGCTGGGGCTGCCGAAGGAATATTTCGTGGGCGGCCTCGACCCCGCGGTCGAGACGGCGATCCAGGGGGCGATCGCGCAGCTCCGCGCCCTGGGCGCCGAGGTGCGCGAGGTGTCGCTGCCCCACACGGGCGTGGCCATCCCCACCTATTACATCATCGCCACCGCCGAGGCCTCGGCCAACCTGGCCCGCTTCGACGGGGTGCGCTACGGCAACCGGGCCCCCGACGCCGCGGACGTGATGGACCTCTACGGCCAGACCCGGGCCCGCGGCTTCGGGGCCGAGGTGAAGCGGCGCATCATTCTGGGAACATACGTCCTGAGCAGCGGGTACCATGACGCCTATTATGTCCGGGCCCAGCAGGTGCGCACCCTGATCCGCCGCGATTTCGAGGAGGCCTTCAAGACGTGCGACGCCCTGCTCACGCCCGTCGCCCCCACGGCCGCCTACCGGCTGGGCGAGAAGACGGCCGACCCGCTCCAGATGTACCTGGGCGATATCTTCACCGTGCCCGCGAGCCTGGCCGGCATCTGCGGCCTGTCCGTCCCCTGCGGCTTCACCCCGGGCGGCCTTCCCGTCGGGCTGCAGGTCCTGGGGCCCGCCTTCGGGGAGTCGGCCCTGTTCCGGGTGGGGGGCGCCTTCCAGGGCGCGACCGACTGGCATCGCCGCCGGCCGGGGGAGGGGTCATGACCTATCTGTTCACCATCGGGCTCGAGGTCCATGTCCAGCTCAAGACCCGCTCCAAGATGTTCTGCTCCTGCCCCACGGGCCCCGGCGCCCCGCCCAACACGCAGGTCTGCCCCGTCTGCCTCGGGTATCCCGGCACGCTGCCGGTGATGAACGGCGAGGCGGTCCGCCTGACCGCCATGACGGGGCTGATGCTGGGCTGCACGATCAACCCGTATTCCAAGTTCGACCGGAAGAACTATTTTTATCCCGACATGCCCAAGAACTACCAGATCTCCCAGTACGACAAGCCGCTGTGCCTGGGCGGCGGCGTGGAGATCGACGTCGGCGGCCGCTTCAGGACGGTCCGCCTCACGCGCATCCACCTGGAAGAGGACGTGGGCAAGTGCATCCACCACGGCCGGCGGAGCGGGGTGGACTGCAACCGCGCGGGCGTGCCGCTGATGGAGATCGTCTCCGAGCCCGACATGGAGACCCCCGAGGAGGCGCTCGCCTTCCTGCTGGCGCTCAAGCAGATGCTGCTGTACCTGGGCGTGAGCGACTG